>SVMA01000006.1 GCA_015067635.1 Oscillospiraceae bacterium | reverse complement strand
CGGTCAATATGATAAATCGCCTGTTCACTATTACCACCGGTATGGTAAATAGCCGCACAGGTCATACGCAGATAAATTTCGGCAATGATTGAATTATCGGCTACCGCTTGGGAAATCATCGGTTCAATCGTATTGGGTATCATTGTAAGTAACGACAATCCCTGAACCCCTTGCAGTTCCAACTGCTTTGTGGCAAGACCATAGCCAACAGCATATAGGTACTTGGCATAAAACACCTTTGCCGCAGGAAGAGCATCCTTGTGCAGAGGTTCAAAACGGCCTATTTTGAACCATTCGGGGAAGGAAGAAACATCATACAAGATACTGTCGATTGCCGTTATTGAAAATGCCATAATATCACGATCTGCTTCTGATTTTGCAGGTGCTTCTGCTATATGTTTCTTGGCCTGTCGCCACATATTAAGGTCGCCGCGCCAAATAGCGCATAGTCCCAAAAGCATACCTGCCGATATCACAGCATAAAAACCGGAATGTTTATGAAGAAGATAATATGCGCTATCATAAACTTTTTCAATATTCCCTTTAGAGTAAGCTATTTCAGCACTTAAAAGAATTTGGGCTTCGGGATTACTTTCAAGTGCGGCTATACTTTTTTCGGCATTGCCGGCAACGCTATACAAATCGGTCATATGTAAGAAAGGCGTTTTTCGCGGCAAAGGCATATCCTTTTCTAATAAGGAATTCGTATTGTTCTTGCTTGCTTTCGTTCTACCATCAATAGGCTTCTGCGTAGTTTTCGGGATCATCCATGCTTTACCAAACCGTGTAGCACCTTCAACTTTTCCGGTAGCACATAGCGTTTGTAACCTTCTTGGTGAGATTCCCCACTTTTCTGCCGTTTCTGTTATATTTAAATACTCCATACAATAACCTTTCTGGCATAAAACATATCGTTCGCAAATACGCTTATTGCAATATCATTATACATCGTTTTAACGAACAATGCAATATCTTTTTGTGTTTACATTTTTTAAAAATATCTTATAATTGTAATTGGTTAAATTCCTGAAGGGAGGTTTTTGATTGAAAAACCGAAAGTTTATAAAAATCATCAATACAGTTTTGATTGCAGTTTTTGTATTTGCGGCTTTTAATATAGGTAAGATTTACTATGACTACAATAAGGCAAATAACACCTATGAGGTAATACAGGATGAATATATTGCTACCAAGGAAGTTGAATCCAACTCCGAAGCAACGCAAGGCAATGATGAGCAACCGCCAAAATCAACCGAGCCTCCTATAGCGATTGACTTTGACGCCTTACTTAACAGAAATAAGGATGTAATTGGTTGGCTCTACTGTCCCGATACCGTTATTAACTATCCGGTTGTGCAAGGAAAAAACAATGACCAGTATTTACGAAAAGATCTTGACGGTAAGTATTTTGTAAGCGGTACATTGTTTGCAGACTACCGCAACGGCGCACTTGACGAGGATGCCAACTATATTATCTACGGGCATAATATGAAAAATGGCACAATGTTCAGCTCGCTTGCAAAGTATAAGCAACAATCATATTACAACCAACATCCTATAATGTATTATCTGACACCTGATGGCAATTACAAACTTGAACTGTTTGCAGGTCTTGTGGTCAAGCGCGACGATAAAATTTATTTGCCGAATCAAAGCGAAGAAGAGTTTGCTGAGCTAATAGAAGAATATAGAGCAAAGTCCACCTTTAAGTCGGATATTGAATTGGAATATAATGACACCATCGTAACGCTATCCACCTGCTCATACGAATTTGATAATGCGAGATATATTGTAATAGGTAGACTGATACCTGTATAAACGAACATCCCGATAGTTTATTGCTGTCGGGATTGCTTTGTTCTTTGTCTACTGCGGCTCAAATTTTGACGATAGAAAAGACTTGACTTTTTATCTGTTCAGAGTTAACAGACCACCAACAGCAAACTCCCCGAGCAAAATGTCTTGTTCGGGGAGTATTTTTACGACCACATCTCATCCCACAGTCATTTTCGGAACACATGGAAACAGTGGAGACAAGAGGCTCAAAGAGCGAGTGATTTCCAGACGAAAGGGCTACAAAGTGCCTGAAATGCGGTAAAAAATATTCTATGGCCTATTTGGGAGCAGGATGCTGCAGGTTCGAGTCCTGTCACTTCGACCACAAAAATGACCTAAAACAGAGATTTATTCTCCACTTTAGGTCATTTTTGTTGCTATTTGGGTAATTTCTCCCCACTTTCAAAAACTTACGAATTTTTGACCACAGTTTTTGACCATTTTTACTTGACAATACGCATCGTAAATTTCTTTTTCTTTGTTTACTGCGGGTCAAATTCTGTGTTACGAAACTATCTATGTTTCTTGCAAATAACGTCAAAATATGGCATAATCTTAATTAAAGGTGGTGAATGCTCATGGTTGCTAATTTGGCTGAAGAATTATATGCTAACTCGATTCAACTTAAGAAATACGATAGCAAAAAATTACTATTCAAGAAAAATCGTTTAGCTCTGGAAAAAGAACTTTATCAAATTCAATCGCAAGTAAATGAGATCATTATCCTTTTAAAAGATGACCCTACCGGTGCTGATGTCCAGTTCGCGCATATCATTTTTGGTGTTGTGGTGGTATAGCCCCGTTCCAAAAACAAATCACTTGCCTTCTGAATAATTTCGTATTTTGTTGTATTCAGATGCCGCCTGGCCATATTATAATCACCTCCTGTAAGTTCAGATTTTAGGATTGATGCGAGATTAGCACCGTTCCTAATTTGGATTAATCCAATATTAGCACAAGTCCTAATAAAAGTAATACTTTTTTCCATTTTTTGAAAAAATTTTTGCAGTTTATTGAGATAAATATTTATTATTGTAAGGAAGGAAATGCCGAGTTGAAATTTATCGGTTTGACTGATACAATAAACAAGCGAAACGTTTGTGCCCCACTCAACGGTGCGTTTGTTTACTTTTCGTGAAGCTCCCAGTAAGATGGTATTGAAAGGAGGAACACCGGATGAACCAAATCAAAATCGGCGCGTTCATTGCAGAGCAAAGAAAAAAGCATAATCTTACCCAAGCCGCCCTTGGGGAAAAACTTGGAATTACAGACAGAGCCGTTTCCAAATGGGAACGGGGAAAAGGAATGCCGGATGCATCTCTGATGCTCGGGTTGTGTGAAGTCCTGGAAATTACCGTTAACGAATTATTATGTGGGGAGAAAATTGAAATGGAAAATAATAATGAAAAAACAGAAGCGTTATTGCTGGAATTGGCAAAGAGCGTGGAAGAGAAGAATAAGATAATATGGAAAAATATGTGGCTGATCATGTCTGTCAGCATGATTGCCATGCTTGCAGGTCTTTTTGCTGTTGCATTTTTCGTGCCTGAGGGCGTGTGGCAGTTGGTAGCAATCATTGGTATTTGCGTTTTCTTTTTGATTCCTTGCTTTTATGCACTGAAGCTGGAAGTGAGTGTGGGATATTATAAATGCAAAAACTGCGGTGGGGAAGTGATCCCGACTTACAGGCAAGCCCTGATGGCGATGCACAGGGGAACAACCCGCTATTTACAGTGTCCCAAATGCGGAAAGCGCTCCTGGTGCAAAAAAGTTATTAAAAAATAAAATAGGGGTAGGCACGACAGTGCCTACCATTATTTTTTGCTGTATAAATAACAGATAGAATATTACAATGATTGCTTTTTTGCCTTGCGCATGGCAATGATGCGGTTCATTTCATTATAAACGATCATGTAGCCCTCATCCACGCCCATGCCCGGTTTTGCCAGAATCTGAATGGGCTGGGTAGCCATAGCGCAATGAACGCAAACCTGAGCACTGCGGTCAGTCTCGTTGCAGGTACCGCCCTGGTATGCTTCAATACCCTTTTCTTTGCAGTACAGAACTGCCTCAATGGTGTTGTTGATACCGCCCAGATCCGGGGTCTTGATCTGCACCATGTGACCGGCACGGTGGTCAGCAAACAACTGGATGTCTTCCAGGGTGTTGCACCACTCGTCAGCCACCAGCTTTACATCGCAGCCGCGGTCATCCAATTCCTTGGTCAGACCTGCCAGAGCGATCATTTGGGTTTCTCGATCGCAGTCGCAGTCCATGGGGCCCTCGATCTGAAGCATAAAGGGCTTGGCGATGCGTCCCAGCTCTTCAATATAATCAGCCATGGCCTTGTAGTTATTATTTCCAAAGGCGGCACCGATGGTGCCGTACACGTCCATATGCATAATGGGAGAATAGTTGCTGTCTGTGCGGTTTTCCAGAATGCGGTCACGAAGCCACGCCACATATTCCGCCAGCTTTTCGCCTTTGCGTCCCAGCTTGGTGTCGATGTTGTTGATCAGAGCGTGAGGCAGTACCTGCGCACCCTTGATAATCATTTTATCGGCATTGTCATAGCGATTGTCGCCGGATTGGGTGAAAATGCGAATGGGTGTTTCGGAAACCTTACAGCCGTATTCGTCGGCAACAACTTCGCACATCATCCGCTTGGTTGCCTTGGCAACAGCGTCCAGAATTGCCTGTGATACACCGTAGCGGATGGCGGTATGCAGGCGCTTGCCGTCAACCTCAATGGCTTCCATCATGGCGCACAGACCCCGGAAGTCATCGGCTTCCTTACCAACCAGCTGAGGCTTAATATAGCGGTCGATAACCGGAATGAAATCTTCTGCCAAAAAGAGAGGGTCTCTTCCGCCTGCACCGGAATACTGAACTGCGGCACAATCGCCAAAGGCAATTTGACCGTCCTCCAGAACAAGCATCACGGAAATGGCCTCGCCGGCCTGACGAATGGAACGGAAGCCTTCCGTTACGGGCCGACCTACATAGAAGGTGCCGTCATGACCGGCGCCCTGCTTAATGGCACGCTGATCGTCGAAGTAAAAGCCGGTGCGTCCGGCGGAGCAAACTACGTCTACAATTTTCATGATACATTCTCCTATAATCAATATTTGGGACGTCCCACCAAACGACCTTTGCCGATGGCATAAACATCATCGATTACCATTTGGAAAGAGGCCTTCCGTTTTTCTGCCTGCGCACGTGCTTCAATTTTGGCAGCGTGGAAATCCTTCAATTCCTGTGTAAAGGGAAGATTACCGGGGTTAAGGATACGGACAGCGCCGTTGTTGTCCCGGCAGGGAAGCATTTGACCGGCATTGAAGCGGCAGGGAGCGAAGGGAACATCTAATGCACCGGCTTCCACACCGCGGCAAACACCGACAGCAATATCACCGTTACCCAATTCAAAGCACTTGTCGACAATACACCGGGTCTCCAGGCGGATGATCTCCATTTCCTCGTCCAGAGTGACATCGCGGTAAATCTGGTCACTGAGCATGTTGACCACCTGCTTGGTGCAACGCAGACCTTCCGCATTCGCTTCCATGGTGGGGATACCCACAGCCTCGTGGGGGGTTTTGACAATAACCTTGGTAGCCTTGGACAGCGCGGCAATCAGACTGCCGCTGGAAATGACACCGAAGGCCTTGGCTTCGTCAGCGGGGAAGCCGCCCATCCACTGATGGAGAACGGTGGTTACCTGCACGTCGCTGTAACCGTATTTCTGTAAATATTCATCGGTCAATTCCTGCAAGGTACGAATAGCGGCAATGTCCTGAACCAAATTTCCGCATTGACCATAGCCAACGGTAATGTTCTTAACACCCTGTTCAGCGGCCAGAAGTGCTTCGATGATTGCGGCAGCGTGAGAGATACAGGGAGGAACCAGGGTGCCGGTGAGAGGACCGTAAGGTTCCCGGTTGATGGACACACCCATCTCCTCGTACAAACCGGTCAGTCGATCCACGTATTGCCAATCCCGAATGGTACGCTCCATGGGGATGTTCTTGCAGTAGGGAAGGTTGTAGGAAATACCGCCGCCTTCATAGCTGGTAAAGCCACCGGCGTAGGTGATTTCCGTTAAAAGTCTTGCGTCCGGTGTGCCGTGACGCACTTGCATGGGAACGTTCACACTTTCAACCACGCGACGGCAGTTGGCCACACCGTGATTGACTGCGGGGAAACCGTTAAGCATGGCACGTCCCAAACGGATGGACTCCTGAATGCCGTTTTCCGCTTCTTCATAGCGATTCTGACGGGTATAGCTGTCAATGGTGCTGGGCAGAAAATCGGCTTCGCCGTGCTCTTCCAGATATTGCATCAGCTTAATATGCTCTTCCACAACGGGAACACCTGCACGGGGCTGAACAAGGGTCTTTCCGGCAGCCTTGGCGGCCAACAGCTTTTTTGAGAAATTCTGACATTGGGGCAAGGATTTATGATAAGCTACCGCTTCTTCCAGATCCACATCCCGGCCGGTGGGCCACTGTGCCAGGACTTCCTGCCGAAGCTGTGCAAATTCGCCGTCGGAAATCCGTTTATTTTGAATGTCCATGGTATTCAAGCTCCTTTTTCAAAATCTTGAGTGCCGTTTGGGGATAATGGGTAGAAAGCAATCCCATTGCGGCCAAAATGTATGTACGATCGATCCAAACGTCTGCCTCTTTTGGGCAGAGCGCTTGCGGGTGCAAGGGAGAATAGAGTGCATTTTTCGCGATTTCTTCTGTACGTTCTGTATGAATCAGGCTTCCGCCGGTCACCACAATTTGTTTTACTTTTGTCAGATTCTTTCCTTCCTGAACAAAGGTGCGTCCCATCATGGTATAGGTCTCGGAAATGCTGCCCGCATGGCGACGCATGGCTTCGCCGATTGCGCAAGAGGCCAGTGCAAAATCCAGAGACGCCAGGTCTGCAGCGCCATTGGGAAGCAGATCGGGCTGCTTTTTTAATGCTTCAACATATTTAGAAACCGTCTCGCTGTTCAGACCGGATAATTCACAGATACGCCCAATTCCTGCGGCATCCAAAATGCCCTGTACGGAGTACCGCATGCCGATATCGCCTTCCACCGTACGTTTGGCATAAGGCTCCGGCAGACCCTTGAATACGGTATTCATATGCTCCGGCATGCCGTCTGCAACAGAATAGATATCTGTGGTTGCTCCGCCGACATCCACTGCCACCAGTTGCCCGATACCCATTTCGCCATCGCAGCCGTCCGCTAAGAGCTGAACAGCCTGCAGCACTGCCGAGGGGGTGGGCATCATAATGTCAGACAGGAGCTTGCCGACACGGGAGAGCCCTTTGGCCTGAATAATGCGATTGAGGAAGATTTCCCGAATCTGCTGTTGGGTCTGCTCTGTTTGCAGAACGCCGAAACGGGGCATGATGTTGGGACAGATATAGGTTTCACAGCCGGCAAGAAGCCTTTGGCATTCTTTGGCTGCGGAACGGTTGCCGGCAATGACGATGGGGAAACGGGGATGGATGGAGGATAGCATTTTGGCATTGTGGAGAATACACTCCGTGTTTCCTCCGTCGGTGCCGCCGACCAGAAGGAAGATATCCGGATCACAGGACTGAATCTCCTCTAGATCCTCATCGGTCAGCTGGAATGAGAAAACCCGTATGACCTTGGCTCCGGCTCCCAGGCTGGCTTGCTTGGCGGCTTCACCGGTGAGCTCCGGCACAAGACCGCTTGTCATCATGCGCAAACCGCCGGCGGCAGAGGAACAGGCATAGCATTCTGCATAATCCAGTTTTCCGGTTTTTTCTTCCAGTTCTTTAAGACCACGGGTCAAACCGTCATTGATGTCTGTTTGCACTGTGGTATAGGCAGAGGCGGTGCCCAAAAGGACTTCTCCATCCACATCCACAGCGGTAAGCTTCGTATATGTACTGCCAAAATCGATGAGAAGCACCGGCTTCACTGGCACTCACCGTCCATGTTCAACAGTTCCCGCAGGGCGGCAATCGTTGTTTCCGGTGCAGTGCCGGGAGGGAAGGCACGGTCAAAGCCCATATCCTTGAAACGACGCTCCACATCCTCGAACTTTTGCTTGCCGATGACGATATTTCCACCAACCAGTAGGGGAATACCCTTCAGACCGGCTTCGTCGCACTTTTCACGCATGCCGCGGCAATCCAGTTCGCCCTGACCGTACAGAGAAGAGATGACGATGGCGTCTGCATCGGACTCAATGGCCGCCGCAATGTACTCTTCCTGAGATACCATAACGCCCAGATTGACCACCTCAAATCCCGCTTCGGTGAACGCGTGATAGAGTATTTTGTTGCCCACTGCGTGAACATCCGCACCGATTACACCGATGACCAGCACTTTTTTATTCTGTCTTTCCATGAAAATCCCTCACTAAAAGCAAAGTTTAATAATTGTACTACATCTATATAGTATAATGTACTAGTAGATTTGTCAAGATAGAATGTAAATATTATCCGGAAAAGTTAAAAAGTGCCGCCCTTGGGCGGCACTTATGCTTTCTTTTCCTGAATATGTCGGATTTTGGAGTTCAGATACAGCTTGGAACCCTCGTCCATTTTATAGCAGCAGGTGATTTTTTGTCCCGGATAAGCGTTCAAAACCTGCAAGGTTTCCGGCAAACAGAATTTCTCGTAGTTTTCCGGAAGCAAAATGCCGTCCAGACCTTGTAAATAGGCAGTCATTTCCTGCGCGGATGTTAATAGCTGGGGAGCAAGGACGGTTACATCCTCGGCATACTGTCTGCATGCAGTGGCCAACAGCTGACAGAATCTCTGACTTTGCCCGACAATGCCTATTTTGGTTCCCGGCTTCAGCCGAATGAGTGCGGACAGGCAGGGAGTTGCCAAACGCATGGCAACCTGTACAACTTTTTTGGGCGCAGTAATACTGCGTGTCAGGAAATCTGCGTGCTCAGCTGTTGTAACGATCAAATCAAAATCATCTTCCAGCTGATAAGGATAACGCTGAATACTATCTAGCAAAAAGGTGTAAATATCTGTGTTTTTGATGCTGTGGAGCTGCTCTGCCATTTTTGTGAGATTTTCCGGATTGCACTCCACAACAGCGATTTTGATTTTTGTCTGTGCTGCTTCCAGCTCCCGGAGCTTCAGAGTGATAAAAATGCTGATCTCCGAGGAAGAAAGACCCATGCCCTTCAGTTGGGACATCAGACCGTCAATGGCGGCCATTGCCCGATCTTTCCGACTCTCGGAATACTGGGGCTGATAGCGGACGAAGGTACCGCGTCCCTGGGTTTTTTGTATAAATTCTTCCCGTTCCAGTTCATCATAGGCACGTTTGATGGTTCCTCTGGCAATGGATAACTCCTCGGACAGCGCCTGAACGGTGGGAAGCTGCTGATTTGGCTTCAGGATTTCCCGTTTGATAGCGACGCGGATGGAGTCTGCCAATTGCTGATAGACCGGTATTTCCAAATTGGGATCGATATGAAAGATGTTCTCCAAAAGAAAGCCCCCTTCCTGGATTATTTATGCTTCAGATAGTTTTCTCTGCCGATGTCGTACAGATTGTTTCCTTCGCTGTCAATGACGACGATAACAGGAAAATCCTCCACCTCAAGACGGCGAATCGCTTCCGCACCCAAATCCTCATAGGCGATGATTTCTGCCTTTTTGATGCATTTTCCCAACAATGCACCGCAACCACCGATGGCACCGAAGTATACGGCACCGTTGGTTTTCATAGCGTCGATGACTTGTGTGCTCCGTTTTCCCTTGCCGATCATGCCGGTTTGACCCAGAGCGATCATGGTGGGGCTGTAAGCATCCATACGGTAGGCTGTGGTCGGACCGGCAGAGCCGATGGACTGACCCTCCCGTGCCGGGGTGGGTCCGACAAAATAGACAATACTGTTTTGAATGTCCAGGGGCAAAGGCTTTCCCTGATTTGCCAGCTCCCACAGCCGTTTGTGGGCAGCATCCCGGGCAGTATAGATGACACCGGAGATCAGACAGCTGTCACCAGCACGTAATTGCCGGGCAGCTTCCGGGGTGAAAGGTGTTTGAATTCGTATTTGTGCCATTTCATAACACCTCCGTTTTATGTCTTGCAACATGGCAGTTGATATTCACAGCCACAGGCAAACCGGCAATGTGGGTAGGGAAGGACTCAATCTTTACGGCCAGAGCTGTGGTTTTGCCGCCAAAGCCCTGCGGTCCAATGCCCAGGGCATTGATTTCATCCAAAAGCTCTTCTTCCAGTTTGGCGTAAAAAGGCTTTGGATTTGGGGCGTCCATATCCCGCAGCAAGGCTTTTTTCGCCAGATAGGCAGCCTTGTCAAAGGTGCCGCCAATGCCAACACCGACAACGATGGGAGGACAGGGATTGGGACCGGCAGCCTCTACTGCCTGCAGCACAAAATCTTTCACGCCCTGCAAACCGTCGGAAGGGCGAAGCATCTTGATCTGGCTCATATTTTCGCTGCCAAAGCCCTTGGGTGCAACGGTGATTTCCACCTGTTCACCCGGGATAAGCTCGCAGTAGAGCATGGCCGGTGTGTTGTCACCGGTGTTGACACGGTCCAGAGGATCGGCAACCACACTTTTGCGCAGATATCCCTCCTGATAGCCCTGCCGCACACCTTCGTTTACAGCTTCAGTCAAATCTCCGCAGATATGCACATCCTGACCGATTTTTAAAAATACGCAGGCAACACCGGTGTCCTGACAAATCGGCTGCTCATTGGCATCCGCAATTTTGTAGTTTTCAATAATACGCTCTAGAATCTCCTGTGCCTGCGGCCAGGTTTCCTGAGAATGACATTGGCAAAGACACTGCTTCACATCCTCGGGAAGATAACAATTTGCTTCGATGCACAGTCGTTTTACCGCTTGTGTGATTTGGTGAGCATCCAGTTCTCTCATGTTATTCCTGCTTTCCAATACAATAAATAATGTCCTGAATCTGACCTTCCCGGCTCAGCACCTCTGCCACCGGGCGGGTGCCTTTGGTGATCTTTTTGGGGATGCCGGTAATTTTCTCGGTATTTTCCTTTAACCGGTGAATATCAATGATTGGCAATCCGGCATCTGTCAAACGGGCTTTTAGCTCCTTATTTTTGGGGTTTACGGCAATGCCGCCCTGGGTAACCAATACATCCACATCCTTACCCGGCGTGGAAATGCAGTTTACCCGGTCTGTGATAATGGGCAGTCTGGCACGGAACAGCGGGGCAATAATCATACACAGCTGAGAGCCGGCGGCTACATCGCTATGTCCGCCGGAGCCGCCCATGATATACCCGTTAGAATCGGTATGGACATTCACATTGAAATCGGTGTCGATTTCCGTTGCACCTAAAATAACCACATCCAGATTATCCACCACAGAGCTGCGTACCGCCGGTGCGGCATAGTGCATGGCAGAAATTTCCATGTGACGCGGATCATTGCGTAAGGATTCCACAGCTTTCAGGTCAAAGCACTGTACATCCAGAAGATTCCGGAAGCAGCCGGCTTCCAGCATATCAACCATATACCCTGTAATACCGCCCAAACCGAAGCTGCCTTGAATATTCTTTTTCAGCATGATCTCTTTGAGAAATTTTGCGGCAGCCAGAGAGGCACCGCCGGCACCGGTCTGGAAGGAGAAACCGTCCTTAAGCAAACCGGAAGCCTCAATTACCTTTGCAGCATGGGAAGCCATCACCAAACCCACCGGATCCCGGGTAATTTGTGTTGTTCCGGACACGATGCCGCTGGGGTCACCGATGGCGTCTACGCAGACCACATAGTCCACATAGCTTTCCGGAATGGAGAAATCCTGCAGGGGATAATCCATCAGCGTGTCAGTAATGACCACGACCTTTTTGGCGTACATGGCATCTGCCATGGCGTAGCCCAGACTGCCGCAGGCGGATTTGCCGTATTTGCCGGTGCAGTTACCCATGGGATCGGAGGCAGGTGCGGCAATAAAAGCCACATCAATGGGAGTGTTGCCAAGGGCAATATCCCGGGGGCGTCCGCCGTGGGTGCGAAATTGAACAGGTTTTTCCAAAATTCCCTGAGAAATGGCACGACCGGGACCTGCGGAGATATAGTTAGCCTGCAGGCCGCTTACAACGCCCTTTCGGATGTGTTCCAGAATAGGCAGATGGCAATCAAACAGGGAACTGGCGTTGACCTGCAGATTTCCAATGCCCATCTGTGCAATTTGGTCCAGAACCATATTCAGGACAAAGTCACCGTTACGCAGATGGTGATGGAAGGAAACCGTCATGCCGTCTGTCAAGCCGGACAGTTCAATGGCTTCCCGTAAGGAGTTTACCAGCTTATTCATTCCAAAACCTCCTGACTGAATCCCAAGGCTTCCGCCATGGCTACGGTTTGTTTTGCACGGGAAACGATCGGTGCATCAATCATCTTTCCGCGCAGGGCGATTGCGCCTTTTCCCTGCTTAACAGCATCCTCAATGGCGGTAAGCACCTCATAGGCATAGGCGATTTCCTCCGGGGATGGGCTGAAGATATGGTTGATCTGCTCCACATGACGGGGGGAAATGGCAGACTTTCCGGAGAAGCCCAGTTCCTTGGCATAGACTGCATCAGTTACTAAGCCTTCCTCATCGTTTACATCTGTAAACGGTGTATCGTAAACATCTATACCGGCGGCACGGGCGGCCATGACCAAGCGGCTTCTTGCATAGGCAATCTCTTTTCCTTCCTTGGTGCGCGTGCACTGCAGATCGGCAGTAAGATCTTCAGCACCGAGGAACAGCGCCTGTACCCGCGGGGTGGCAGTAGCAATGGCAAAGGCATTCTCTACGCCCAAGGCGGTTTCGATCAAAGGCATCAAAGCCACCGTGTTGGTATCAAAGCCCAGGCGTTCTTCCAGTTTTGTCATATAGGCATCGGCCAAAAGAACATCCTTGGGAGTGCTTGTTTTGGGAAGCAGGATCATATCCGGCTTTTGTGGCATGACGAAATCCAGATCCAGTTTCCAAAAAGCAGTATCGGTGGCGTTGATCCGAACGATTCGCTGGTAGCTACCGAAATTCAGATAGGTCATGGTGTTTCGCACCAGGATGCGTGCGGCATCCTTTTCGGCAGGGGATACAGCATCTTCCAAATCAAAGATAATGGCATCCGCACCCAGGCAGCTTCCGTTCATCAGCATATTGGGGTTATTGCCCGGTAAAAAAAGCAAACTGCGTCGCATTATGTATTCCCCTTTCCCCGCAAAATGGCGGTTTCCACTCTGGCACGGAGTACGCACTCCAAAGCACCGCGGTCCATGATGTGAACACGGGCGTTATCGATTTGGTGCGCTTCCAATACTTCATATACCACTCTGGTAATGGCATCGCCGAACTGAGCCTGAACGACAGAATCCACAGAAACCTTCAATCCCTGTGCCGGCTCAATTTCCACATAAGCATCGCTGGATTCCATGGTTCCAGCGGATGCCATTTTTTGAATATCCATGATGTCACTCCTATTCAAATAAATTATATTGTAACAATCTGCCCTTATTGTATAACACATTTATGATAATTGCAATGGATTTTGTTTTTTTTCTTTACTTCCCCTGGGAGAATAGTGTATAATAAGGAAAAAAAGGAAGGGTGGATGTTATGGCAGAAGTGGAATTGGTGTCCCAATTGTCTTTTGAGAAAAAAGCGCTTTGGATGGAGCTTTTGCAGGAAGCCGGACTGACACCGCCCACAAAAATCCCGCGAACGGCCCTGCTTTGGGAAGCGGGAAAATTGATCGGTACAGCGTCGCGAACGGAAAATATCATCAAATACATAGCCGTTTCCCGGGAACATCAGGGGGAAGACCGAACCGCAACATTGCTCACGGCACTGCGTCAGGATGCCTTTCAGGCAGGATATGACCACTTGTTTTTGTATACCAAACCGGAAAATGAAATGCTCTTCCGTTCGTTGTTTTTCTATCCGGTGGCAAAAACAGAACAGGTGCTGCTTTTGGAGAGCAGAAAAAACGGGATAAAAGATTTCTTGCAGTCTTTGCAGATACAGTCGGCACAAGGGAATGTGGGAAGCGTGGTCATGAATGGCAACCCATTTACCCTCGGACACCGGTTTTTAATTGAAACCGCAGCACAAGCGTGTGACCGGCTTTATGTATTCGTCCTGTCGGAGGATTGCAGTGAGTTTTCTTTTACAGATCGCTTCCGAATGGCCAAGTTGGGGACGGCAGATCTCTCCAATGTAACTGTTTTGCCTACGGGACCCTATTTGATCTCTGCGGCAACCTTCCCCACGTATTTTTTGAAAGACAAAGCGGCTGCAGATGAAGCCCAATGCGCTTTGGATGCGGGGATTTTTTCCCAATGGTTTGCTCCGTATTTTAATATTTCGTGCCGGTATATCGGTACGGAACCAACCTGTCACGTCACTGCGGCATATAACCGGGTTCTCAAGCAGCGCCTGCCGGAGCTGGGGATAAGGGTCATAGAGATACCCCGACTGTGTGCCGGTGATTGTCCGGTCAGTGCCAGTACGGTGCGAAAATGGATGGCAGAAAAGAACTGGGAGGAGATTCAGAAGCTTGTGCCTTCCACGACCTTTGATTATTTGTATAAACAGGAGGAATAAACCATGAATGACCGCCAAAAATCCCATGTTCTCAGCAGTTATTCCGCGCCGAGAGGTCACAACCGTATGTATGCACTGGGAATGCAGTTGGCTCAGCTTTACCTTTCGCCTTTTGATAAGCTGATTGGCATCATCGGCGAGGCTGGGTCCGGTAAGAGTGCGCTCATTCGGGGAATGTTTCCGGGATTGGAGCTCACAAATGATGATGACGGTGTGTATGTTCGTCCTTTGCCTTTGTTGGAGCAGGGGAAGGGCTTCAGCTTTTTCACACCTCATACGTATCACGTGGATATTCGCTTCGAAAACGGATTTACACAAATGCGCACCCTGGCAGAAGCGATTACGGAAGCATTACACAATGGCAAACGGGTGATCGTGGAGCATTTTGATTTGATATACCCCATTTTGGGTTATAATGCCAATCTGCTCATCGGTGTGGGTGAACGGGTTTTGATTTCCAGACCGACGCTTTTCGGACCGGAGCCTGAGGAATTGCGGGCAACGGTGTATCAATCCCTGTCCTACCGGCTGATGGCGCATACAGCGGAGGATCTGTGTGAATTTTGCATGCCGCCGGAGGAGCTGGCCCGTTGCGGACACGATGATGTACAGCATGGGTTTGTGATCACCTTTCCGGAGACTGCCCCGAATTTTGACATTCAGGAGCTGGAGGAAAAGGTAAATGCCATGATTCAGAAGAACTTGCCGGTTACCTATTATGACAGCAATCATGTGTCCATTGACGGTTCGATTCATACCTGTACCGGTCCGCGCATTCATGTCAGCAATACCGGAATGATTGAGAATTTTCACTTACTCCACCACTTTGTATACGACCGTTTTCAGCGGAAATATTTGCTGGTTGGCTGTGTGGGAGACAAAGCAGAGGAACTGTTAAAGAAGCTGGATGCACAGCAAGAGGTGCAGATGGCACTATAACCGGAGTCATATATGAAAGAAATCACACTAACACAGATCCTCATTGCCCGGGAGAATCGGGTTCTGCGGCAAAAAGGGATGCTTCAGCAATACCGGGTACCGGTGATTTGCTTTACAATGAATATTGCCGGCCCTGTGAAAGCCTCTGCGCGAATCCGCAGGGGCTTTGACGCCGGTTTGCAAGCACTGCAGGAAGCGCTGCCGCCTTCCGTTATTCTGGAGCAGAGGGTGTTTGATGAGCCAACCGGTTATGAAGCGTATCTGTCGGTTGCAATGGACGTGCATACCCTGAAGGAAAAATGTGTTTTTTTGGAGGATACTGCACCCATGGGCCGTTTGTGGGACATGGATGTATTGGATGTGGATGGCAGGAAGCTTTCCAGACAAGGGCAGGTGCGCGGTTGTATTGTGTGCCGTGCACCGGGACGTGCCTGTGCGGCAGGCCGTAAGCATTCAGTAAGCGAGTTGCAGGATGCCACAAATGCCATTCTTTTTGCCGGCTGTATGCAGATAGATAGCGAAAGAATCGGTAAAATTGCAAAGGAGAGTTTGGATTGGGAGGTTGGGATTACCCCTAAACCCGGCTTGGTGGACCGGAACAACAACGGCAGCCATACGGATATGGATATTGCTCTTTTTCGGATCAGTGCGGAGGCCTTACAGCCATATTTCACAGAATGTGTCAAAATTGGCATAGAAACAGCCTCTGATTTGCCGGAAATTACTTTCAACGCGCTACGGCATGCAGGAATAAAGGCGGAAGAAGCCATGTTTGCCGCAACCGGCGGTGTCAATACCCACAAGGGTGCGATTTTTACATTGGGATTGCTTTGCGGCGGAATTGGCCGTCTGTGGTCACCGGAATGTCCGGTTGCCGGGATGCAATTGATTCTTCGGGAATGCGGACGGATGTGCAGTAACATATTGCAGGATTTTCAGAGACTGCGGGGCGGGGAAGCGGAAGCGACCTCCGGACAGCGGCTTTATGAGACTTTGGGATTACAGGGGATCCGCGGAGAGGCATTTGGCGGATTTCCAAGTATTGCACATGTTGCGATACCGGCATATCAGGATTGCCGGCGGCATGGACTAACTGAGAACCATATCGGTGCGGTTACCCTTTTGCATCTGATTGCAAATGTGCAGGATACCAATCTGTACTGCCGCGGCGGTGTGGAAGGAGCTGCGTATGCGGCAACAGAGGCAAAACGGTTGTTGGAAAACGATCCCTATCCCTGCTTGGAGGAGATTGCCCGCATGGATCAGTTGTTTATGGAAAGAAAGCTTTCCCCCGGTGGCTGTGCAGACCTTTTGGCGGCGACACACTTTTTGCTCCAGCTTGCTGAGAACGGTACAGAAATATAGAAAATCCCGCTGTTGACTGCGTTACATCAACAGCGGGAGTTTTTATTTTTTCATTTGCTTCAGGAATAACAGCACAGCTATGGTCATCGACAAAGCCGCATAACCAAGCACCCATAGCAGATGGGGCAAAATGCTTTCAAACCGGCCGGCAAATACGGCTTTCTCCAATTCTACCGCATGGTAAAAAGGAAGCACTTTTGCAACAGCCTTGAATGCACCGCCCACAAGATCGAGGTCGAACCAGATTCCGGAAAGCCATGCAGTCAGATTGGTAAGGAGTGCACCGCAGATACCACCGGTTTGCTTTTGATTCAGGATACTTCCGAAGAGAAGACCCAGTCCAATGAAGAATAGCGCTATGGGAACGGTAAAAAGCACCGCAAACAGCAAATTTACGGTAATTCTCATCCCCAGCAGAATACCCACAGCAAAACAAACGATGCTTTGCACCAAGCAAATGGGCAGAAGGGGAAGGGTATAACCGAGGATGAAGTCATTGGCGGTCATGGGAGTAGCATAAAGTCGTGTAAGAAATGCACTTTCTCTGTCCTTGGAAATGAGGGTGGCAGAAAAAAGCGTCATAAAAGCAAGACCGAAAACCGTCATACCGGGAGCGAGCCGGTCAATGGCAAAAAGCGGAACAGGGATATTGGCCTGGATGGCGGACAGAAGAAGGATCAATACAACGGGAAAGCCCAAACCGAACAAAAGGGTCAAAGGATCCCGCAATATCTCTTTGAAGGTTCTTGCGGCAAATGTACGGATTCTCATGCTTTCACCTCTCTGACCAAAGCAATAAAGGCATCTTCAAATTTGTCCTTTCCGGCTTGCTTTTTAATTTCATCGGCTGTACCGAGGGCAATCAGACTACCGCTTTTCATAATGCCAATGCGATCAGAAAGAGCCTCGGCTTCTTCCATATAATGGGTCGTAAGAATGATGGTGACGGTGCTTTTCAGTTGGCGGATCGTGTCCCACAGCTCACTGCGGGCGATGACATCCAGTCCCAGAGTCGGCTCATCCAGGAACAGAATCTGAGGCTCCCCGATCAACGCCATGGCGATGCTCAAACGCCGCTGCCAGCCGCCGGAAAGCTTACCGGCTTGCTTGTCTGCAATCTCATGAAGATGAAAGGTTGTGATCATCTCATCCCTTTTTGCTGCGGCCTTTTCCTTGGAAAAGCCATGAATACCGCACATCAGCTCCAAGTTTTCCTTAACGGAAAGTCCCATAGCCACAGCGGTTTCCTGGGGAGAAATACCGATAACGGATTTTACTGCAGTTCCGTCTTCCCGTATACTTTTACCCAATAAAAACGCGTCCCCGTCCGTTGGCTTTATTAGGCAGGAAAGCATTTTGACGGTTGTGGTTTTTCCGGCTCCGTTTACACCGAGCAGGGAAAACAGCTCACCCTTTCGGATAGAAAGGGACAGATCGCGCACCGCAGTAAGACTGCCGTATTTCTTCGTCAGTCCTTTGATTTCTATGGCGTTCATTGATCCTCCTCCGTCTCATATACAGCATGTGCAAACAGGTTAAACGATTCCTTCGGAGGAATAGCCAGACCTCGTTTTTTATCCCCCAGCATGATCAGAGTATCCCCGGGGCGGATATCAAATTCTTCCCGGGCTTTCTTTGGGATGACGATTTGTCCCTTTTCGCCCACAGTAACAGTCCATGCAAATTTTCCTTCTGGTTTTTTCATAATAGTATCTCCTGGTTAGTTAAGTATGATTTGTATAACAAATTATACTATGCGGCGACGGAATTGTCAAGGGAATCCAAAAAACTGCGGAAACAGCACGGGAATTTTTGGGATAGGCTTGCAAACAGGGAAAAATTAGGCTACAATGTGTGAGGTTATCCCAAAATAAAAATTGTGACAAGGGGAAGAATTTATGAAAATATTGATGATTGGCGCCCATCAGGATGATAATGAATTCCGTTGCGGCGGATTGGCCTATAAATATGCCCAAATGGGTCACGAGGTTCGTTTTTTGAGCATGTGTAACGGTAACGGCGGTCACCACATCATGACACCGGAGGAAACCTCCAAAAGAAGATATCAGGAGTCCATGGCAGTTGCCAAGGTTTTGGGAATTACTTATGATGTGTGGGATATTGATGACTGCTCACTGATGGTAGATCTGGAGACCAGAAGAAAGCTGATTCGATACATCCGTGCATTTTCTCCGGACCTGGTGATTGCACACCGCCCCAATGACTATCATGCAGACCACAGGGCCTCCGGTCAGTTGGTGCAGGATGCATCTTATCTGCTGATCGTTCCCCATGAATGTCCGGATGTTCCTGCTATGCGGAAAACACCGGTGATTATGTACTATGAAGACTCCTTCAAGAGTCCGGAGTTTCATGCAGATGTTGTGATCGGCATTGACGAAGAGGTGGATATCAAGCTGAAGATTGCTGATATCAATGTTTCTCAGGTATATGAATGGTTGCCGTATACGGAGTTTGAGGAAGTGCCCGAGGGCAAGGAGGAGCGATTTGCCTGGCTGAAGGGCATGGAAATTACCGAGGCAACGACGGACGAGGAGATTATGCGTGCCAAGCGGGGCTATGCTGTCAGATTTGCAAGAACTGCGGCACGCTTCAGAAAAGAATTGATAGAAAAGTACGGCGAGGAGAAGGGCTCAAAAATCCGCTACGCAGAGGCATATCAGGTCTGCGAGTATGGCGGTGCACTTACTGAGGAGCTTGAAAAAGAATTCTTCCCCTTCTGATTTTTAACGGTAGCGCAGTCATGCAGGTAAGCTTGCTTGATTGCAAAGGATAAAAAGCAGAAATTCCCCTAAGGCGGTTGCCTTAGGGGAATTTTTTAATCAGAGATGCTGTTTTTTTGAGCAGAGTGGAGCGTTTTCAGCTTACTGTCCCTTGCCAGATTTTCCAGGAGAATTTTCATTGTTGTATCCAGTTCACTGCCTTCGGAAAAATCAGCTTCAAACATCCAGTCCACCCGATCATGCTTCAGCAGCGGTGCGGTCTTATGCGCCTTTCCGGGCTGGTAAAGGGCGACAGAGTGTCCGCCGGATTGCTTGACCAGCTTCATACAGGGAACATCGGTCAGACCGTCACCGATATAAATCATATTGCTGAAAAAGACGCGTTTTTGTGAGTCCGGTCGGGAGCTGTTGAGGTCCACATCATTATCAATATCCAAAACGCCCTTGTTGATACGGTAGACGAACTGGGTCTTGTTGGTGTAGTTAACTGCCATCTTGGGCCAATAGGCCTGACCGTCCTTGTACAAAAATTCACAGGCGTATATCCGTTCAAAGTATTTGGCAATGGAGGTTCCTTCAATAATCTCCTTCAATCCGGAGGACAGCACGTAATGCTCAACCTGCACACCGGCATCTTCTCCGTAACGGTTGATGCGCTCAAACCAGTCCTCCACACCGGGGTGGTACTCAATATCCTTTCCGCAGGCGACCATTGCTTCCCGGGTAAGGGGATTTCCGCTTTCCTTTGCCTTTTCCACCATGCAGTACATATACGTCAGCACACGGTCCATGGTTTCCTCTTTGGCGATAACAGCGGTGTAATCCCAAAATTCATTGGGACCCATGCCAATGCTTGGAATAAAGGTGTATTCCTGCATATTCTCGGTACAAAGTGTTTTATCAAAATCATACATAAATGCGACGATTGGCTTACTCATAAATAGCTCCTTTCTGTAACGGAGGGCAAATTGATTTTTCTTTTATTATACTCCAATATCGAAGAGTCAGCAATCCCTTTTTTACCCAACGGGTTTATGCGTGGGTGGATTTTCCCTGCAATTCGATGATTTGGTCGCGCAGGACTGCGGCATATTCGTATTCCATCATTTTTGCCGCTTCCTTCATCTGCTTTTCCAGACGTGCAATTTCCCGTTCCTTTTCTGCCCGGGTCATCTTCACGCCGGAACGGCCTTTGCGCTCGGCAGTGGGGGAGGAAATCTCAATCAGATCCCGTACAGACTTGATAATCGTCTTTGGAACGATACCGTTGGCATCGTTATATGCTTGCTGGATTCCCCGGCGGCGGTTGGTTTCCTCTATGGCATTGCGCATGGAAGGAGTGAGTGTATCTGCGTACATGATTACCCGGCCATCGGCATTTCGTGCGGCACGGCCAATGGTTTGAATCAGACTGGTTTCGGAACGCAGGAAGCCTTCCTTGTCTGCATCCAGAATCGCCACCAGACTGACTTCCGGTAAGTCCAGACCTTCCCGCAGCAGATTGATACCCACAAGCACGTCAAATTTGGCCATCCGCAGATCCCGCAGGATCTCCATTCGCTCCATGGCACCGATGTCCGCGTGCATATATCTTACCCGAATACCGGCCTTTTGCAGATAGACGGTCAGATCCTCTGCCATTTTTTTGGTCAGAGTTGTGATTAAAATCCGTTCCTGGCGTGCTGTACGGGTGTTGATCTCTCCAATCAAATTGTCGATCTGCCCGTCGATGGGACGCACTTCCACAATAGGATCCAGCAGTCCGGTGGGACGGATTACCTGTTCCACGATCTGACCGGAACGGGTGCGCTCATATTCAGCCGGTGTGGCGGAAACATAGATAACCTGATTGATTTTGCTGTCAAATTCCTCAAAATTCAAGGGCCGGTTATCATAGGCAGACGGTAAACGGAAGCCGTAATTCACAAGGGCATCCTTCCGACTGCGGTCACCGGCAAACATGGCGCGGGTTTGAGGCAGTGTGACGTGACTTTCGTCGATAAACAGCAGATAATCCTCAGGGAAATAGTCCAAAAGTGTGGTGGGAGGCGTACCGGGAGTGCGCCCCTGAATGACACGGGAATAGTTTTCGATGCCGTTGCAGAAGCCGATTTCTGTAAGCATCTCCAAATCATAATTGGTACGCTGTGCAATGCGCTGGGCTTCAATCAGCTTGTCGTGGGCGCGAAACCAGGCGACCTGTTCATCGCATTCTCTTTGAATTTCCAGCATGGCGCGCTGGAGCTTTTCTCTGGCTGCGACGTAGTGACTGGCAGGGTAAATGGCCACATGATCCACGTACCGTTCGGTCATGCCGGTGACGGCGTTGATTTCGCTGATGCGGTCGATTTCGTCTCCAAAAAATTCCACACGAATTGCCCGTCCGGACCAGTACGCAGGATAGACCTCGAGAGTGTCGCCCCGAAGACGGAATTTGTTTCTGGAAAAGTCGATGTCATTTCGCTCATAACGAATTTCTGTTAATTTTCGCAAAATGGATTCCAATGGATAGGTATTGCCAACACGCAGGGAGATGACCATGCTTTTATAGTCAATCGGGTCGCCCAAACCGTAAAGACAGCTGACAGAACTGACAACGATCACATCCCGTCGTTCAAAAAGTGCGGACGTGGCGGAATGGCGCAGACGGTCAATTTCCTCATTCACAGAGGCATCCTTTTCGATATAGGTATCCGTGTGAGCAATGTAGGCTTCCGGCTGATAGTAGTCGTAATAGCTTATGAAGTACTCTACCGCATTGTTGGGAAAAAACTCCCGGAATTCACTGCAAAGCTGGGCGGCCAGTGTTTTGTTGTGCGCCAGCACCAGCGTGGGACGATTCACTTTTTCAATTACGGATGCCATGGTAAAGGTCTTGCCGGAGCCGGTAACGCCCAACAGCGTTTGCTCCCGCAGCCCCCAGTTTACGCCGTTGATCAGGGCGGAAATGGCTTCCGGCTGGTCACCGGATGGCTTATATTGGGAAACTAATTGAAATTGCTCCATATTGCCTCCAGGGTTATACGGTAATCCGACATTCATCGGGATGGTAGAAATGGGACTGGCGCATGGACACATAGTCATCATCTGCTACCACCAGGTGATCCACCAGTTCAATATCAACTGCGCTCAGGGCCACTGCGAGCTTGCGGGTAGTCAGCTGATCCTCATCCGAGGGAATGGCCATGCCGCTGGGATGGTTGTGCGCCAGTACCACAGAGGTGGCGTTGGCACCCAAAGCCATTTCCACAATCCGGCGAATGGGAACAGCGGCAGAATTGACACTGCCTTCTCCCACTTCCTTACAGCACAGCAATTTACATTTTGCATCCAAACAGAGAAGATATACAGTTTCGTTGCGTCTGCCGTAGAAAAAAGGAATCAAATAAGTGCCGCACTGCTCAATGGTATTTAAACTTACACCCGAGGAAGTCCGACGGACGAAATAGTACCGGCAAAAAGCATTTAACAGCGCAAGGAAGGCAGCGGAGGACTCTCCCATGCCTTCAATTTTTTGAAGCTCAGCAGGCGTTGCCTCCATTACCTGGGCAAGAGAACCGAAATGCTCCAGCAATGCATGGGCGATCGGATTGGTGTCCTGCCGGGGAATACAATAAAACAGGAGAAGCTCCAATACCTGATGGTCGTCGAAATGATCCAGACCCTCTTCCAGAAAGCGTTTTTTCAATCTTTGGCGGTGCCCGCTATGTATTTTTTCGTTCGTAGACATGAATTTTCACCTCAAAAAAGGATTTTCCTTGCTATTTTCGACATTTTTCGATAAAATAGGAGAAGAGAGAATTTTGTCGGTTTCAGGAATGAAATTTTCTCGCAAAAATGCAAATGATATCCCAAGAGGAGGAACATCATGGAGCAAATGGGATCCACTTCCGGGATTTTGAATCTGATGATTCAACCCGCCTTTACCGCCAAGGATGGCGCAATTATTTTAGTAAATGAAGCGGCAGGCAGATATTTTCTGAAGCCGGGGATGCCGCTTTCGGAGCTGCTTGTCACCGGCAGGGAGGAATACGGGGAATTAAGGGAAGGGTGCTTGTATCTGACCCTTTCGATTTCCGGTGTGCCTCACGGTGCTTCTGTTCGCCGTATGGAGGAGTTCGACCTGTTTACTTTGGAACAGGAGGAAGATCAGGCAGAATTACAGTCGATGGCGCTGGCGGCTCAGCAGCTGCGCATGCCGCTGTCCAATGTGATGACTGTCGCGGAGCAACTGTTTCCGCTGGCGGCAGAGGGAGAGGACCCTGTGATTCAGGAGCAAATTGCCAAAATGAACCGGGGACTGTTTCAGATGCTCAGGATGATTGGCAACATGTCTGATGCCTACCGCTATAACCAGCCTGCAGAGCCTAAGCTGGTCTTACAGAATGTGACTGCGGTTGTTGGGGAGATTTTTGAGAAAACCGCAAATCTTTTGGAGCATGGCGGTGTGCCGCTGTCCTTCACCAATATAAACAAAGCTGTGTTCAGCCTGGTGGATTCGGAGAAGCTGGAGCGAGCTGCCTACAATCTCATCTCCAATGCGGTGAAATTCACCGGAAAGGGCGGTTGTGTAGAGGCAAGCCTCGTGCAGCGGAAAAATATGCTTTATTTGACTGTGCTGAACCGGAAACCCGGGGAAAATCCGAACCACCAGGGAAATATTCACGCCCGTTACCTTCGCAAGCCGGGGATGGAAGACAGCAGATTCGGCATTGGTCTGGGCATGGTTATGATTCGTGCGGCTGCGGCTGTCCATGGCGGTACGGTGCTGGTCGATTATCCGGAAGAATGCTGCACCCGAATCACCATGTCCATGAAGATCAGTCAGGACGTTGATCAGGTGGTGCGAATGAACAGCATGTCCGTGGATTACGCCGGCGAACGGGATCATTCTTTGGTAGAACTGGCAGATGTTCTGCCCTATGACCTTTACCGGGCAGAGAAAATCAATTAAGCTTACCTGACCTGCAGTTGCAGGTCAGGTTTTTTACTTCAGATATGCCTTCAAATACTGTCCCGTATAGCTTTCCGGAACAGCGGCAACTTCTTCGGGTGTGCCGCAGGCGACCACCGTGCCGCCACCGTCACCGCCTTCCGGACCCAAATCCAAAATATAGTCTGCAGATTTGATGACATCCAGATTGTGCTCGATAATCAGGGCGGTATTTCCGTTTTCCACCAGGGTTTGCAACACTTCCAGCAGCTTGTGCACATCTGCGGCATGCAGACCGGTGGTGGGCTCGTCCAAAATATAGATGGTTTTTCCTGTGGAAGCACGGGCCAATTCGGTTGCCAGCTTGACACGCTGGGCTTCACCGCCGGAAAGGGTGGTGCTGGATTGTCCGAGCTTTACATATCCCAAACCGACTTCTACCAGGGTTTGGGCTTTTTTGCGTATCTTAGGGATGTTTTCAAAGAATTCCACCGCTTCTTCTGCGGTCATATCCAAAACCTGAGAAATGTTCTTGCCCTTGTAAAGCACTTCCAGCGTTTCCCGATTGTATCGTGCACCCTTGCAGACCTCGCAGGGTACGTACACATCCGCAAGGAAATGCATTTCGATTTTTACCAAACCGTCGCCGCAGCAGGCCTCACAACGACCGCCCTTGACATTAAAGGAGAAGCGACCAGGACCGTAGCCGCGGATTTTTGCATCGTTGGTAGAGGCGTACAGATCCCGAATGTCGTTAAACAGACCGGTGTAGGTGGCAGGATTGGAACGGGGAGTCCGTCCGATGGGACTTTGATCGATGTCAATGACCTTGTCCAAATGTTCCATACCCTCTATGCAGCGACAGGCACCGGGACGGGTACGGGCATGATTCAGCTTTGCCAGAAGATACTTATCCAGCACCTCGTTGACCAAGCTGGATTTGCCGGAGCCGGAAACACCGGTGACACAGGTGAGCGTGCCCAAGGGGATTTCCACATCTACGTTCTTCAGATTGTTTTCAGAGGCACCCCATACAACCAACTTGTGCCCGTTTCCCGGGCGACGTGCGGCAGGAACGGGTATTTTCTTTATGCCTGCCAAATACTGGCCTGTGACAGAAGCGGGGGTGTTGAGAATGTCCTCCAAACTGCCGGATGCTACAATCTCGCCGCCGTGACTGCCGGCACCGGGACCCACGTCCACAATATAGTCTGCGGCACGCATGGTGTCCTCGTCATGCTCCACCACTATGAGGGTATTTCCGATATCCCGCAGATGCTTCAATGTGTTAAGCAGCTTGGCGTTATCCCGTTGGTGCAGACCGATGGAGGGCTCATCCAAAATATACAGAACACCCATCAGGGAAGAGCCGATTTGTGTAGCAAGGCGAATTCTCTGACTTTCACCGCCGGAAAGTGTTCCGGAGGAACGGGAAAGTGTAAGATAGCTCAAACCCACATCCTTCAAAAACCGCAGGCGGCTGACGATTTCCTTTACAATTTGTTCTGCGATAATCGCCATGCTTCCTTCCAGACGGAGGTTTTCCATGAAATGCAATTCCTTCTCGATGCTCAATTCACAGAACTGCATGATTCCCATACCGCCGACGGTGACAGCCCGTGCAATGTCAGAGAGCCGTTCTCCGTGACAATGGGGGCAGGGAGCAGAGGACATACACTCCTCCAATTCCTTGCGGGCAGCGTCGGATTGCGTCTCCCGAAAACGACGGGCAATATTATTCATAATACCCTCAAAGGGCTGTTCCAGGACGCCGATACCGTTGCCGCGGTTGTAAGTCATCCGCAGCTTGTCTCCCCCTGTGCCGTAGAATATGACGTCCAGCGCCTCCTTTGGAAGCTGAGAGACCGGCACATTCAGAGAAAAGTGATATTTTTGCGCCAAGGCTTCAAAATACATTCTGAAAATGCTGTCTGTACGGGCATTTTGCCAGCCGGAAACCTGAATGGCACCGTCCAGAAGCGTTTTGCTTTTGTCCGGCACCACCAAATCCGGATCGGCTACCAGCTGAAAGCCAAGACCTGTGCAATGGGGGCAGGCACCTGCCGGATTGTTGAAGGAGAACATTCTTGGTTCCAGCTCCGTTAAGCTGATGCCGCAGTCCTCACAGGCGTAGTTTTGTGAAAAGCTAAGCTCTTCCCGGGTGTCCGGCAGTTCAATGGTGACCAGACCACCGGAATGGGAGCAGGCGGTTTCTATGGAGTCGGTCAAACGGCGGCGTAGTCCCTCCTTCAGAACAAGGCGGTCCACCACCAATTCAATGGTGTGCTTTTTGTTTTTCTCGCAGGGAATATCCTCAGTCAGATCATAGAGAATCCCATCCACCCGTACACGGGCAAAGCCACTCCTGCGTGCATCCTCGAATACCTTTTGGTGTTCACCCTTTTTGCTTCGCACGACGGGAGAAAGAATAATAAATCTCGTACCCATACCCAGGGCTTCCACACGGTCCACGATCTGATCAATGGTCTGCCGCGCAATTTCCTTGCCGCATTTGGGACAGTGGGGAATACCGACCCGTGCCCACAGCAGCCGGAGATAATCGTATATTTCCGTTACAGTGCCCACAGTGGAACGGGGGTTTTTGGAAGTGGTCTTCTGGTCAATGGAGATAGCCGGAGACAGACCGTCAATACTGTCCACATCGGGCTTGTCCATCTGTCCCAGAAATTGGCGGGCATAGCTGCTGAGACTTTCCACATACCGACGCTGACCCTCTGCATAGATGGTATCAAAAGCAAGAGAGGATTTGCCGGAACCGGACAGACCGGTAAATACAATCAGCTTGTCCCGCGGAATGGTGATATTGACATTCTTCAAGTTGTTTTCTCTGGCACCTTGAATGATGATTTTGTCGTTCATGGCGTACTCCTACAATAGTTTCGTTCCCATTATTATACCACATACACCAAAACACTACAAGAGAAAGTTTATAAAAAATTATGCAATCGGTTTGTATCGTCCCGGATGTCTGCCGGAATTGCGCATATTGACAGGACGGGCACATAAAATGCCTTGAGGTGAAGCGCGATGGTAATGAGCTGGGTATGGGTTGGGATTCTGTGCATATCGGTACTCTGCGGAGTAGCACTGGGAAACGGAAGTGCGTTGGGCGCCGCAGTTGCGCAAGGCGCACAGGCAGGGGTTACTCTGGCTGTTTCCATTGCCGGTTCCATTTGCTTGTGGAGTGGCGTAGGAAAGCTGATGGAGCGTTCCGGAATGACGGGATTTCTTTCCAAACTATTATCTCCGCTTCTGTTTCGGATTTTTCCGACCACGAAGAAGGATTCCCTTGCCGGAAGTTATCTGTCTGCCAATATATGTGCCAACATTTTGGGTTTGGGTAATGCGGCAACGCCTATGGGGATTCAGGCGGCAAAGCGTTTGGCAGACCCCAACCGTCCCGGTCTTGCGACGGATGAGCTGTGCCGATTGATCGTGCTCAATACGGCATCCATTCAGTTGATTCCGGCCAATGTGGCGGCGGTTCGGGCAAGCTTGGGAGCAGCTGCGCCTTTTGATATCCTGCCGGCTGTCTGGATCACCAGTATATGCTCTGCGGCTCTGGGACTCACAGCGGCATGGGGATTGGGGGCGATTTTCCGCCATGACTGACTATGTAGTTCCGGTTCTTCTTTTGCTGGTTTCGATTTTTGCTTTGCGAAGGAAGGAAAATGCTTATGATTTGCTTTTGTACGGTGCGGGAGAGGGGATACGACTGGTTGTATCCATTGTTCCGGCTTTGATAATTCTGCTGACAGCAGTGACCATGCTGCGTGCATCCGGAGCTGTAGAGCTTTTGGGGCGGTATCTTTCGCCGGTATTTACATTTTTCGGAATTCCGGCGGAAACGGCGCTGCTAGTGCTGATTCGTCCGTTAAGCGGCAGTGCGGCATTGGCGGTGGGCGCGGAGCTGATGGGACAGTACGGACCGGATTCCCTGATCGGGCGGACCGTGGCAGTTATGCTGGGCTCTACGGAGACTACGTTTTATACCATCAGCGTTTACTTTGGTGCGGCGGGAATCAAAAAGACAAGGTACACGCTACCGGCCGCACTTTTTGCAGATTTTGTGGGTTTTTTCACAGCATCCTGGATTTCAAAACTGTTTTGGACATAGAAAAGGTCTGCCACTTTCGTGACAGACCTTGTACTTTATTCATCTTCTACCAAACGGGTTTTTCCGAGACGGACCTTGTGATAATAGATCGCGGTGATAGCACTGCACAAAAGCCATCCGGCGGGATACCCCATAGCGATGGGGAGAACATCATTCCAAATGTTGGACATGGCAAAGAGATACACTTGCCGGAAAGCCACAAAAGAGACCAACATGATAATCATGCAGGCTTTTGCATTTCCCGCACCCCGCAGAGCACCGGCATAGACCTGATTGATACAGCACAGTACATAAAACGGAGTCAGACAGCGCAGGAATAAAGAGGCATAGCCAACCACATCCGCATCGGGATTAAACACCCCTGCAAGGGACGGAGCAAAGGCAATGACGGGTAGCATCAAAACCACGGTGGTCGTCATGGCCAGCAGCAGGGAAGCGCGTGTACCTTCCCTTGCGCGCTCAGGTTGATTCTTGCCCAGATTTTGTCCGACAAAGGTGGTGGCAGCCAGGGAAATGGACTGCATCGGCAGGAACAGCAACTGGTCGATCTTTAAGTAGGTTGTCCAACCGCCCATACAGTCCTCCTTGAAGAAATTGATGTAGGACTGTACGAAAATATTGGAAAAGGCAGTGATGGAAAGCTGCAATGCAGCCGGGATGCCCACATAGATAATCTTTCGGAAAATAGACCAGTCTATTTTCAGTTTTTTGATAAGTATTTTTACAGAACTGTTGGCACGCAACAGATTGAGAACAACCAAAAATGCAGAAACAAATTGGGAAAGGACAGTGGCCAGGGCAACGCCCTCTACACCCATGTGAAACACCAAAACGAACAGCAAATCCAGTCCGGTATTGAGCAGTGCACAGACAACAAGATAGTAGAACGGTCGCTTGGAATCTCCCACGGCACGAAGAATGCCGGCACCGATATTATAAAGCATCAGCCCCAACAAACCGGCAAAATAAATGGTCAAATAAACGGTTGCCTGTTGTGCGGTTTCGCCGGTCATATTCATCAGCTGCAGCAAATAAGGCGTGGCAAAAATTCCAACTGCTGTCAAAACAACGGCCAGACACAGAGTCATAACGATGGCGGTGTGAACTGCCTTTTGTACCTTATCGTACTGTTGTGCACCGTAATACTGGCTGATGACCACACCGGCACCGGAGGAAAGCCCCATAAAGAAACCGATAAGTGTGTTGATAATAGGTGCAACATTTCCTACAGCGGCATAGGCAAACGTATTTTTTACACA
This sequence comes from Oscillospiraceae bacterium, assembly GCA_015067635.1. GTDB lineage: Bacteria > Bacillota > Clostridia > Oscillospirales > Oscillospiraceae > Faecousia. The sequence goes on along the minus strand of SVMA01000006.1, from coordinate 38,749 downwards.
GTTGCCCAACACCCAGGTATCTACCATGTTATACAGTTGCTGGAAAAGATTTCCCAACAGCAGGGGAAATGCAAAGGCAATCAAATGGCGCAGAATATTGCCTTGCGTCATATCTACCTCGTGGCGTTTTTTCATACCGCGGGGAGAAAGGGGAATGGTGCCCATGGAGCGCCTTCTTTCTTTTGTGTTTTAGAACCAGCTGGTGATAAAAATCTCCAGACCGATGAAAATCAGGATTCCACCGCCTACAATTCCGGCCTTACCGGACAGACAGCTGCCGGCTTTTTTGCCGATAAACAGCCCAACAAGGCAAATGAGGAACGTAACTGCGGCGATGATCAGTGCGGCAGCCATTGCCATGGGTGCCTGATATTCGGAAATGGTAAAGCCCACAGAAAGGGCATCAATGGAAGTGGCGATTCCCTGTACCAACAAAGCGGCAATGCCCAACCGGGCAGGCGGTACGGGACAGCTCTGACTTTTGATGCCTTCAATAAGCATTTTGCCGCCGATATATCCCAGCAGACCCAGAGCAATCCAGGGGATATATGCCTGGAAGGATGCGAAGTATTGCACGATTGTATGGATGCAAAACCAACCGATCAAGGGCATCAAGCCCTGAAAAACGGCAAAAACACCGGCAATACCGCACATTTTGCCGCCGGACATTTTTGATTCGCGAATGCCGTCAGCCATGGAAACGGAAAATGCGTCCATAGCAAGCCCCACACCCAAAGCAACGCTGTTAAAAACAAAGGAAAAGGTCCAGTCCATAAAACCTCCGTAAAAAGGGAAATGGCAAGCCAAATGCCAAAGCTGTACAGAAAACAATATGCTGAAATTTTATCATAATGCAAATAGAGTGTCAATATGGATTGCGGTTTTGTTTGCTTTTTTCCATATACCCGTGTATAATGATTTTGAAAGGTGGGATCATTATGAATCAATGGTTTCCGGAAATGAAAGGAAGCTTAGGCTTTGGCTGCATGCGGCTGAAGATGAACGGAGAAAATGTGGATTATGGAGTGTTTTCCCAAATGGTGGATACCTTTTTGGAAAACGGCTTTAATTATTTTGACACTGCACGGATATACCTGGACGGGAAAAGTGAAATTGCTCTGCGGGATTGCCTTACCTCCCGCTATCCCAGAGAGAGCTATGTGCTGACCGATAAGCTATCGATGAATTGCTTTCAGTGCAAGGAGGATATTGAGCCTTTTTTGGACAGTCAGTTACAGGCCTGCGGTGTAGATTATTTTGATTTTTACTTAATGCATGCCCAGAGCTCCAGAAACTATGACCAATATCGCAATGCCTGTGCTTACGAGGAAGCTCTGCGATTCAAGGAAATGGGAAAGATCCGCCATTTGGGTATTTCTTTCCATGACAATGCGGAAGTTTTGGATCAAATACTTACCGAGAATCCGGCGGTGGAGGTAGTACAGCTCCAGTTTAATTATGTGGACTACGAGGATGCCCGCGTGCAAAGCCGACTGTGTTATGAGGTTTGTGTTAAGCATGGCAAGCCGGTGATGGTTATGGAGCCGGTAAAGGGCGGACACCTTGTAAATATGCCGGATGTGGCAGGGGAGGTATTGGATGATCTTCAGGGTGGCTCCCGGGCCAGCTATGCGCTTCGTTTTGCGGCGAGCTTTCCCAATGTGATCATGGTCCTGTCCGGAATGGGCAATATGGATATGATGAGGGATAATATTGCCGTTATGAAAGACCCTGTGCCGCTGAATGACAGGGAAATGGAAGCAGTGCAAAGGGTAGCCTCGATTTTCCACGGGGAAGAACAAATCCCCTGTACCGGCTGCCGGTATTGTGTGGATGGCTGTCCGCAGCAGATTCCCATTCCGGATATTTTTGCGGCAGTCAATGAAGCGAAAAAAACAGGGGAGAAGGCAGATTTGAGTAAATTGTCCGGCGGCACGGCATCCCAATGTGTCCGCTGCTGGCAATGCCAGGAGATTTGTCCCCAGTTTTTGCCCATCTGCTCACTGCTGCGAAAAATAGCGGAGGCGTAACGGGTTAAAGCGGATTATCCTTGGCAATCAGTTTTTCGCTGAGCCGGTACAGGCGCCTTTTTAAGAAAGACAAGCTGACAGCAGCGGTCAGACACCCCAAAAGCAGCAATACATCGGATAGTTTCACAGTATCCCCCCAAAAAAATGTCAGGTATCCCATTCTATGCATCCTGCAGAAATCGGAGTGAGTCAAATGAAAATTGTGGTCAGTGCCTGTTTGCTGGGCGAAAATTGCAAATATAACGGTGGCAATAATGACTGCCCTGCAATCAAGGAATTTGTTAAGGGCAGGGAAGTGATTGCCGTTTGCCCGGAAAAAGCAGCCGGTCTGGGAGTGCCCCGGGATCCCATCGAGATTGTTGACGGTATTGTGCGGGACAAGCAGGGGAATTCTGTGCAGGAACCGCTGCGCAAGGCGGTGGAGGAAATTTTGGCACAGCTGGCAGGAGAGGAGATCGACTGCGTGATTTTGAAATCCCGCAGCCCCACCTGTGGAGTCAAACAGGTTTATGACGGCAGCTTTACCGGAACATTGGTCGATGGCATGGGAATTCTTGCCCAGGCGTTACATGAGAAGGGCTATCGCGTTGTGGATTCTGAGGATTTTATTTGCAACGAGTAAAATAAATAAAACAAAACAGGTGCCGTGCATTTGCGCACGGCACCTTTTAAGAACAAAAAGAAATGACCCTTGACTGTACATCCTTCCGATTACAACAGCCAAGGGTCACTTCTGTTCATTCTTAGTATCTAACATCCTTGATTAACCTCTCTTTCTGCAGATTTGATGTCACCTTCAACGATTTCGAAATACCTTCCAATCCACATCAACAACCCATTCTCTAAGCGAGAAACACTTTTGTGTTGGAATATTTCCCTTGTATGGGAAGGTGCATCTTTTCGGCGCCTTGCCAATTCTTTCAATGTAGACATCCTCAGCAGTTTTTGAATGATTTACGATGGTTGATAGTTACCAATCTATGTCCTTATTCAATTTACTTGCTGTCTTGTTTGTTACTTACCTTACTTCGCATTTGCGATCTATGTTCCAGAAACAAACTGCCTGTGAGATATCTGCGTCAAAAGAACCGTTGCCGATAGGGTTTTATTACCTGTACATTGGTATCACCCTTTCTGACTATAAAGTACCACAGATTGGAGACAAATACAAGATGGAAAGATTCATAAAAATAAATGGCTTTGTTCGTGCAAAACACAGAAACTTATATTCTGTGCAGAAAAACAGTTGACAAATATTGTAAAATTTATTAAAATTAATACGTTGGGGTCATGGAAAAGTTGTCTTTTTCACGGCTTATTTTTTGTACATAACGGGAGAATGGATATGTGGGAAAAATTATTGCTGTTTTTACCGGTGGCGGTTACAGTTGCAACAACCGTTGAGGGATTGGTGGAGCCGTTTTTCAAACGGATGACAACAGTCTTGATTTTTAATCTGTTGGGCAATGCATTGGTAGGGCTGAACTACTTTATTCCCTATTGGGTGCGTGCGGCAGAACAGGTCGAAGGTGTCAGCGGTGCGATCACCTGCGGTGTGGCGGTGCTTTGTCTGACAGTGAATTATCTGTTTACTTCCCGGGAGAAAAAAGTGCCCATGTGGATGATTCTGATTCAGACCGTGGTATTTTTGGCGGCCAATCTGCTGACCTTCTCCCATACTTATGATATTTTGGCGTTAATTGCGGCGATGCTGTTTGTGCTGAGTATTGCACAGGATACGACAAAATACTATCGCCTTTTGTATATTTCCAATTCTCTGGTGTGGATCGGTTACGACATCTTTGCAAAAGCGTGGCCCAACTTGGTGACCCATTCCATTTTATGTATCGCCATTTTTATTTCCATCCTCGTACGGGACGGTAAAAAAACAAAGAAAGAAGAAGAGCAAGCGCTTTAAGGCGCTTGCTCTTTTAACCACTCCAGGGCGCAGTATGCTTCCAAAGCGGCACCCAAGGGGAGAATATCTTCGTTAAACACGACTTTTTCATTATGCATGGGCTGACCGAACAGAGGATTTTCTTCCTTCGCGCCTGCACCCAGGAGCAAGTAGGCACAGGGAATGGCTTGCGAGAAAACGGCAAAATCCTCCGAGCCCATACCGCCGGATTCCAACTCCGTCATAGATTGCTTTCCCAGCAGGCGGCGGGAAAGCTCCGCAAAACGGGCAACCAGCTCCGGAGAATTACGCAAAGGCGGAACGGAGGAGATTTCTTCCACTGACGCATGCCCCTGAAAGCCGGACGCAACAGACTGTGCAATTTGGGAGATTCTGGAGAAAAGCTTTCGGGATAATGCAGTGTCGAAAAAACGCAAAGTCCCTTCCAAGCTGGCTTTTTCCGGTATGATATTCGGCGCATCACCGGCACAGAATTTCCCGACAGTTAGGGAAACAGATGCTTTCGGAGAGATTTCCCGGGAAATGACAGCGTTCAGCGCCATATAAATATGTGCGGCAATATTGATGGGGTCAATGCCGGTTTCCGGCATGGCACCATGGCAGCCCTTGCCGGTGACCGTGATTCGGAAAGCGATACAGCCTGCCATAAAAGCGCCGCTGCTGCAAAGCACCAGACCGGTGGGCGTGCCGGAATGAACATGCAGCGCCAGTCCGGCAGTTGGTGTCGGATGTTCCAAAACACCGGCTTTCAGCATTGCTTTTGCACCGGTGAAGCCCTCTTCGTCCGGCTGGAATACCAGTTTGACGGTTCCCTGAAGCTCGGAGCGGAATTGACGGAGGAGGGCGGCAGCACCCAGCAGCATGGCGGTGTGCATATCATGACCGCAGGCATGCATGGCGCCGTTTTCAGCATGAAACGCCAATTCCGTTTTTTCGGATATGGGCAAAGCATCCATATCGGCGCGTAAAAGGATACAGCGGCCGGTATCCTGTCCCGTTATGGTGGCAACAATACCGCTGTCACAGATTTGGGAAGGCGCGTAACCCAATTTGGTCAACTGCTCTGCAACATAGGCTGCGGTTTGGGGCAGGTGCGTGCCAATTTCCGGATACTGATGCAATCTGCGGCGATGGCGAAGAATATCGGAATGTAAATCCCTTGCAGCCTGCAGGATCGTGTTTGGATTCATGGGCAATACCTCCATATGAGGATAGTATGCGCAGTTTCTTTTCTATGTATGAAATACAGAATTTTCGGGCTGTTTCAACACGAAAAAACTTGAAAAACAGTTGGGAATATGCTACAATAAACTGAATTATCAAAAATGAGGATATTTTGCCATTCCGTACGAAAAAAATGTGGCTTTTCGTATGTCCGGCGAATATCTAAGCAGCGGAGGGCACATGTATCTTAAAAGCTTGGAAGTGCAAGGATTTAAGTCCTTTCCGGATAAGACCCTGATTCGTTTTGGCGATGATATTACTGCCATCGTCGGACCGAACGGCTCCGGCAAATCGAATATTTCCGATGCCATCCTTTGGGTTATGGGCGAGCAGAGCAGTAAGACGCTCCGTGGCGCCAAGATGGAGGATGTCATATTTGGAGGCACACAGAAGCGGTCTGCAGTCGGCTTTGCAGAAGCAACGCTGACACTGGACAATACGGACCGTGCACTGCCCTATGACGCGGATGATGTGATGATCACCCGTCGGTATTACCGCAGCGGTGACAGCGAGTATTACATTAACCGCCAGTCAGCCAGACTGCGTGACATCAACGAGATGTTTATGGATACCGGTCTGGGCAGAGAGGGATACTCTAATATCGGACAGGGTCGTATTGATGAAATTCTGTCTCTTAAGAGTGCAGACCGCCGTGAGATCTTTGAAGAGGCAGCAGGTATTTCCAAATATCGCCATCGCAAGGAAGAAACGGAAAGAAAGCTTGCCCACACAGAAGATAATTTGCTGCGTATCGGAGACAAGGTTTCTGAGCTGGAGCTGCAGTTGGAGCCGCTGAAGGAGCAATCCGAAAAAGCAAAGAAATATCTGGAGCTGAAGGATGAACTGCAGGGTGTAGAGGTGGCTGTTTGGCTGGATACCCTGGAAAAGCTGTCTGCGGCTGCAAAAAAAGCGGAAGAGGATTATGCTTCTGCTTCCTTTGTGCTGCAGCAGGCCCATGATGATCTGGATAAGCTCTATGCCCAGTCTGAGGATTTGTCAGAAGTATTGCGCCAAAAGGACGGAGAACTGGAGACCATTCGCCTGAAGGTCAATATGCTGGAAGCCAATCATCAGCAGCTGGACGGACAGATGGCAGTTCTTCGCGGAAATATTGAGAATAACGATGGGAATATTGCCCGTATCGAAGAGGAACTGCGTGGGGAAGAGGATCGCAGTGGCGGTATCGTTTCACAAATTGAGCAGGCAAAAGAACGGGTTGCAGCCATTGAACAGGAGCTGGAGGAGAAAAAGCAGACAGCTGATGCTTTACAGCAGCAGCTGACAGCAATGGCTGCCAATGCCCAAGGATTGACCCGTCAATTTTTGGAGCTGCGCGGAAAGGAAGCCAGTCTGTCTGCAGATATTGCAGGTCGGGAAGGTGATATCCGCGGCTTGGATGAAAGCATGGCACAGACAGCGCAGCGCAGTGAGATTCTCAAGAGCGATTTGCAGTCCGGCGGAGAGCGTCGGGCCCAGGCACAGGAAAAATTGGATGCCTGCCGCAAGGAACTGCGTCAAGCACAGGACGATGCAATGGCGGCGGAAAACACCATTTCCGGTTATGCATTGCGTCAGGAAACCCGGATCAAACGCCGGGACGAGCTTGCACAGAAGCTGCGGGAGCAGACAACGAAATTGGATGCTGTTTCCGCTAAGGTGCGGGTGTTCCGTGCCATGGAACGGGATTTTGACAGCTATAACAAGTCCGTAAAGGCCGTGATGCAGGAAACCCAAAGGGGTGGTCTGCGGGGTATTCACGGACCGGTTTCCCGATTGATCCGGACAGAAAATGAATATGCCGTTGCCATTGAAATTGCCCTGGGACCGGCTATGCAGCAGATCGTTGTGGGTACGGAGCAGGACGGCAAGGCGGCAATCTCTTATCTGAAGCGTACCGACGGTGGTCGTGCAACCTTTTTGCCCCTGACCACCATCCAAGGGAAAAAGCTGAATGAAAGCGGATTGGACAAATGCCGCGGTTTTGTCGGAATCGCCTCGGAGCTAGTAAGCTGCAAGGCAGAGTACCGGGGTGTGTTGGATTCCCTGTTGGCCCGTACCGTCCTGGTGCAGGATATGGATGCGGCGATTGCCATGGCAGGAAAGTACAGCCATCGGTTTAAGATCGTCACGTTGGACGGTCAGGTTATGAATCCCGGCGGCTCTATGGCCGGCGGCTCTACCAATAAGGAAGCAGGTATTCTTTCCCGTGCCAATGAATTGGCTAAGCTGACCGAGCAGGAAAAGCAGCTGGAGACGGAAAAACTGGAAACGGAAGAACAGCTGCAGGAGGCTCAGCGTCAGGCAGATCAGGTGGAGTTCCAAATCAACGCAGCCAAGGATCAGCTGCGGGAAGCGCAGGATCAGGTCCTGCGCCTGCAAGGTGAGGAAAAACAGCATGAGATTCTGCTGAATGCCATCACTGAGGCGATCACCTCGGCACAGCGGGAAATGGATGCCCTGGAGCAGCGTCAGCAGTTGGATCGGGAGCGTTATGCGGCCAATCAGGCAAAAATTCAGGTGTACACTGCGGAGCTTGCCGCAGTGCGCGCAACCATTGCCAATTTGGAGGGAAGTCAGATCGAAGCGGCGGAGCAGACCAATGCTTTGACGGAGGAAATGACCCTTCTGCGCACAGCTGCGGCAGCATTGGATGCCGAGAAGGCAACGGCGCTGGCACATATTGAGGATATGCAGTCTCTGCGCAATGCAATGGCAGGCGACAGAGCCAACAAGCAAGCGGTGATCCAGACCATTGCAGAAGAAACAAAGCGTTTGGAAGGCGAGATCGAGGTGCTTCGTCGGCGTCAGGCGGAAAATGATGCGGATACTCAGGTTCAGCGTCAGGTTCTGCAGACGGTCATGACCCAGCGCAATGAGGCAGAGGCTACTAAGACCCGTGGAGAGCGTGAGAGTCAGGAGAAAAACAAAGACATTCTCACCATGGAGCGTGCCTGTGCTTTGTTGGAACAGAAAAAGATCACGACTTCCATGGAAGAAAAGCAGATCATTGATAAGCTGTGGGATTCCTACGAGCTGACACCCGGTACAGCACAGGAGCATCGGGGTGAAATCGAATCCGTTACGGCAGGCAATCGGAAAATTTCCGAGCTGAAGCGAAAAATTGCTCTGTTGGGCACGCCCAATCTGGGTGCCATTGAAGAATATGCCCGTGTAAACGAACGGTATTCCTACTTAACAGAGCAACGGGACGATGTATTGACCTCAAAACGGGAACTGGAAAGCATTATCCGGGATATCATCAAGGAAATGACCATCATTTTCGTGGAGGAGTTTGCAAAGATCAACCGCTATTTCGGAGAAGTGTTCGCGGAAATGTTTGGCGGCGGCAGTGGTCAGCTGATTTTGGAGGATCCGGAGGAGCCGTTGACCTGTGGCATTGAGATTCGAGTACAGCCTCCCGGAAAACAGGTGAAAACCATCACCCTGCTGTCCGGCGGTGAGAAGGCCTTTGTTGCAACCGCACTGTATTTCTCCATTTTGAAGGTTCGTCCCACGCCCTTCTGTCTGTTGGACGAAATCGATGCGGCATTGGATGACCGGAATGTGGAACGTTTTGCGTCTTATCTGCATAATCTCAGCAAAAAGACTCAGTTTATTGTCATTACGCACCGTCGCGGAACCATGGAGGCTTCCGATGTACTTTACGGTGTGACCATGCAGGAGCAGGGTGTTTCCAAACTGCTGAGATTGGATCTGAACCAGATGGAAGAATATCTGGGAATAGTGGAATAAAGGAGTTAGCATGGGTTTTTTTGATAAGATAAAGTCCGGCATGGCAAAGACCAGAGATGCACTGAGCAACACTCTGGGCAATGTCTTTTCCGGTTTTAGCGAGATCGATGACGATTTCTATGATGAGCTGGAGGAAAGCCTGATCCTGGCGGATCTGGGCGTGGAAACTGCAATCAAGGCAACAGACCGCCTGCGCAGGGTAGTGCGTGAGCAGCATTACAAAACCACAGAGGAAGCCAAGACGGCGCTGAAGGATATATTGGTGGAAATGCTGAACGTGGGAGACACGGCCTTAAAACTGGACACCCAGCCTTCTGTAATCCTGGTGATCGGTGTTAACGGAGTGGGAAAGACTACCACCATTGGAAAGATTGCCAACCAGCTGGGGGAACAGGGAAAAAAAGTTATGCTGGTGGCGGGAGATACCTTCCGTGCTGCGGCGGCAGATCAGTTGGAAATCTGGGCAGACCGAAGCGGCGCGGATATCGTGCGGCAGCATGAAGGTGCTGATCCGGCATCCGTGGTGTTTGACGGCATTCAGGCAGCCAAGGCAAGAAAGTCCGACGTAATTCTCATCGATACAGCCGGACGGCTTCACAACAAACAAAATCTGATGAATGAGTTGAATAAAATCAGCCGTATTGTGGAACGGGAGCTACCTGACGCGTCCCGGGAGGTTCTGCTGGTGCTGGATGGCACTACCGGTCAGAACGGCCTAATTCAGGCGAAACAGTTTAAGGAGATTGCCGGCGTAACAGCCATTGCCTTGACCAAGCTGGACGGAACAGCCAAGGGTGGCATTGTGATTGCAGTTGCGGATGCGCTGCAGATTCCGGTGAAATTTATCGGCGTTGGGGAAAAGGCAGACGATTTGATGCCCTTTGCGGCACAGGATTTTGTGGATGCACTTTTGTGAGGAACGGAAATGAAGGTCGTTTTAGCAAGCAAGAACCAGCACAAGCTGACAGAAATCAGCCGAATTACGGAAAAGTTCGGATTTGAATTGGTACTGCAATCCCAGCTGGGCGTGGACATTGACGTGGAAGAGACCGGCTCGACCTTTGAAGAGAATTCTCTCTTGAAAGCGGAGGCTGTCATGAAGGCCACAGGCCTTCCGGCGTTGGCAGACGATTCCGGTATTGCCGTGGAAGCGCTTAATGGAGCACCGGGAATTTATTCTGCCCGATACGGCTTTGATGATTCTTTGGATGATTGGGGCAGATTGCAGCTGTTGCTGAAAAATATGGAAGAAGTTCCTGACGGTCAGCGGCAGGCAAAATTTGTCTGCGTGATCACCTTTGTGCATCCCAACGGTCAAATCATTCAGGCCCGGGGAGAAATCCACGGGGAATTGCTGCGGAAAGCAAAGGGAAAGAACGGCTTTGGATATGATCCGATATTTTTCTATCCGCCCTTGGGCAAGACAACGGCGGAATTAAGCCCGGAGGAGAAGAATCAGGTTTCTCATCGGGCAAGAGCATTGCATGTGTTTTATGATAAAATGAAGGAGGCAGGATATGCTGACCAGTAAGGAAAGAGCAGAGCTTCGTGCCCAGGCAAATGACTTGGATACTACGTTGATGGTAGGTAAAAGCGGTGTAACGGAAACCGTTATTGCGGAAGCAGAGAATCTGTTGACCGCACGGGAATTGGTCAAAGGCAAGGTGCTGGAGGGTGCAATGATGACCCCCAGAGAGGTCAGTGACGAGATCTGCGCGGCTACCGGTGCTGACGGTGTGGCAGTCATCGGCACGAAATTTGTTATTTATCGCTTCAGCGAAAAATGTCAGGAGGAACGGAATCAAACCGGTCGGGCAAAGCGGAAAGCAACACCGACCGCCAAGAAAGATCCGGTGCGTAAGGGAATCCGCGCCCGTCGGCAGGCTGCAAAGCAGGTACGGGAGCAACGCAATCAGTATTTCCGTCAGCAGGCGATTGAAAAGTCCATTGAGCGCAGTCGCGAAAAACAGCTGCGTGGAGAAAATTAACAATTAAAGAGTATCATGGGTAATTGTGGAAAGGGGAAGTTTGTCATGGGTACAAGCCGTACAGAGGGTTATTCCTGTCCGCCAACGTTGGCTTCCTATATGGAAGAAACCGGATGCTGCCAGCTGAATGCAGATTTCCGGCAATTACCCATGGAAAAATTGCAGCAGGTCGTTTGCTGTTTGGTGAAACCCGGTCGCATCGCCCATGTGCTAGGGTGTCGGGATACGGCTGTGGCGCTGGCAAGGCATTGGGGAGCAGATGAAACAGATGCCGCCCGTGCCGGATTGCTTCACGACATTACCAAGGCCCTGGATGGGCAGCGGCAATTGACATTGGCTGGGGAGTATGGTATCATTCTAAATGCTTTTCAGCAGAAAAACCCCAAGACGCTCCATGCACTTACCGGCTCGCTGGTGGCACAACGGTTATTTGGGGAAGAGGAAGCAGTGGTACAGGCGATTCGCCATCATACTACCGGAAAAGCGAATATGAAGCTTTTGGAAAAGATTATTTATGTGGCAGATTATATCGAGCCAAACCGTGCTTTTTCGGGCGTGGAAAAGCTGAGGGAATTGGCATTTACCGATTTGGATGCTGCATTGAAGCTGGGGTTGACTATGACCCTGGATTTATTGAATCTGCAGGGCAGTGAGATTTCTCCGGAATCCCGGGAGGCACTGGCCTGGCTGAATGAGAAAGGATAAGGATCATGTTAACTGCAAAAGAAGTGGCCCTGCAAGTAACGCGGGCATTGGATGAGAAAAAGGGCATAGATATTAAGCTTTTGGAAATCAATCAGGTATCCAGCCTGGCGGATTACTTTTTGATTTGCACCGGTACGGTCAATACCCACGTAAAGACTTTGTGCGACAATGTGGAGTATGTTATGGAGCAGCTGGGGGAACCCATGCTTGGTCGGGAAGGTCATCGGGGTAATTCCTGGGAATTGCTGGACTTTGGTTCGGTAGTTGTCCATGTATTTACGGAGGAAGCACGGAAATTTTACGATCTGGAGCGTCTGTGGGCAGACGCAACCGTGGTGGATTTGAAGGAGATTATTGCCGAAAATTGATATTCGGTTATAGAGAGGTGTTTTGTTATGAATTATGAACATAGCAATGTGGAGGCCAAGTGGCAAAAGTACTGGGAGGAGAATAAGACCTTCTATACAGATGTGTGGGATTTCTCCAAGCCGAAATACTACGTTTTGGATATGTTCCCGTATCCCTCCGGTGTGGGTCTGCATGCCGGCCATCCCGAGGGCTATACGGCTACGGATATTATGTCCCGCATGAAAAGAATGCAGGGCTACAATGTTCTGCACCCCATGGGTTACGATTCCTTTGGTCTGCCGGCAGAGCAATATGCCGTTTCCACGGGAAACCATCCCAACGCCTTTACACAGGAGAACATAAAGACGTTCTCTGGACAGCTGAAGGAGCTGGGCTTTGACTATGACTGGTCAAAAATGACAGCAACATCCGATCCGGAGTTCTACAAATGGACTCAGTGGATCTTTAAGAAGCTGTATGAGGCCGGTTATGCCAAACGGGTGGAAATGCCGGTCAACTGGTGTGAGGAACTGGGTACCGTGCTTTCCAATGATGAGGTCATTGACGGCAAGTCCGAGCGTGGCGGATTCCCCGTTGTGAAGAAGAATATGATGCAGTGGGTCATTGATCAGCCTGCCTTTGCCGAAAAGCTGTTGGAGGGTCTGAACGAGATCGACTGGCCGGAATCGACCAAGGAAATCCAGCGAAACTGGATCGGTAAGTCCACCGGTGTGGAAGTGGATTTCAAGCTTGTAGGCGGTGGGGAATTCTCCATCTATACCACCTGTATTGAGACCATCTACGGTATTACCTTTATGGTTTTGGCACCGGACGGCAAGATCGTAGAGAGCCTTATGGATCGGGTGGAAAACAAGGAAGAAGTCAAGGCCTACATCGATGAAGCGGTAAAAAAGAGCGATATGGACCGCACGGAGCTGAACAAGACAAAGTCCGGCTGTCCGTTGAAGGGAATATATGCGATCAATCCTGTGAATGGCAAGGAAGTACCGGTGTTTATCGGAGACTTTGTGCTGGCAAGCTACGGAACAGGCGCAGTTATGGCTGTTCCCAGCCACGACCAGCGGGACTTTGAGTATGCCATTGCCCACAATATCCCTATGATTCAGGTAATTGAAGGTCGGGATGTATCTGAACGGGCATTTGAAAAGCAGGACTATCTGGGTAAGGGCTGCAAGCTTCTGAATTCCGAGGAGTTTACCGGCATGACCGTGGAGGAAGCCAAGGAAGCCATTACCTGCAAGCTGGAGCAGAAGGGTGTTGCCAGAAGAAAGGTCAACTACCATTTCCGTGAGTGGATCTTTGCCCGTCAGCGTTATTGGGGCGAGCCCGTTCCGTGTATCTACACCGAGGACGGAAAGACAGTCTTTTTGTCCGATGAAGAGCTGCCCTTGATTCTGCCGGAGCTGGAGGATTACAAGGGCAAAAACGGACAGGCACCGTTGGAAAATGCGACGGATTGGAAGAAATACGACCAAAACGGTATTCGTGGCACCCGTGAGACCTCTACCATGCCCGGCAGTGCCGGTTCGTCCTGGTACTATATGCGCTATATTGATCCGCATAATGATAAGGTGCTTTGTGATCCCAAGCTGCTGGAGCATTGGATGCCGGTTGATTTGTATATCGGCGGTCCGGAGCATGCAGTCGGTCACTTGATTTATTCCAGAATTTGGAATCGCTTCCTCTATGATACCGGTGTATCTCCTGTGAAGGAGCCCTTCAAGAAGCTGGTTCACCAAGGTATGATTTTAGGTGAGAACGGCATCAAGATGGGCAAGCGGTTCCCGGAATTTGTAGTAAATCCCAGTGATATCGTGCGGGAATACGGTGCGGATACTTTGCGCCTGTACGAAATGTTCATGGGACCGCTGGAGGTTTCCAAGCCCTGGAGCACTGCCGCCGTTGCCGGTGCCAGAAAGTTCATCAACCGGGTGTGGAACTTCTTTACAGAGGAAGCAAACATCACCGAAACCGATGACGGCAAGCTGACGAAGATTTATCACCAGACCGTAAAGAAGGTCAGCGCGGATTTTGAGGAATTGGCGTTTAATACTGCCATTGCCCAAATGATGGTGTTCGTCAATGAGGTATACAAGAACGGTTCCTGCCCCAGAGAATATGCCGAGGGCTTTATCAAGATGATTTCCTGCATTACCCCTCATGTGGGCGAGGAAATCTGGCAGGTTTTGGGTCACGATACCACGATTGCATACGAAAATTGGCCTGTATATTCTGAAGAGAAGTGTAAGGACACCGAAATCACCATGGCGGTGCAAATCAACGGCAAAATGCGCGGTACGGTGGAGATGGATGCCGATCTGGATAACGATACGGTCATTGCCAATGTACTGGCGGATGAGAAAATTGCCCGTTATTTGGAAAAACAGGAAGGCAGCATTGTCAAGACCATTGTGGTCAAGAACAAGCTGGTAAACCTGATTGTTAAGTGATTTTGCAGGAATTACAGAAAAAATGTAATTTCTTGCTTGACATTTGACTGGATTGTGCTTATAATATGTAAAGCCATCAAGTGGCCCTGAAAGCATCCTGGAAGTAACCGGATGCCATCGGAGGGAGGGAAAACAATGTCTGAAATTCGCGTTAAGGAAAACGAGACTCTCGAGAGCGCTCTGCGTCGTTTCAAGCGTAGCTGTGCTAAGGAGGGCGTTATTGCCGAAGTTAGAAAGCGCGAGCATTATGTCAGCCCCAGCCTGAAGCGGAAGCAGAAGTCTGAAGCTGCCCGTAAGAATAAGAGAAAGTTCTATTAATATCCCTCTTGCATAATGCGCAACAATCGCCCTACGTTTGTAGGGCGGTTTCATTTTTTTGGAATTCCTGAAATAAACCAACAGCTCCCGCAACACCCATTGCTTCTGCTTCTGTAAGATAGTTTGCAAGAGTATCTTTTTGCCGGGCAAGCGTAAAGAGAATTTCTTCTTTTGCGCAGTGAATTGCATAATCAATGTGAAGGGCGGTGTCGTGATGGGGAAGTGGGGTTGAAACAGTGGGAATCATCCTGCTTGTGCAACCTCCTTCGGTGACGGAAATCTCCATAGCCGGATTTGCAAGCTCCAGCCAAATCTCTCTTCCGCCATAGGGCCTCAGGTAATCGGAAAGTGGCTGCAATAACGGTGCCGGCGGCAGAAAAACCGGACGGTCTTGTGCAGCGTATTGTATTGGGGCAGCGACGGAACAGGAAAGACCCGCAGAAAGGACCTGCACAAGCTCTGCGATATCCACTTGGAAGGGCCTTTGAAAATCCAGCAAAAGAGCATCCGGACGGAGTCTTTCCACAGTCTCTGACAGCTGTGATAAAATCAGTGCCGCGGAGTGGTTTTGAAAGGGATGGCTGTCATCCAAAATTAACAGCGAATGAGGCGGCAAGGACTTTGGAACATTGGAAAGACCCCATCCGGCAGAGGAAAAATGACAGGAAAGCCAGCCGACAGAAGCAGGTAAGGATGTGCTGCCGAAAAATTCTGCGGCAGTCATGGCAAGATAATGTGTAATGGGCATGGACAAAAGCCTCCTTTCATGATATAATTGTGACATATTTTATGAAAGTGCGGCTTAGGATATGACTGTTTCTTTCTTACCGCGGGTGCTGGCAAATGCCGTAACCGAAATTACTCCTGCACAACTGAAAAAATGGGGCGTACAGCTGTTGATGCTGGATTTTGACAATACCCTTGTGCCTTACACCACTGACATTCCCACGGAGAAGGTGCTTGGCTGGCTGGAAGCTGTCCGGGATGCAGGCATTGGGCTGTGTGTGGTATCTAATTCCAAAAAGGATCGGGTCAAGATTTTCTGCCGCAAATACGGCATCGATTGCATCACCCATGCGAAAAAGCCCGGAAAAAAGGGAATCGCAGAGTGCATACAGAAATATCAGATGTCACCGGACCGCTGTGCCCTCATCGGCGACCAGATCTATACGGATACCCTTGGAGCCAACCGCAGCGGCGTGAGATCTATTCTGGTTAAGGCAATTCATAATCATACTTTTTGGCTGAAAGCACGGCATATGCTGGAAATGCCCTTTATTTTAATTGCAAGAAAAAGGAGAATCGTACCATGAAAAACATCGATAAATTCTTAACGCTCATTAACGATGAAGTAGACGGACTTCTGTTGACCAGCCGCTATAGCCGCCATTACTGTGCGGAGTTTGACATTGCCGAGGGAATCGCCATTGTCACAAAGGCCGGTTGCCGCTATTTTACAGACAGCCGTTATACGGAAGCGGCAGAGAACGGCATTCAGGGCTTTGAGGTCATAGACATTACAACAGAAAAGGGATACGCCGGCTGCCTGAATAAAGCCATTGCCGAATTTGGCGTCAAGGTACTGGGCTATGAAGAGGATTATCTGACAGTCAGCGAGCTGTTTCGCTTTGAAAAGACCCTGAACGCCCGTCTTGTGCCTATGAATGAAAAGATCAACGGCTTCCGCGGTGTGAAGGAAGCGTGGGAATTGGATTTGATGCGTCACGCTCAGGCGATTACCGACAAAGCCTTCTCCCAGGTTCTCAGCCGTATTCAGGTTGGCATGACGGAGCTGGAATTGCAGGCAGAGCTGATCTACTGCCTGTATAAAAACGGTGCAACCGGTCTGGCCTTTGACCCAATCGTGGTGTCCGGTCCCAATACCAGCATGCCCCACGGTGTTGCAGGGGAGAGAGTGATTCAGGAAGGCGATTTCATCACCATGGATTTCGGTGCCGCTTATCAGGGTTACTGCTCCGACATGACCCGCACCGTGGTGGTGGGCTATGCGACAGAAGAAATGAAAAAGGTATACGAAACGGTTCTGCAGGCACAGCTGGCCGGTCTGGCTGTCAGTAAAGCGGGCGTTCCCGGATGTGAGGTGGACGGAGCAGCACGGAAGGTGATTGAAGA
Source organism: Oscillospiraceae bacterium (assembly GCA_015067635.1). Lineage (GTDB taxonomy): Bacteria > Bacillota > Clostridia > Oscillospirales > Oscillospiraceae > Faecousia. The sequence goes on along the minus strand of SVMA01000006.1, from coordinate 21,861 downwards.
TGCCGGATACGGCGAGTATTTCGGTCATGGATACGGTCACAGTCTGGGTCTGGAGGTTCATGAATCCCCCAATCCCAATGCACGCAATCAGGAGCCGTTGCCGGAAAATGCCATTTGTTCTGCAGAACCCGGTATCTATTTGCCCGGAAAATTTGGTGTCCGCATTGAAGATGTGGTGATTTTCAAGGCGGATGGTCATGAAAATATCACACAAAGCCCGAAAAATTTGATTATTGTTTAAAAAAGTGCATTTTCCCCCTTGCAAAATTCAATATTTTGGGTTAAAATATATCAGCTAACATACGCTTATTTATATCCCGCAAGGGACAGACTTAGGAGGATAAAGAAATGATTTCTGCAGGCGATATTAGAAACGGTATTACCTTTGAGATGGACGGCAAGGTTATGCAGGTCATCGAGTTCCAGCACGTGAAGCCCGGTAAGGGTGCCGCATTTGTCCGTGTGAAGATGAGAAACGTCATCACCGGCGGTGTGACCGAAACCAGCTTGAATCCCTCTGCAAAGTTCCCCACTGCATTCGTGGAGAGAAAGAAAATGGAGTATTCCTATAACGACGGCGGTCTGTACTACTTCATGGACCCCGAGACCTATGAGATGGAGCCTCTGGACGGCAATGTTCTGGACGATTCCTTCAAGTTCGTCAAGGAAAATGACGTGTGTACCGTTATGAGCTATAAGGGTAAGGTCTTTGGCGTGGAAGTTCCCAACTTTGTAGACCTGGTGGTTACCGAAACCGAACCCGGTTTTGCCGGCAATACCGCTACCAACGTCACCAAGCCCGCTACTGTGGAGACCGGTGCTGAGGTCAAGGTGCCGCTGTTCATCAACGAGGGAGACAAGATCCAGATCGATACCCGTACCGGTGAATATCTGGGTCGTTCCAAGGCGTAAGTTTTTGACAATTCCGAAAGGAGAATCAATATGACCATTTCCGAAAAGTCCGCATATCTGAAGGGCCTGATGGATGGCCTGAACCTGAATACAGAGTCCGATGAGGGCAAGATGATTGCCGCTATCGTGGACCTGTTGGGGGATGTGACGAAAAAGCTGACAGCAGTAGAGGATACTACCATTGCCATCTCTGACGAGTTGGATGAAATTGAGGAAGATCTGGATGCCATTGAGGATTACATCCTGGACGAAGATGAGGATGACTTCGATGACGAGGATGACTACGATTTCGACGACGAGGACGAAGAGTACGACGACGAAGGTTTTGACTTTGGCGACGAGGATTCTACCATTTATGAAGTAGAATGTGCCTGCGGCAACATCGTTGACTTTGACGAGGAGACCTTGGAAGCCGGCAGTATCATCTGCCCCAACTGCGGTGAAACCTTGGAGTTCACCACTGAGGATGACGAATAATGTAAAGTAAAACCGGGTCTGCCACGGCAGACCCGGTTTTTATTCATCCAGTGCAGCATCGTAGACTGCGTTTTTCGGAAGATCCAATTCTTTTGCTGCCTGTTTGACGGCATCCTTGCGGGACATTCCGCTTTCCATAAGTTCAGTGACTCTTGCAGCAGCGTCTGCCAGGGTTGCTTTTTCTTTTTCCGCAGCAGGAGCGCCTGCAACCACAAGAACAAATTCACCCTTCGGCGGAGTTTCCGTATACTTGGCAACTGCATCACCCAGCGTGGTTCGCACCACCTCTTCGTGGAGCTTTGTCAGCTCCCGACAGAGACTTATGGGACGGTCTGAACCAAAGACTGCTGCCATATCCTCCAGGGTGGACAGAAGCTTATGGGGCGCCTCGTAGAAGACCATGGTGCGCGTTTCCGTTACTAAACTGTCCAGATGCTCCTTGCGGCTTTTCTTGGCAGTAGACAGAAAGCCTTCAAAGCAGAATCGGCCGGTACTCTGTCCGGAAATACTCAAAGCGGTAATGACTGCACACGGTCCTGGGATGGCACAGACGGTAATGCCGGCCTGGGCACATTGCCGGACCAGATCCTCGCCGGGATCCGAAATGGCAGGACTGCCGGCATCGGAAACCAAAGCGCAGGTTTCGCCTGCCAAAATACGCTCCACGATCACATTGCCTTTTGCGGCCTTGTTATGCTCAAAGTAGCTGACAAGGCTTTTTTTAATACCCAAATGATTCAAAAGCTTCAGGCTGACCCTGGTATCCTCAGCTGCGATAAAATCTGCCTGTTCCAGGGTTTCCCGGCATCGGGAAGATATATCACCCAAATTGCCGATGGGGGTGGGCACCAGATATAACATTCCTGCCATAGGCTGCCTCCTTAAAGATGGTAAAGAGTTCGATAGTATTCCGTGGGTTGTGCATTCTCGTCGAAAAGACAGCGTTCTTCCCAAACAAGACCGGCTTTTCCGCCTTTGCGACAGGAGAGCAAAATCAAACTGACCGGCGCATCCCTGTGATGCCGGACAAGACAAAGCCGTTTCGGCTCCAGATGGAAGATAGAAGCACAGGCGCAGATCTCAGCCAGTCGTTCCGGTTTGTGCACCAGGAAAAAATTACCGCCGTACTTTAGCATCCGACCGGCACTTTCACAAAGGGATTGGATATCACAGCAGTCATCCCGACGGGCGAGAGGAGCCGTTTGACTGACGGGACCACCGGTGAAGTAAGGGGGATTGGAAATGCAAATGTCGAAGCTTCCTGCGGTCAATTCTTCATGGATGGTACGCAAATCGGCGCATATACTGCTCATACGGGCTTCCAAATGATTCCTTTGAATGTTTTCCAGGGCGGCTTGATGTGCGCTTGCATCGATTTCCACACCAACGACGCGGCAACCGCTGTCTTTAGCGCAAAGCAGCAACCCTAATGTGCCGCAGCCGGAGCCCATGTCCAAAATGCGGGCATTTTTAGGAAGCTTGGCAAAGTCGCTGAGCAAAATGGAATCCGTACTCAGCGGAAAAGCTCCGCTGGGAACATGCAATGTAATGCCACCGTTCAAAATCTCCATGGTCTACCTCTAAAAAAATCAGTCTGCGCAGCCGGATAACCAGCCTGCGCAGACTGCTGTGATTCGGAAGAATCAGCCTTCCTCAATAGCTTCAGTGGGGCAGTTGTCGGCACAGGCACCGCAGCTGACACAAACATCGGCGTCGATGACAAACTTGTCTTCGCCCTCGGAGATAGCCTCAACAGGACAGTTGTCAGCACAGGAACCGCACTTGACACAAGCATCGGTAATATTGTAAGCCATGATTTTCCCTCCAATATATGTTTTTCGCGCATTTGCGCACTACGTACGTAAACGCATCTTTATTCTAACATGGATTTTTGAAAATGCAATTCCTTTTTTTGATTTCCCGTATATTTTTTTGAGCCGGTGACGATACTTTGCGGATGGGAAGGTGTGGTGGGATGCGATTTGAGATGAAAAGTACACGGCTGATCATGGAAGCCGGAGCGGTTGCCCGGGAGCTGGGGCATAGCTATGTGGGCAGTGAGCATATGCTGATTGCGCTCAGTCGTGAGCCCGGTTGGATCGGGCAGATGTTTTTAAACAGCGGCTTCGGCAGTGGCATGGCCTGGCTGTCTGCAGCAATGGCACTGGGCAGCGGAACACCGGATCTGCCGCTTCCTCAGGGTCTTACCCGGGAATTAAAGGATATTTTGAAGGATGCTGGACGGGAAGCGCGCAGGCTGGACAGTCGAACGGTTGGAAGATATCACATTTTATTGTCGTTGATGCGCAGGGAACATTCCGGTGCAGCACATTTGCTAAAACAGGCGGCAGTGGACCGCAATGAAATATTTACCCGGGTCATAGAGCATATGCAATGGGAAAAAACGGAGACCTATAAGCCCAAAAAGGAGGCAGCGGATTTGAAACTATTGGAACAGTTCAGCGAAGATTTTATGCTGAAAGCATCCACTATGGAGCCGGTGATCGGAAGAGAACAGGAAATTGAAACCGTTATTGGCATACTCAGCCGGAAAAACAAGAATAACCCTGCGTTGGTTGGCGAACCGGGAGTGGGGAAAACGGCCATTGCGGAGGGACTGGCACAGCGTATGAGTATGGGGGATGTGCCGCCCCAATTAAAGGATAAACGGCTTATCAGCCTGAATATGGCAAATTTGGTGGCGGGGACAAAGTACCGCGGTGAGTTTGAGGAGCGATTGCGGGATGTGCTGCAGGAAATCAAGCGGTGCGGAGATGTGATACTCTTTGTGGATGAGATGCACACCATTGTAGGCGCAGGGGCTGCAGAAGGTGCAATTGATGCGGCCAATATTTTTAAGCCGGCTTTGGGACGTGGGGAATTGCAAATGCTCGGTGCCACCACGCTGGCGGAGTATCGCAAATATATTGAAAAAGACCCGGCACTGGAACGGCGGTTTCGTCCGGTGATGGTGGAAGAGCCGGATAAGGCTGCTACTATGGCGATTTTAGAGGGATTGAAGCCGGGACTGGAACGGCATCACCATATACGCATCACACCCGGGGCTTTGGAAGAAGCGGTACGAATGTCTGTGCGGTATTTGCCGGATCTTTTTTTGCCGGATAAGGCGATTGATTTATTGGATGAGGGCGCATCCCATGCACGCATGGAGGAACTGCGGTACAGTTATGGAGGCGCCAAGCAAAATTTGGAACTGGAGCTTAACGAAGCAGTCCGGGAGAGCCGTTTTGAAAAGGCAGCAGAGCTGCGGGATAAAATGCAGAAAATGGTAAGCCGCAGTGCAGAGCATCGCCGTCCTCGTGCGGTGACCGGTGCGGATGTGGCATGGGCAGTCTCTGCGCGGACCGGAATTCCCGTGGGACGGCTGACAGCAGATCAGAAGCAGAGATTGCTGAATCTGGAGGAAATACTGACCGCTTCTGTGGTAGGGCAGGAGAAGGCGATCCGTGGGGTTTCGGAGGCAGTCCGCAGAGGCTTTTCCGGCATACGGGATGCCCACCGGCCGGTGGCGTGCCTGATGTTTACAGGACCGACGGGCGTAGGAAAAACAGAACTGTGCAGAGCCATGGCGGAGGAATTATACGGCAGTAAGGATGCCATGATTCGACTGGATATGACGGAGTATATCGAAAAGCAATCCGTTTCCCGCTTGATTGGAGCACCTCCCGGTTACGTTGGCTACGAGGAAGGGGGCAAGCTGACCGAGGCTGTCCGTAGGCGTCCTTACTGTTTGGTTTTGATGGATGAATTGGAAAAGGCGCATCCAGATGTACTGGGATTGCTTTTGCAGATTATGGAAGAAGGGGAGCTGACAGATTCCACCGGCAGACGTGTCAGTTTCAAGAATGCCATTGTGGTTATGACGTCCAATACAGGGGGACAAATCCGCGGTGACGGTCTGGGCTTTTGTCCGGCGGGGAATGAGGAGGAACGGAAGGAATCCTTGCGGCAAACCTTTATGCCGGAATTTCTGGGACGGCTGGATCAGATCATCCACTTCTCACCGTTGGGATGTGAGGAACTGAAGCAGATCGCCAAAAAATATTTGGTGCAGCTGCAAAGCAGGATGCGGGAAATCGGAATTTGTCTGGAATTGGAGGATGCCCTGCAATCCCATTTGTCTGCCCAGTGCAAAGGAAAGGACGGGGCCAGAAATTTGCGGCGGTTGGTTCAATCCCAGATTGAGGGACCGTTGGCTGAGCAGCTGCTGCGGTGCGGCAAAAAGCCAAAGGAAATCACTTGCAGACTGGAGAATGGGAAGATTTTCTTCCAAATATAGGGATTTTTATATAGAACAACCGTTCGAAAATTGGGTTTTTCACCATATTTTTTGAAAAAAATGCAATTTTTTTGATAAAAAAGGTTGATTTTTCGAAATCAAGGCAGTATACTGTCATTAAGTGGAGCAAAATGGATGAAAAGTGGAGCAAAATGGAGGAGGTGAGCATCCGTGATCGGTAAATATGTGGCAAAGCTGGACGATAAGAATCGTCTTTTTGTCCCCGCAAAGCTGCGGGAAGAGTTGGGCAGCGATTTCTATGTGACCCTGGGCATCAACTGCGGTCATCGGTGCTTGACCATCTATAAGGATGCCGATTGGCAGACCTTGAGCGAAAACTACAACACCTTGCCCATTTCCCAAAAGGGTGCGGCCACCAGCCTGATTTTTATGAACGCAGTGGAGTGTGAACCGGATAAGCAATTTCGGTTCAGCCTTTCGCCGTTTCTGCTTTCCTACGCAGGAATCCAGAAGGAAGTTATGATTGTTGGTCGGGCAGGCCAAGCAGAGATTTGGGATCTTGCAGAGTTTGAAGCCTTTGAGGCAGAGAATCTCACGCCTGAAAAGCTGTTGGCATCCCTGGAGGCCATTGGGCTATGAGTGAATTTCATCATGTGTCCGTATTGTTGGATGAGTGCATTGAAGGTTTGCATATCCGCCCGAATGGCATTTATGTGGATGGCACACTGGGTGGGGCAGGACACTCCGCGCAGATTGCGACAAGGCTTACGACCGGCCGCCTGATTGGTATTGACCGTGATCCCGTTGCGCTGAAAGCGGCGGGGGAACGATTGGCACCCTTCGGTGACAGAGTGACGTTGGTTCATTCCAATTTCTGTGAACTTACCAAGGTGCTGGAGGATTTACACATCCCCGGTGTAGATGGGATTCTGCTGGATTTGGGCGTCTCCTCTCCACAGCTGGACGACGGACAGCGGGGCTTTTCCTATATGGCGGATGCACCGCTGGATATGCGCATGAATAACGCCGATACACTGACTGCAGAGGCAGTTGTAAATACCTGGTCCTATGAAGAATTGCGCCGGATTCTGTTTGATTACGGCGAAGAACGATATGCACCGCAAATTGCGGCCAATATTTGCCGCAGGCGGGAAGAAAAACCGATTATGACCACGCTGGAGCTGGTGGATGTGATTCGTTCGGCGATGCCGGCATCAGCTCTGCGGGAAAAGCAGCATCCTGCCAAACGGAGCTTTCAGGCGATTCGCATTGCGGTAAATGATGAGCTGGGCGCTGTTCGGAAGGTAATGGAGAATGCAATTCCCAAGCTGAATCCGGGCGGTCGTCTGGCAATTATTACCTTCCATTCCCTGGAGGACAGAATCGTAAAAAATGGCATGGCAGACGCGGCAAAGGGCTGTATTTGTCCGCCGAGCTTTCCGGTTTGTATCTGCGGAAAAAAGCCGCAGGTCAAACTGATCACACGCAAACCCATTGTTTCAGGAGAAAGAGAACTGGAACAAAATCCCAGAGCACGCAGTGCCAAGCTGCGTATCTGTGAAAAAATCTGACAGAAGGAGGAATCTTTGATGGCAAATCAGCCTCAGGTCCGATATATCAATGCTTATGTATCCGGCAATGTTGCTTATCAGCCGGAGAAGAAGCCTCAGAGAAAGCAGTCTGCACAGCTTCCGAAAGCAAGACGTCCCAAGGTCTTGAAAATTTATGTGGACGTGGTTGCGCTTGGCGGCATTTTGGCGGCTGCGGTACTTTCCGTTATGTTGGTGGTTGGTCTGGTGCAGCTGTCACAGGCCAAAGCAGAAGAGCAGATGCTGACGAGCCACGCGGCAACCTTGCAGGCGGAGAATCAGCAGCTGTTGGATACATATACTTCCAGCTATGACCTGGAGGAAATTCGGGAGATTGCCACTGCCATGGGCATGGTACCGATAGAGGAGGTTCCTCACCTGCAGGTTCCGGTAACGGTACCGCAGACGGAGCAAGCACCCACTGCGTGGGAAAGCTTTTGGGCATTTATGGTGGGGTTATTTGCATAATACCGCACTTGGCCAATATGATTGAATAGCTGCGATGGGCGGCGAGGGATTCCTTGCTGCCCATTTTAAGGCAAAAGCAGTCAGAAAGGCCGGTGTTCTATGGCAAGGAAACGTCGAAAAAAGGAATTTGCCCGTGTGCGGGCCGATTCGGGGCAGCATCGCAGGATTCTGTGGGTGATGGCAGTGTTGGGCATTGCCGCTTTTTTTCCTATGGCCTTACAGCTGTATCAGTTGATGATTTCCGATTATGAGTACTATTCGCGGCTTGCGCTGCAAAATCAAACGCGAACTACCTATGTAACTGCCCATCGCGGCACGATTTACGACCGGAATATGAACATTCTGGCCATTTCCAAAACGGTGGAAAATATTTACCTGGACCCCCATGAATTGAAGCAATCCAAAGCAGATTTGGATTTTATCGCGGAGGAACTGGGTGAGATATTGGGAACGGAACCGGAAAAGATTCAAAAGCTGGGAAAGGACCTGACCAAACGGTACCAGCAGATTGCTTCCAATGTGGAAGAGCCGGTTGCGGCAGAGGTGCGTCATTTTATCAATACCAATGAAATCTCCGGTATCCATTTGGAGCCAAGCTCTGAGCGAAGCTACCCCTATGGGACCCTGGCTTCTCAGGTGATTGGCTTTACCAATAAATCCAATACAGGCTCGGAAGGAATTGAAGCTTCCTATAACCGATATTTGGAAGGAACTGCCGGAAAAGTCATTACAACCAAGGGCAATAATGAGATGGATATGCCCTTTTCCTATGAAAAATATGTGGAGTCCATACCCGGCTGCAGCGTTGTGCTGACATTGGATACGACGGTACAGGCGTGTCTGGAAAAGCAGATGGCAGATGCCATTGCACGTTACGATGTACAAAACGGCGCTTTCGGCATGGTCATGGAGGTAAAAACCGGAAAGGTTTTAGCCATGGCCACCTTGGGCAACTACGATCCCAATCAGTATTTGGAAATTGCCGACCCGGAGGCTTTGCAGGAAACGCAGGCGCTGAAGGAGAGCTATTTGTCCCATCCTGTGGGCTCGGAGGCCTATGAACGGGAGAAAGCGGCATACGATGCGGCAGTTACAGCCGCACGGCTGAAGCAGTGGCGAAACCGCGTGCTGTCCGATGGCTATGAGCCCGGCTCGACCTTTAAGGTGTTGACCATGGCGGCGGCTCTGGACTGCGGAGCAATTGACCTGAAAACCGGCTTTTACTGCAAGGGCTCGGAAAAAATACCGGGTCGTTCCCAGCTGCTGCATTGCTGGAGATCTTCCGGTCACGGCTCGGAAACCACACCGCAGGCACTGCAAAATTCCTGCAACATAGCCTTCGCCCATATTGCGTTAAAGCTGGGCGGAGAAAGGTTCTACGACTATGTTAACCGCTTCGGCGTTATGGAAAAAACGGGCATTGATCTGGCCGGGGAGAGCAAAGGCGTTTTCTTCTCAAAAGAGCTGATTGTGGATACAGACAAATGGGGAACGGCATCCCTGACCTCCGGCTCCTTCGGGCAGACCTTTAAGCTGACACCGATACAGCTGGTGCGGGCGATTTCTGCTGTGGTGAATGGCGGGAATCTGATGGAGCCGTATATCGTTTCCGAGGTGCTGGACGCTGATGGGAAAACAGTATTGCAGCAGGAGCCGACGGTCATCCGACAGGTAATCAAGCCGGAAACCTCCAAGACCATGTGTGAGCTTTTGGAGTCCGTTGTAGCGGTCGGAACGGCAAAAAATGCCTCTGTTGCCGGATTTTCCATAGGGGGAAAGACGGGTACCAGTGAAAAAATCGACATTTTAGATGAGAATGGCCAGCCAACGCTGGATAAAATCGTATCATTTGTGGGGATTGCGCCAATGGACAATCCGGAGTATATTGTATTAGTGGCTTTGGACACTCCGTCCCGTGCCACCGGTACCTATATTTCCGGAGGCGTAATGGCGGCGCCTACAGTAGGAGCAGTCATGGCAGACATTCTGCCATACCTTGGCGTGAAGCAAAGCTTTTCCGAAGAGGACATTCAGGGAAAGACGGTTATAGTGGAAGACCTTACGGGAAAGACGCCCAAGGAAGCGGATAAGCTTTTGAAGGATAGCGGGTTGTCTGCACAATACATCGGAACGGGAGACACGGTTACCGGACAGATTCCACAGTCCGGCAGTGCGGTACCGGGTGGCAGTCAGATCCTGCTGTATTTGGGTGAAACCCCTCCGATGCAGACAGTGGAGATGCCGGATTTTGTGGGCATGAACCGACAGCAAGCCAATGATGCCGCCGGTGCATTGGGTATCTACATTCTGCCCACAGGAAATCAGGAAATATCCCCTGCGGTCATTGTTACAACCCAGGATATCGCCCCAAAAACACAGGTATCGGTAGGAACAACTGTCCGATTGGAATTTGCAAATGCAAGAGCTCCGGATTAACCGGAGGAAGGAGTCACTATGAAACTGAAGGGACTGCTGTCAGGAATCCGTATTCTGGAAAGCACAGCGGATATGGAAATGAACATTGAAAACGTAGCCTACGATTCCCGCAAGGTAACCGGAGGCAGCTTGTTTGTCGCCATCAACGGTTTTGCGGTGGATGGCAATGCATTCATTCCCATGGCTTTGGAAAAGGGTGCGGTTGCAGTTGTTACGGCCACAAAGCCTGATGGAAATGTGCCGTATATTCTGGTGGAATCTGACCGACTGGCATTGGCGTTGATTGGATGCAATTTTTACAGTCATCCTGCCAAAAGCATGACAATGATCGGTGTTACCGGAACCAACGGAAAGACCTCGACAACCTTGCTGTTGAAGCAGGTGTTGGAAAAGACCGTGGGAGCGAAGGTGGGCTTGATCGGCACCATGGAAAACAGAATTGGCGAGGAGGTCATCCCCACAGAACGCACCACGCCGGAAAGTCTGGAGCTGCAAGGGTTATTTGCCCGTATGCGGGATGCCGGATGTACCCATGTGGTGATGGAGGTCTCTTCTCATGCCATTGCGTTGGATCGGGTTGCGGGTGTGCATTTTGATGTGGCGGCCTTTACCAACCTGACAGAGGATCATTTGGATTTCCACAAGACGATGGAAGCCTATTGCGATACCAAAGCGGAGCTGTTCCGTCGTTGTGAGAAGGGTGTTCTTAACCGGGACGACAGCTATTTTGAACGCATCAGCAAGGGTGCGACCTGTCAGGTGATGACCACTTCTGCAAAGGGAGACGGAGATTTAAAGGCAGTAGATGTGGAGCTGCATGCGGATGGCATTTCCTTTGCGGCAGTCACGAAGGGTATTAGCCAAAATATCACCTTGCCCATTCCCGGACGTTTTACGGTGTACAACGCGCTGAGTGTTTTGGGAATCAGTTTACAGCTGGGGATTTCTCTGGAAGCTGCTGCGGCGGCATTGGAATCAGTCCGGGGTGTCCGGGGGAGAGTGGAGGTCGTTCCCACACCGACAAAGCCCTATACGGTTCTTTTGGATTATGCACATACACCGGACGGACTGGAAAATGTTCTGCGCTCGGTGCGGGATTTCTGTAAGGGTCGGTTGATTGCAGTGTTTGGCTGCGGCGGTGATCGGGATCCCATGAAGCGGCCCATTATGGGCAGAATCGGTGTAGAGCTCTCCGATATTGCGGTGATCACCTCGGATAATCCGCGCACAGAAGTCCCCATGGATATCATCGAGGACATTCTTCAGGGTGTTCCCGGGGAGAAGAAAAACTATGTTGTCATTGAGGACCGACGAAAAGCGATCCAATATGCTATGGACATTGGCGAAAAAGATGATATGATAGTGTTGGCCGGAAAGGGTCATGAAACCTATCAGGAAATTAACGGCGTGAAGTATCATCTGGATGAACGGGAAGAGGTTGCCGCTTATCTGATGGAAACGAGGTAATTATGGCACGAATCACATTGGCGCAGGCGGCAGTCTGGTGCGGCGGGACCATTGATGCAAAATATGCGGATGTTACCTTCCTGGGAGCGAATAACGATTCCAGAGAGGTACAGTCCGGACAGTTGTTTGTAGCACTGCAGGGAGCGCGGGATGGGCATGATTTTATTCCCATGGCGTTTGAAAAGGGTGCTGCAGCGGTGCTGTGCACTCATTGCGACGGCGATTATCCTGCAATCGTGGTAAAGGATACCCGAATTGCTTTGGGTCAGATCGCCCGGGAGGAACGCAAACGCATTGGTATGAAGGTGATCGGCGTCACCGGTTCTGTGGGAAAATCCACCACAAAGGAAATGATCGCATCGGTTTTGGAAACCACTTATCGGGTTGCCAAAACCCCTGCAAACCATAATAATGACATCGGTATGCCCATGGCGATTTTGTCCATTCCCGAGGATACAGAGATAGCTGTACTGGAAATGGGCATGAACCATTTTCGGGAAATTGCCTATTTGGCATCCATCGGATTGCCGGATCTGGCGGTGATCACCAATATCGGCACCATGCATATTGAGCATTTGGGCTCCAAGGAAGGTATTCTGCAGGCAAAGCTGGAAATTTTGGAAGGCTTACAGGCAGGCGGTGTGATTTTCCTCAATGGTGATGACGAAATGCTGTGGCGTGTACACAGCCGTCCGGATGTGCCGGCAGTGTTCTTTGGACTGGAAAATGAGCAATGCCATGTACAGGCATCCAATGTGACTTCTAACGAAACCGGACTGTCTTTTGATGTCAAAGCCGGACAGGAAGCATTCCGGATCAGTCTTGCTTTGGAAGGACAGCACTATGTTTTGGACGCTCTGGCGGCTGTAAGCACCGGTTTGAAGCTGGGCGTGACTGCGGAACGGATCATGGAAGCGTTGAGTAATTTCCGCAACATGGCAGGCCGTCAGGAAATCTTTGAAGCTAAGGGCTTCACGATTATTAAGGATTGCTATAATGCGGGACCGGAATCTATGACAGCGGCACTGACCGTGTTAGGAAAAAAGTCCGGACGTCGAATCGCGGTTCTGGGAGATATGCTGGAGCTTGGTATGCGTGCACCGGCAGAGCATTACCGTATCGGACGGATTGCCGCAGAAAAGGCGGATATGATCTTTGCCTACGGTCCCAACGGAAGCCGTGTGGTAAGCGGAGCAGTGACCGGCGGTATGGACCGTACGAAGGTTCGTGCCTACGAGGAAAAAGACGAACTGGTCAGAGAATTGAAGCTTGCGGCAAAGCCCGGAGATATACTGCTGTTCAAGGGCAGTCACGGAATGCACATGGAATTGGCACTGGAACTGTTTCTGCAGGATCAGCCCTGAGCAAAGGAGAGAGATATGGAAAGAATCTTGATTACAGTTCTGGCAGGCGGTGTTCTGTCCGGATTGATTGGTTTTCTGCTGCTGCCGGTGTTGCGTGCACTGAAGGCAGGGCAATCCATACGCGAGGTCGGACCGACCTGGCATAACAGCAAAGCGGGAACGCCTATGATGGGCGGACTGTTTTTCATCTTCTCGGCGATTCTCTGCGTGGTCGGCAATCTGCCTGTGATGACAGATTACACGGTCATCTATGTGCTGGCACTGAGCTTGTGCTTTGGTCTGGTGGGTTTTTTGGATGACTTCTGCAAAGTAAAATTCAAGCGGAATCTGGGCTTGACCAGTATACAAAAGGCATTGCTGCAAATGGCGGTTTCTGCGCTGTTTGTGTATCTTTTGGTTAAGCAAGACCCTTCCAGATGCAATATTTATGTCCCGTTTTCCGATACACCCTTTTATGTACATCCGTTGCTTTATGTGTTTTTCGCCATGTTTGTCATGATTGGTTGTGACAATGCGGTGAATATTACGGACGGTGTGGACGGCTTGTGCGGCAGTGTGACCTTGCCGGTTATGGCATTTTTTACGGCAGCTGCCTTTGCAATGGGTAAATATGACCTGGCGATTCTGCCAGCGGCACTGTGCGGCGGACTGGTGGCTTATCTGTGCTACAACTGGCATCCTGCCAAGGTGTTTATGGGAGATACCGGCTCGCTGTTTCTGGGCGGTGTGGTATGTGCCATGGCCTTTGCGTTGGATATGCCGTTGATTCTTATTTTTGTGGGTCTTGTGTACATTGTGGAAACCCTGTCTGTGATTATGCAGGTGACATACTTCAAGTTGACCCATGGCAAGCGTATTTTCAAGATGTCTCCCATCCACCACCATTTTGAGATGTGCGGCTGGAAGGAAGTTAAAATTGTTTTGGTGTTTACCGCGGTATCTGCGGTAATGTGCGGCGTTGCCTGGTTAGCAATCCAAGGACGCATTGGCTAAATGACCGAAAGGAGCTTCTTATGGCGGCAGGAAAGCTGCATGCCAAAGAGGACCGCCGATTGCTTGTCGGCGAAACTGTGGACATCCCTTTTTTAATATTGACATTACTGCTTCTTGCGGTAGGACTGGTGATGCTTTATTCTGCCAGCTCTGCTCAAAGCATGTATGATACCGGCTACACAATTTCTACAAAGTATCTCCAAAAGCAAGCGGTCTGCGCTGTGATCGGGCTGATATGCATGTGGTTGTTCAGCCGGATTCCGGCTTCCTTTTGGCTGAAATTTGCCTGGCCACTGTACGGTGTCAGTATTGTGCTGCTGCTGTCAGTATTGCTGATTGGGGAGTCGGTAAACGGAGCGCGGCGATGGATCAACATTGCGGGGCTCCAGTTCCAACCCTCGGAAATTGCGAAATTTACCATGATCGTCCTGTTTGCCAAGCTGACAAAGGGCTTTGGAACAGATGCAAGGAAATTCCGATACGGAGTTTTGGGCTTCAGCGGTGCTTTACTGGGGATTCTGATTCCCTTGGCACTGGAAAAGCATCTTTCTGCAATTATGCTTATGGGCATGGTAGCAGTCATACTGATGTTTGTGGCAGGAACCCATCCCAAGTGGCTCCTGGCAGGAGCCGGCTGTGCGGCACTGTTCGTTGTGGTTTATGTATCCTTTATGGGCTATGCCGGTGACCGCATTACCGCGTGGCTGCATCCGGAAAGTGATCCGGCAGATAAGGGCTACCAGATTCTCCAATCTTTGTATGCAATCGGCTCCGGTGGCTTGTTTGGCCTGGGCTTTGGAATGAGCCGACAGAAATATCTATACCTGCCATTTCAGTACAATGACTACATTTTTGCCATAGTTTGTGAGGAACTGGGACTCATTGGTGCATTATTAATCATACTGCTGTTTGCGGCATTGATTTTGCGGGGTTTTTGGATTGCTCTGCGGGCGGCAGATAAGTTTTCAACCGCTTTGGCAACTGGTCTTGTTGCACTGATTGCTGTGCAAACCATACTCAATCTTGGTGTTGTCACCAATTTACTTCCCTCTACCGGAATTGCATTGCCGTTTTTCTCTTATGGCGGAACAGCTTTGGCGGTAAACCTGGGGGAGATGGGAATTGTGCTGAGCATTTCCCGGCAGCGAAATCGGATAAAGAATCAGGAGGTTACCAGATGAATGTAATTTTTACCTGCGGCGGCACGGGAGGACATATCAATCCGGCCATTGCAGTTGCCAATCTCATAAGCCAGCGCAATCCCGGCTGTAACATCCTGTTTATCGGCGCAAAAGGGCACATGGAGGAGCAGCTGGTACCCAAGGCAGGATATCGGTTGGAATGTCTGCCGGGTTCCGGTCTGAGTCGGGGCATCAGCCTTTCCGCACTCAAAAAGAATATGAAGGCTGTCAAGTGCGTCTTTGATGCCGTCAGCCAATGCAAAAAAATCATTCGGGAGTTTCAACCGGATGTAATTGTCGGCACCGGTGGCTATGCCAGTTTTCCGGCACTCTATGCCGGACATAAGCTGGGAGTTCCCACCTGTGTCCACGAGGCAAATGCTGTTCCCGGATTGACCACAAAGCTGGCAGCAAACCTGGCAGACAGAGTACTGGTCTGCTTCGAGGAGAGCAGGAAGCATTACAAGCATCCTGACAAAGTGGAAGTTGTCGGAATGCCCATTCGGGAGGAATTCTGGGAAACAGACCGGCAGAAAGCACGCCAGGAGCTGGGAGTGGGGGAGAGACCTCTGCTGGTTTCTACCTTCGGCAGTCAAGGCGCAAAAGCAATGAATGAAATGGTTGTAGACCTGTTTGCAATCGAGCAAAAGGAGGGTTTTCCTTTTCATCACATTCATGCGGTCGGCAGTTTCGGCTGGAAGTGGATGCCGGAGCGCGTAAAGGAAAAGGGCGTTGCTTTGGAGCAATGTCCCACCATCGATATGCGTGAGTATATTTACAATATGCCCACCGTTCTTGCGGCCGCAGATGTGGTCATTGGCAGAGCCGGTTCCGGAACCTGCAATGAAATTGCGGCCACCGGAACACCCTGTATTTTGATTCCTTCTCCCAATGTGACCAACAACCATCAGGAGAAAAATGCCCGGGTTTTGGAAGCCGGCGGCGGAGCAATCGTGCTGCTGGAGAAGGATTGTTCACCCGAAAGGATTTTCGGAGAGGCCGTGAGGCTTATGAAGGATGCGCAAGCCCACGCACAGATGAGTCAGCAGCTGCGCAGTATGGCAGTACGGGACTCTGCAGACCGTATCTGCCGCATTGCAGAAGGGTTGGCAGAAAAGAAAAAGAGTTAATTCCGGAGGAACGGATTATGGATACAAAAGAAAAAACAGGGCAACGGCGCAGAGCCGGCTCCTCACCGCCAAAAAGGCGGTCAGAGCATATAGCGCAACGTAAAAAAAGCGCAGTGGAGAGTCCTTCTCAGGAGGTTGTCTATGTGCCGGCAAAGCCCTTTGCGCGGAATCGACTGCTTGTGCGACTGGCAACGGTTGCGGCGATAGTTGCTGCATTACTGTTGGGAATGTCCGTCTTTTTTAAGGTGGAAAATGTACGGGTGTCAGGATGTGTGCAGTATACGGCTCACGATATTAAGCTTGCTTCCGGCATTCAGAACGGCGACGGCTTGTTCTCTGTCGGGATTCCCGGAGTTGCGGCAAAAATTCATGCACTTCCTTTTGTGAAAGACGTTCGTGTGGGGATCAAGCTGCCCCATACTGTGATGATTGAAATCACGGAAGTACGTGTGCCCTATGCCATAAAGGCACAGGATGATTCCTGGTGGCTTGTGGACTCTGACGGTGTTGTTGTTAAGCAGTGGGAGGAGTCGGAGCAGGATACCTGCACCAAGATCCTGGGCGTGCATATATTAAATCCCAAGGCAGGACAGCAGGCAGTGGCACAGGATACCGTACAGAACACAGAGGACGAAAACGGAAATACGATTTCCGTCAATATATCCAACGGGAAGAAGCTGCAGCTTGCGCTGAAGCTTGCGGATTTGCTTGAGAAAAACGGAATTCTCGGAGAAGCTGCCAGTATTGATGTCAACGATATGTCCGGTCTCCAGATTTGGTACGGCCAACAGTATCAAATCAAGCTGGGAGACGAGTCGTCGATAGAAACCAAGATAAGTTTTGTAAAGGGTGCCATTGATAAGTTAAGTGAAGAAAGCCACAACAGCGGTGTTTTGGATGTAACTTTTCGCAATGGAGAACAGATAATTTACACAAGATTCAAGTAATTCCAAAAATTTTAATCAAAACTTTGGCGAAAAATGCTAAATTGATATTGACCAAGTGAAATTTTTAGGATAGAATATAAGAGTACATTTATAAATTGATGTAGTGGGGACATCTCCCTGCTGCCAAACGATACATAGGAGGAGCAGTTATGTCTGATATGTTTCAGGATCGCGTCGTAAAAATTAAGGTTATCGGTGTCGGCGGTGCCGGCAACAACGTTATCAATCGGATGATTGAAGCCGGAGTTCAGGATGTGGACTTTATTGTTGTGAATACCGACAAGCAGGATTTGAACAAGTCCAACTGTAAGAACAAGGTGCAGATCGGCGAAAAGCTGACCGGCGGTTTGGGTGCAGGCGCAAAGCCCGAGATCGGTAAGAAGTCCGCAGAAGAGAGCCGTGCAGCCATTGCTAAGATTTTAGAGGGTGCTGATATGGTGTTTATTACCGCCGGTATGGGCGGTGGTACTGGTACCGGTGCCGCACCTGTGGTTGCTGATCTGGCACATGAGGCCGGTATTTTGACCGTTGGTGTTGTTACCAAGCCCTTCAAGTTTGAAGGTGCAAACCGTATGCGTCAGGCTGAGTCCGGCATTGCGGAGCTGGCCGGTAAGGTGGACTCTTTGATTGTCATCCCCAACGACCGTCTGAAATATGTTACCGACGAGAAGATCACCTTTGCTAACGCTTTCGGTATTGCTGATGACGTTCTGAAGCAGGCTGTCGTCTCTATTTCCGAGCTGGTCGGTTCTTCTACCCGCGTAATTATCAACCTGGACTTTGCTGACGTATCCGCCGTCATGAAGGATGCTGGCCGTGCCCACATGGGCGTTGCTGTTGCTTCCGGTCGTGAGAAGGCTGAGCAGTCTGCATTGGCCGCCATCAACAGCCCCTTGCTGGAAACCTCCATCAATGGCGCTACCGGTGTTCTGGTCAACGTTACCGGCTCCAATGAGCTGACGTTGGATGATGTGGAAACTGCTGTGGGTATTGTGCAGGAGAATGCAAATCCTGAGGCGAATATCATCTTCGGTGCTACCTACTGCGATGATTACGAGGACGAGATGCGCGTTACCGTTATTGCTACCGGTTTCGAGAATAAGAACGAGGCTGCTCCGGCAAAGAATGAGACCGGTGTGGATGCTGTGATTAAGACCGGTGTTCCCAACGATGATATGGAAGCCTTCTTTGGACTGTTTAACAAGTAAGCGAAAAGAATAAGTACTGTGTCATTGCGAACCAGTGACCGACGTCACCGGTGTGGCAATCTCCTCCTTGCGATGGGGATTCCCACGCCGGTGTGCGCGCTGGCTCGGAATGACATTTTTCTTGATTTCGGGGGTACATTATGGATGCTTATAAAGCTTTGGCAATCAGCTATGACCGATTGACCAGCGATGTGGACTACGCAGGTATCATTGATTTCTACAACCAAATTATGCAAAGGGAAAACGTAAAACCGAGGACAGCTGTGGATTTGGCCTGCGGTACCGGTTCTGTGGCAATACTGCTTGCAAAACAAGGACTTCAGGTGACGGCAGTGGATCTGTCGGAAGAAATGCTGACAGTTGCATGGCAGAAGGCATCCGTGCTGGAAAAGCCGCCTGTATTTATTCGACAGCCACTGGAAAAGCTCCAATTACCCCACGGTGTGGATTTAGCGGTCTGCGCATTGGACAGCCTGGATTATATTACGAACCCGGAAGATTGTGCCAGGGCGATCAAACGGATCTATAAGGCACTGAACCCCGGCGGTATTTTTATTTTCGATGTGAACACACCGGAAAAACTGCGGGCTATGGACAGTCAGGTGTTCTTGGACGAAGATGATGACATCTATTGTGTTTGGCGTGGAGAATTTGATGCGCAGAGCAATATATGCGCCTACGGTATGGATTTGTTTCAAAGGGAAGGGGATCGCTGGTATCGTTCCTTTGAAGAGCATAAGGAATATGCCTATTCCCGGGATCAGTTAACCGGGTATTTGCTGGATGCGGGTTTTTCGCATATTGCGGTATACGGCGATCAACGTTTGGATGCGCCGAAACCGGAGGATCAGAGGATCTATTTCAAAGCAAGAAAGGGAAAACGGAAATGAAGGATTATCTCGTGCGGGGTATGAGCATGGACGGATTCGTCAAAGCGGTCGCGATTCGCTCTACCCAGTTGGTTCGTCGGGGTGCAGAAATACAGGGTACAACACCCAATGCGACTGCGGCCTTTGGGCGGGCGTTGACGGCGGCATCCATGATGGGAAATATGCAGAAGGTGGATAACGGTTCCATGACCCTGCAAATTCGCGGCGGCGGTCCTATCGGTACGATCACTGTGGTATCGGATCCGGAAGGAAATGTCCGCGGCTGTGTAACGGAGCCGAAGGTTGCATTGGTGGAAAAGCATCCCGGAAAGCTGGATGTGGGTGCGACGGTTGGAACCGACGGAACACTGACCGTCATCCGGGATTTGCAGATGAAGGAGCCCTACATTGGTCAGGTGCCTCTGGTTTCCGGTGAGATTGGAGACGATGTGACAGCATATTTCGCGCAAAGCGAACAAACACCCACAGCTTGTGCATTGGGCGTTCTGGTGGATACCGATTGCTCTGTGAAGGTTGCCGGAGGCTATTTGCTGCAGCTTCTGCCCGGTGCACCGGAGGAAACCATCGAGGCTCTGGAAAAGGGAATCCAACGTGCCGGCGCGGTTACTGCCATGCTGGACAGCGGTATGACACCGGAGGATATTCTCGGTCAGGTCTGCGGAGACTTAGGCATTTTATTTATGGAGACAACGGAGATTTCCTATAAATGTTATTGCAGCCGCCAGCGGGTCACGTCCGCGCTGATCAGTCTGGGGAAGGAAGAATTGAGCCAGATTGCAGAGGAGGGGAAGGCCTTTCCTGTGGAATGCCAGTTCTGTGATACGGTCTATCAGTTTACACCGGAGGATATTTCCAAACTGCTGAAAAAGATTTGACGGTCATCGCAAAACGGTGGGGAAATACGGGGATTTTGCTCAGTAAAAATTGTTTAAAATTTGCGCAAAAAGTGCTTGACAAATTTGCAGTTTCTGTGTATAATAATCCACGTCGCTGAGAAAACGAAGCGAATGACTTGGGAGCATAGCTCAGCTGGGAGAGCATCTGCCTTACAAGCAGGAGGTCACAGGTTCGAGCCCTGTTGTTCCCACCACCATGGCCCGGTGGTGCAGTCGGTTAGCACGCCAGCCTGTCACGCTGGAGGTCGACGGTTCGAGTCCGTTCCGGGTCGCCATTTATTAATAACGCATCTTGGTGCGTTGGGGAGGAAGTATTCTCCTCATATGCCTCTGTAGCTCAGTCGGTAGAGCAGTGGACTGAAAATCCACGTGTCGTTGGTTCGATTCCGACCGGAGGCACCATGGTTCTCTTATGGGAGCCAAGATGCGGGTGTAGCTCATCCGGTAGAGCGCCACCTTGCCAAGGTGGAGGTAGCGAGTTCGAGCCTCGTCACCCGCTCCAAACAGATAAGGAACGCAACCGCGTTCCTTATTTCATACGGTACCTTGGCCAAGTGGTAAGGCAAGAGTCTGCAAAACTCTCATTCCCCAGTTCAAATCTGGGAGGTACCTCCAAAAATCCCGAATGCGAAAGCGTTCGGGATTTTTACTTCTTACTTCTTACCTCTTCACTCTTACCTAAATTGCATTCGGGATTTTTTGGAAAGTAAGAAGTAATAGGTAAGAGGTAATAAGTATTGCGGCTCCGCCGCTTTTATGCTATAATACACCCAAGGCGGTGATTTGATGAAAAAGATACCTCTTTCAAATGTAATTGACATAACAAAAGATAAATTACATTATCGTGATGAAAATGGAAAAGTTGTAGATATTGAATTTGCGCTTTGTGCAAATAACTATGAATCAACTCATAATATTATAAATAAAAACGCGTTAAAAGTTCGTTGTGTTGGCGAACGATTCTTTGGTGAGTATGCGTATTATGAATTATATACAAAAGATGAACATACACGAATATATATGAAATTAAATACTAATGCTTTCAAGCGTTTTATTTCCAAAACTATAGGTTGGAATTTTCACAGTATGGATTTTCAAAAATTTTACGCCTTTCAAAAGCAATTAAATGCAAATGGGTGGACAACATTAGATTTATCATAAAAATGTAAAGAAAATCAGGTTTTTTGACCAGTTCTTTTTTGGACACGAGAGACAAAAAACTCTTGTTCTTTCGAACAAGAGTTTTTTCAGTTATATTCGCCTTTCGGCGAGTTATATTGCTTCACAGTGATATTCGGCTAACGCCGAGTGTTATTGCCTTCGAGCAGTTAAGGGCGAATATAATATCACTGAAACCGTAGGTTTCAATATCACTTTCACGAAGTGAAAATATCGCTCTGTGCGTAGCACAGAATATCACTAATAACTTGCACCACCACCGTTTTTATGTTATGCTACGTATAGGGGGTAATGATATGGAGCAAAGAGAAATTTTAATTAAGTCTTCTATCGATTGCACGATGCAACCATCGTTGTTTTATAAAACAACTTCTTCAGGTAAACGTCCGTTATTGGTAGGTCTACATACTTGGAGTTATGATAGATTTAATCAAATCAACAATATGTTGCCGGTAGCTGAAAA
>SVMA01000031.1 GCA_015067635.1 Oscillospiraceae bacterium | reverse complement strand
TTCACTTTTTCCACACACCTTTTATACACCTTTTGTACACCTTTTTGGCATTGAGATGCATGGAATTATATGAAGATACATTTTTCTTCAAATCCCGAAAACCCTTGCGCCGCAAGGATTTATCGCATGTTTATGGATTTATAAGGAGTTGTGAAAATAGGCCGCTGAGCAACGATACCTAATTTCATTATTTCAAAGCTCCTTTGTTTTACGTTCTTGTCCTTAGGGTATTTATTACATCATTTTGCGCGGGTTTGCAACATCGGAATATTCTTCAGGTTGTTGAATTCTGTAATTTTCTGTGGTATACTGGTTGAAATATTTTAGAGAAAGGACTGCAATCTTGTGACAAAAAGCAAAAATAAGCTATTTTTCATCATTCCTGCTGTTCTGGCGCTTCTTGCCGGGGTGTATTGTTTGTTTCACTTTGTTTTTCCTGCAGAACCACCGGATCTGAGTGGTTGGTCCGCAGATAATCCCCATCAGTATTTAGACCGGGACGGCAAGCCACAATTACATTGGCAAACCATCGACGGAAAAACCTATTATTTTGACCCCGCAACGGGAAATATGGTCACCGGTTGGCAGGAAATAGACGGCAACCGCTATTATTTTGAATCAAACGGCGTCCGCACTTGCGGTTGGCTGGCTCTGGATGCGCAGCTTTATTATTTGGACGATGACGGCAAAATGCACACCGGCTGGCTCTCCTCGGATGGGAAGCAGTATTATTTTTCTCAGGAAGGCACCCTGGCAACAGGTTGGCAGGAGCTGGACAGCGACCGATACTATTTCCTTGCAGATGGCACTATGGCGACCGGTTGGCATGCCGAAAATGAAAACAAATACTTTTTTGGCGAGAACGGAAAAATGCATGTTGGTTGGCTCACCTTGGACAAAAAGCAATATTTCTTTGAGGAAACCGGCATGATGAAAACCGGTTGGCTCACACAGGGCGAGGACCGCTACTATTTGAAAGCCGACGGCAGTATGGCAATCGGTGAAGTGGAAATTGACGGCACCCCCACCTTCTTTACCTCAAAGGGAAAATACGTGCTGATGACCAACCCTTGGAATCCCATCCCGAAGGATTTTCGATTGAACCTGGTGGATATCGGCGACTATCAGTTTGATCGCAGCGGCGCAGAGGCTCTGGTGGCTATGATAAACGACTGCTGTGACGCAGGACATGACTGCTACATCAATAACTCCTACCGTTCTCACGGAACACAGCAATACCTATGGGATAACGGAATCGAAAAACGAATGGCGCGGGGCATGACCTATGAGGAAGCCCTTGCTGACACTGCCCGTTCCGTTGCAGTTCCCGGTCACAGCGAGCACGAAACCGGACTGGCTGTGGATATTGTGGGCAACGATGCCCTTTATGAATGGTTGGGCACACATTGCTGGGATTACGGTTTTATTCTGCGGTATCCCGACGATCGTATCCCTATTACCGGCATCAAATATGAGCCCTGGCATTTCCGCTACGTGGGCAAGGAACTGTCCTTGGAGCTCAAAGAGTTGGGGCTTTGCATGGAAGAGTACATAACTATGTTGACACAACAAGCGAATTCGTAAACAAAACAACCATCCGACACGCTCAGTACGTCGGATGGTTGTTTTTTCTGTTCCCTTTATCTTCTCAGCGCCTTACGGAGCACCGGAATGATCATGAGTGCCACAGCTCCGCCAATCAGTGCGGTAAACAGCTGAGGCCAGGAAAAGGTTGCCGGCAGAGCCTTGAGCATGGGCGCTTTGAGCATACCGGAAGCCAGCAGGCTTTGTGCCAGCACGCCGCAAATAAGCCACGCAACGATGGCGTAAAGTGCCGCAAACTTTGCCGCAGCAGCACAAAGCCACGCTGCAATTTGTCTTACAATCTTTTTGCTGTCCTTACCGGCAATCCAATACAGCAAAACCACGTACAAAGTGTTTCCCACCATAATGGCCGGCACAGTCAATATCTGGGGTGCAATGCTCAGCAGGTATGCCAGCACAGGCGAAATGATTGCCACGGTGATTCCGCTGTAAATGCCCGCAACCAGCACAGTAACTGCCAAAACAGCATTCACAAAGGAACCTGTGACCAACTGTCCCGCCGGCTTGGTAATTGCCTGGAGTGCAACCAGTAATGCCAACATAACTGCTGTCTCTGTGATCCATAAAAGCTTTTTACGCATAATAATACCTCTTTCTTTTCTTTACTAAGCTTATTCCGTAGCGATCACGCCGGAGTATGCTGTTTTTACACTGATTCCATTGAGACTGCCAATCTTCCCAGCCAGGGCGGCAATCGCATCCTGGGGCGCATCCAGGGCAATGGAGATGATGCTGATTCCCCGTTTGTGGTAAGGGATTCCCATTCTGCCTATGATGTACTGTCCGTTTTTGTGCAGAAGTGCATTTAGCTGTTCTACGGAATCCATATTCTCCACAATAATGCTCATAACGGCTACACGTGTTTCCATAAATCATGCCTCCAAAATTAAAATGCAGCTGCTCCGCGCAAACGGTGCAGCTGCAGTAATCCTCGTGAAATTTCCATGGGGTCGATTACTATATACGCACCTTTCACGCAGCCTGGGCTTAATGTCAGGTTTTTAATTTGCTTCTCACTTAGCTGTGAGGAAGGGATCCCGGGGATTGGGCAATTCCGGGATCCCAACAGGAAGTCAGTCGCTAAAACCGACTCTTGCCTGATAAGTGGTGTGCAACAGTTCGTGGGCTTTGTGGGAGTTGGGCTCGCCCAGGAATTCGTCGTACAGTTTCTGCACCTGCGTGTTCTTGTGGGACTGCCGCAGCTGCTGGCGCTCATCTTCGGAATACAGCGCCTTTGCCCGCTTTTCCTTGTAGGTATCGAGAATGTCGTCATCCTCATAAGGCAGGAAGCAGGAGCGAACGATGGGCTGACCGCCACCGGCGATACAGCCACCGGGACAACCCATAATCTCAATGAAATGATACTTGGACTTGCCCGCACGGATCTCATCCAGCAAAACCTTGGCATTCTTCATGCCATGGGCAATGGCAACATTGACAGTCATGCCGTTAATATCCAAAGATGCCTCACGGACGCCCTCAAAGCCACGGACGGCCTCAAACTTAATCGCCTCGTGTTCCTTGCCGGTAAGCACGAAATAAACGGTACGCAGAGCCGCTTCCATAACGCCGCCGGTGACACCGAAAATGACGCCTGCGCCGGTATATTCCCCCATCAGATCCTGATCAAATTCTTCATCAGGAAGTCTTGTAAACAGGATGCCCGCGCGCTTGATCATCTTTGCCAGCTCCCGCGTGGTCAAAACGGCATCCACATCCTTCAAGCCATTCACCTGAAGCTGATCACGCTCTTTTTCGTCCTTCTTTGCAGTACAGGGCATAATGGACACCACAAAAATATCCTTGGGGTCAATGCCGTTCTTTTCCGCATAGTAGGACTTCAGGATCGCACCCTGCATTTGGTGGGGAGACTTACAGCTGGACAGATGATCCAGCAGGTCACCGTAATTATACTCTGCATAATTGATCCAGCCGGGAGAACAGGAGGTGATCATTGGCAGCTTGCCGCCGTTTTGAATACGGCCCAGCAGCTCGATTCCCTCTTCCATAATGGTCAGGTCAGCGGCAAAGTTGGTATCGTAGACTTTATGGAAGCCCAAACGCTTCAGCGCCGCAACCATCTTGCCGGTGACAGCAGTACCTACAGGCATGCCGAATTCTTCACCCAATGCAGCACGGACAGCCGGTGCGGTCTGCACCACTACGTGCTTGCCGGACTTAAAGGCGGCATCCACTCTGCCGATCTCGCTTTTCTCCATCAGCGCACCTGTGGGGCAAACGCTGACGCATTGACCGCACTGGATACAGGGGCTATTCAGGAAGGAGCGGTTCTCAGCAGGAGCCACAATGGTATTAAAGCCACGGTTTTCAAAGCCCAGAATGCCCATGCCATGGGCATTTTGACATCTTGCGACACAGCGGCCGCACAGAATACACTTGGAGGTATCCCGAATGATGGCAGGAGTCAGCTGATCATATGTAGTGGGTGTCTTGGCACCCTGATAGCGTCCTTCCCGGGCACCGGTAATGCCAGCCACATGCAACAGCTCGCACTTACCGTTCTTATCACACTGCTGGCAGTTGATATTGTGGTTGGAAAGCAACAGCTCCACAGAAGCACGGCGGGCTTCCGTAGCCTTGGGGCTGGAAATGATGATCTCCATACCCTCGTTCACAGGATACACACAGGAAGCCACCAGGCCCCTTGCTCCCACTACTTCCACCAAACAGACACGGCAGGAACCGTTACTGCACTCACCGTGGTTAAATGCACACAGAGAAGGAATCTCATAGCCGCACTTTTTGGCAGCTTCCAGAATGGTCAGGCCTTCCTCTACCTGATAGGAAATGCCCTCGATTTTAATATTTACCATTTTCGATTCCTCCTTACTTCTTATAGATGGCATCGAGCTTACAGGTTGCTATACAGGCACCGCATTTCAGACACTTGTCCGCATCGATTTGATAGGAGGCCAAGCGGTTATGCGGAGCAGTATAGCTCGTCTTGTAAATGGCGTCCACCGGGCAGAACTTGGCACAACGCGCACAGCCCACGCACTTTTCCTGATCCACGGCATAGGTCATCAGGTGCTTACAAACCTTGGCAGGACATTTTTTATCCACAATATGAGCAAGATACTCATCCCGGAAATGCGTCATAGTGGAAATAATGGGATTAGCGGCAGTCTGGCCCAAAGCGCACAGAGAATTGGCCTTGACAGTCTGACCCAATTCTTCCAGCTCCTCCAGATCCTGCATTGTGCCTCTGCCCTCGGTGATCCGTGTCAGAATCTCCAGCATCCGCTTTGTGCCGATCCGGCAGGGGGAGCATTTGCCACAGGATTCATCGCAGATGAATTCCATATAGAACTTGGCCACGTCTACCATGCAGTTGTCTTCATCCATAACAATGGCGCCACCGGAACCCATCATGGAGCCGCGGGCCACCAAATTGTCAAAATCAATGGGCTCGTCCAGATCCTTTTCCGTCAGACAGCCACCGGAGGGACCGCCGGTCTGGATAGCCTTAAACTTCTTGCCATCGGGAATGCCGCCGCCAATATCGTAAATCAGTTCCCGCAGGGTTGTGCCCATGGGAATCTCCACAAGACCAACATTGTTGACCTTTCCGCCCAATGCAAACACCTTGGTGCCCTTGGAGCGTTCGGTGCCGCAGGATGCAAATTCCTCAGCACCCTCACGGAGAATGTAAGGAACACAGGCCAGTGTTTCCACATTGTTGACGATGGTCGGTTTTCCCCACAGACCCTTTACAGCCGGGAACGGCGGACGGGGTCGGGGCATGCCCCGCTTACCCTCGATGGAATTCAGCAGTGCAGTCTCTTCACCGCAGACAAACGCACCTGCGCCCAAACGGATATGCGCCTGGAAGCTGAAGCCGGTGCCCATAATATTCTCGCCCAGGATGCCGGCCTCGTTCATCTGACGGATGGCATTGCGCAAACGGTTCACAGCAATGGGATACTCGGCACGCACATAGAAGTAACCCTCGGTAGCGCCAATGGCGTAGCCGGCGATCATCATACCCTCAATGACAGCATAAGGATTGCCTTCCAGGATGGAACGGTCCATAAATGCACCAGGGTCACCCTCATCGCCGTTACATACCACATATTTCTGATCTGCGTCATTGGCAGCGGCAAAGGACCACTTCCGTCCGGTGGGGAAGCCCGCACCGCCACGACCACGCAGACCGGCGGCCAGAACCTCGTCAATAACCTCCTGAGGCTTCATGCCCAGCGCCCGTTTCAGACCACGGAACGCACCGTAACCCATAGCCTCATCAATATCCTCCGGATTGATCACACCACCGCCGTGGAGCGCAACACGCTTTTGCTTCTTGTAGAAGTTGATATCCTCCTGCTTGGCAACCTTCTCGCCGGTATTGGGTTCCACATACAGCAGCCGTTCAATGATCTCGCCGCCCATGATATCCTTCTCAAAAATTTCATCCACATCATCCATGCTTACCATACGGTACAGCGTGTCCTCAGGGAAAATTTTAACAAACGGACCCTGGGAACAGAAGCCGAAGCAGCCAACAATATTGACTGTGATCTTATTCTGCAGACCGTTGTCAGCAACCAGCTTTTCAAACTTGGCCTTAATATCCATGGAATTGGAAGAGATACAGCCTGTGCCGCCGCACAGCAGTATGGCTCGCTTACCGTTGCTGCCGTCCAGCTTGGCAGTCAGCGCATCGGTACAGCTGCAAATCTTATTGTCGAGCTCAGCAAAATTTTTCATTTACTTGCCCTCCTTTTCCAAATACTCATTTACAACGGAGCTTACAGCATCCACGGTCATCTTGGGATAGACCTTGCCGTTGATGGTAACCGCAGGCGCAATACCACAGGCACCGATACAGCGCAGTGCATCGATAGTGAACAGGCCGTCTGCGGTAGTTTCACCGGGCTTAATGCCCAAAATCTCGGAAAACTTGTCAATGATCTGCTGTGCGCCCTTAACGTAGCAGGCAGTTCCCAAACAGCAGCCGATCACATATTTACCCTTGGGCTCCAAGGAAAAGAAGGAATAGAAAGTAACGACACCGTAGATCTCAGCCACGGAAATGCCGGTCTTTTGAGATACGATCTGCTGAACCTCCAGAGGAATATATCCGTACTCATTCTGGATGTCGCTGAGGATCATCATCAGCGGTGTCTTTTCTCCTGCGTATCTCTCGCAGATCTCATTGATCTTTTTGACACCGGCCTCATTAATATGTGCCATTGTTTACCTCCAATAATACATTGTCTGTCATTTTCCTGCTCTGTTACGGCTGAAAAAACATAAATTCCGTCGCTCTGAGCGACGGAAACGACGTTTTCTCGCAAAAACCTTGATAATTATACAGATAAGGCTTGCAAAAACCAATAAAGATATGATATTTTATTTATAACCTGTACTTATAGATTTGTGAGGTAACACATGAACTACAACTATCTT
The DNA here is from genome assembly GCA_015067635.1 of Oscillospiraceae bacterium. GTDB lineage: Bacteria > Bacillota > Clostridia > Oscillospirales > Oscillospiraceae > Faecousia. Next base: position 4,056 of record SVMA01000031.1, on the reverse strand, counting down.
CTTTATTTTTCCGTGCTGGCTCAGACCGAGCACTACACCACCGCGGCCGCCCGACTGGGTATCTCACAGCCTGCCCTGAGCAGTGCGATCCACAATCTGGAAAACGCCCTTGGCGGCGTAAAGCTCTTTGAGAAGGTTGGAAGAAATATCCGCCTTACTGACGAGGGACGGTTTTACCAGGAGACGGTGGATGACGCCATAAAAAAGCTTCACAGCGCCTCCCTCCTGCTGCGCGACAGCAAAACCCATGCACCGGTTGTTATCCGCATGGGCGTTGTTTCCGGCACGCTGGACGGTTTGCTTGCCCGAAAAATCGAACAATACACCCGCAAAAATTCCCGCATCCGGTTTCACATAACGGAAAGTTCCTCCGAAAATCTGATGGATCTGGTGCGGCACGAAAAGCTGGATATGGCGATCGTGGATTCTTCCAATCGGGATCGCAGTCTGCATTTTCGCAAGCTGTATGAAAGAGATTTTTACGCGGCGTTGCCGGTTACCCATCCCCTTGCAGGACGCAGCAGCATCGATCCGCAAGAAATTGTATTGGATCCACAGATCGTTTTCAACTACAACGTGGAAAAAAGCTTTCAGGAATGGACCACCGGTACGCCATCGGATGCGGCAGTGATCTGTACAGTGGATACTTCCAAATCCGCACTGGATTTGGTCCATGCCGGTCTTGGTATCACATTTATTCCCGGTCCGTGCAGAGAAACCCGTCCCGGCATCTCCTATGTACCTCTTAACAACTGGCACCAAGCCCTTTACATGTGCATTCTCTATGACAAGTGGCTGGAGTCTCCCATTTGGGATTTTATCGAGCTGGTGGTCAAGGCCTTTCGCAAAAAGTAGACAGATTCTGACAGGCTATATCCTCTTGTGTTCCCGTTCCCGCAGTGCTTCCAGGCTCAGCTCCCCCGCCAGCTTAAAAAGCGCATCGGACAGCACCTGCTCCAACGGATTTCCGGACACCTCTGCAATATGGGAATAGAACCGGATCACTGCCGGCTCCAGGGTAATCGTAATCGGAGTCATAACGCCCCTCCTTCATGGAGAAAACTTCACATCATCCTATGCGCCCTCTTGACAATGGTGCTATAATATACAATAGAAATCTCTGGAAATTGAGAGGATGGAATTGCAATGGCAAAAGATAAAAAGGTAGAACAAATTACCGACATGGAAGTAGACTTTGCCCAATGGTTCACCGATGTCTGCACCAAGGCTCAGCTGATTGATTATTCTTCAATCAAGGGTGTTTTTATTTATCGTCCCTACGGCTACGCCATTTGGGAAAATATCCAGCATATCATGGACAAAATGTTCAAGGATCAGGGCGTGGAGAATGTTTATATGCCCCTGCTGATTCCGGAAAGCCTGCTGCAGAAAGAAAAAGATCACGTGGAAGGCTTTGCACCGGAATGTGCCTGGGTCACCTATGGCGGTATTGACAAGCTGGAAGAGCGTTATGCCATCCGCCCCACATCTGAAACTCTGTTCTGTGAGCACTTTGCCCATGTCCTGCAGTCCCATCGGGATCTGCCCATGAAGTACAATCAGTGGTGCAGTGTGCTGCGTTGGGAGAAAACCTCCCGTCCCTTCCTGCGTCACAGAGAATTCCTGTGGCAGGAGGGTCATACCATTCATGCCACCGCAGAAGAAGCACAGGATTTCACCGAAACCATGCTGAATGTCTACGCAGATTTCTGCGAGAACGTACTGGCCATGCCCGTGACCAAAGGTCGCAAGACAGACAAGGAAAAGTTCAACGGTGCGGAAGCTACCTATACTATTGAGTGTATGATGCACGATCGCAAAGCTCTGCAAGCCGGTACTTCCCACTACTTTGGTGACGGCTTTGCAAAGGCCTTCAACATCGAGTTCACCGACAAGAATAATCAAAAAACCAATCCCCATGAAACCTCCTGGGGTGTTTCCACCCGTTTAATCGGCGGTATTATCATGACCCATGGCGACAACAACGGTCTTGTCCTCCCACCCCTGGTGGCGCCCATTCAGGTAGTCATTCTTCCTGTTGCACAGCATAAGGAAGGCGTTCTGGATGCTGCCGCCGGTCTGAAAAATCGCCTGATTGCCGCCGGTCTGCGCACCAAGATGGACGATTCCGACAACTCTATGGGTTGGAAGTGCGCTGAGTATGAAATGAAGGGTGTTCCGCTGCGTGTGGAATGCGGTCCCCGTGATCTGGAAAACGGTGAGTGCGTCATCGTCCGCCGTACCGACCGGGAGAAGGTTGTCGTCAAGCTGGAACAGCTGGAGCAAGCTGTGGCAGAACAGCTGAAGCTCGTGCAGCAGCAGATGTATGACAAGGCCAAAAAGAATTTGGATGAGCACATCTATACGGCGCATACTCTGGAAGAAGCCAAACAGCTGCAGGATGCAAATGGCGGCTACATTAAAACCATGTGGTGCGGCAGTCTGGAATGTGAGCTTTCTATGAAGGAAAAGGCCGGAATGTCCTCCCGTTGTATTCCCTTTGCACAGGAAAAGCTGGGCGAAACCTGCGCTTGCTGCGGCAAGCCCGCGGATAAGATGGTCTACTGGGGCATCGCATACTAATTTTAACCGAACAGGCCTGCACCGCAGGCCTGTTTTCTACGGAGAAAACAATCATGAAAGAAATACTGACCTATGTGTTTGAAAATCAAATACTCACCAAGCTGACCCTGAGCAAAAGCGAGGACAAATCCATTTTGCGCACCAGCGGTCGGCTCATCCGGCTAAAAGACGGTGTTTTCCTGGCCCTTGAAAGCTTCCTAAGTGACGGGAAAGCCATCCAGAAGAATGTCCCCATTGCTTCTGCGGCAGATTATCTTATCCTGCTTGTGCCCACTCAGTACAAGCAGCTGAACCTTTCTACTGCCAACGGTGATTGCGAAGTAAAGGTCTCCAAAAAGGGGAAAATTACCGTTCTCGACCGTATCAAACGCAGGGAAACTGCAGCTGTGGAGTTGTCTCACAATCGGGAAAAACAGTATATCCTGTCCGCGGATTCTCCCGTAGATTTTCTCGTTGCCCTGGGAGTACAGGATACGGATGGCCGTATTTTTGATAAGAAACGCTCTAAATTCCGGCAAATCAATCGCTTCCTGGAAATGGTTGCAGATGTGGAAAGCCATATTGGCAATGAGGAACTGTATATCCTGGACCTGTGCTGCGGAAAAAGCTATTTAAGCTTTGCCGTGTATTATTACTTCACGAAAATCCGAGGCCGCAAAGTCGTGATGGACTGCGTGGATCTGAAGCCGGATGTGATTGCCTACTGTGCGGATGTGGCGCAAAAGCTTCATTACGACGGTCTGCATTTTGTTGCCGGTGATATTCGGGATTTCCCTATCCGCCGCACACCGGATTTGACCGTTTCTCTCCATGCCTGTGACATTGCCACCGATATTGTTTTGGCCAAGGCTATGGATTCCGGCTCGAAGGTCATCCTCTCTACCCCCTGCTGTCATCACGAAATGATGCATCAACTAAAGCCTCAGGGGAGCTCCACCGACTTTCTTCTGGAGCACTCCATCCTGAAACAAAAATTTGCCGATGCCGCTACGGATGCCTTGCGATGCAAGGTGCTGGAGATCAACGGCTATGATGTCACCGCATTGGAACTGATCGATCCGGAAGAGACCCCCAAGAACGTGCTTATACGGGCTGTCCGGCGCAAGCAGTCCAACCCCGGGCGCATTGCGCAATTAAAAGCAGAATATGCAGAAGTTTGCAGTCTGCTGGGTATCTCTCCCTATTTGTGGGACGGGTATGCAAAATAAAAAGCGTTAAAGCGGGCTTTCTGCCCGCTTTTGACGGTTTTTACGATTGACAGAAACAGGAAAAACCTCTATAATTATTCTAGCAATTATGGGGTCTGTTGCCCCAACATTTACTTTACATTTGGCTTTATGCCGCAGGAGGTATTATTATGGATGTATTGAGCAGATTGGCAAATTCCATCGTTGTCCCCGTTGTCGTCATTGACGATGCCAAGGATGCCGTTCCCACCGCAAAGGCTCTGGCCGCCGGCGGAATCGACGTTAT
>SVMA01000030.1 GCA_015067635.1 Oscillospiraceae bacterium | reverse complement strand
CGTGAAAGGGCGGTGTCTTAACCGCTTGACCAACGGGCCTGGTAGCGGCGACCTGACTTGAACAGGTGACAGACCGGGTATGAACCGGGTACTCTACCAACTGAGTTACGCCGCCATGTTGGTTCAATTTTCAGCTTCGCCGAAATCAGCTTTGTCATTATACATGAGGATACCCTGTTTGTCAAGCAAAAATTCAATTATTTTTCGTTTTTCTCATTCCTGTATTTCTTCCGTAATACGGATGGTTTCCATGGTTTTTCCCAGTGTATAGAAGAAAATATTATCCCGGGAAGGAGAAAGCAGAGAAAACATTCCACGCCGTCCGTAAATGGCATAGCTGCGGAATAAAATCGGACAAATCCGCCCGTCCTCCATCACCTGCTTATGCAGGCTCTGGTAGTTGCCGCTGTTGGCCAGTGCTTCCTTGCACAGCGCATTGCTGGCCACGTTGGAGATCCTTCCGAAATTCAAATCTCCGTCTTCCGCAAAGAAAGCCGTCAGGTCCATATTGGGAGAAAGCTTGGTTTGCCCCAGATACAGGTCATACTGCTCCCATTTCAGCGCATTGATATAATCCTGACCGGACACCTCGGGAATGGTCACTGCCAACCCGCCGGCTTCCAGCATTTCCGCAATCGCCAGAGCTGTATGTGTCCGCAGGGGATCATCCCGATTGACCAGCAAGATCACATTGTTGTCCTCCAGCTGGGCTTCCGTCACCGCCTGGGCAAATTTTTCCAATTTATAGCCGTATTTTTCCGCTAAAGTTTCGCTGTAATAGGGAAATTCCGGAGATGCGGGCAGAGTCGCGCTGTGGGCGAAGCCACGAAATTGCTTATTCACCAGCGTTTCCCTGTCAATAGCATGGGTCAGGGCGCTGCGGATGGCTTTTTTTGAAAACACATTGCTTTTCATATTACAGCTCAGGTACAAAAACATTCCGTTTTCGCTTTCCCAAAGCTCATAATCTCCCCGAAAATCCACATAAGCATCGGTACAAACCATGCTCAGACCGGAGAATTTATACAGATCCCAAAGCTCCCGCTGGGTCGTGCCGTGGTACAAGGGAATGATCTGTGCTTCTACCGCCAGCTCTGCATCACACCACCACACCGGCTGACGGCGCAGGCGTTTTCCATCCCCGGTATCCTCCAGCAAATAAGGTCCTGTGCCCAGGGGCACGGGGTCATTTACCTGGGACGCCTTTACAATGGGAACATCCAGCAAAATCGGCAAATTTTCGCAGGGAGTATCCAGCTTGATGACCACACTGCCGTCGGAAGTGGCATCTATGGTCTTGACATGCTGAAAACGTCCGGCATAAAAGCCCTGATTTTTGGCGGCACGCAGGCTGGCTTCCACATCCAGGGCAGTTACCTGCTGCCCGTCGGAAAAGGTCGCTTTTTCCAGATAAAAGGTATAGGTGCGCATATCCGTGGAAACCTGATAGGATTTGCACAAAATCGGCGTTACCTCATATTCTCTGTCATAGGTGAAAAGCCCCTGATAGATCAGCGGCAGCAGACAGCGGTTATTCACATCTCCCGAGGTAAAGGGCTGGAAGCTTCCGTCCCGATTATAGGGAAGCCGCAGCTCTCCCTTTTCCTCTCCTGGGACCGTTTGGGGGATACTGGGGTCATTCACAACCCCGCCCACGGTGGGATCGCTGACCTGCGGTGCCGTACAGCCGGTCAACAGGCACAGCACTGCAATCAGGGCAAGTATCCGCTTCATGGTGTTCCCTCCTTGCACACGATAATGGCACCCTGGGAGCCTCTTGCTCCCGCGGTGACACGGTGAGACCAAAATCGCTCATGCTCACAGACTGTACAAGCCTCGCTTACCTCGATCCGGCATACGCCCCGACGGGCAAGGGCATGGCGATTGATTTCCTTTAAGTTTACATAATATTTTTCTCCACAGGGACGGATCCATTTTTCCACCGCCGGACCAAAGGTATTTCTCATTGCCTCCGGCACTTCTCTGTGGGTCTCAAAACAACAAAAACCGATATTGGGACCGATGGCGGCACGGATGTTTCGGGGTTCGCATCCAAAAGCCTGTTCCATGGCCTGCACCGCTTTTCCCGCAATATCCATGGCTGTGCCACGCCATCCGGCATGCACTGCGCCCACTGCGCCGGTAATTGGGTCGTGGAGCAGAATTGGGGTACAGTCTGCGGTGAAGATCACCAAAGCAAGCTCTTTTTCGTTGGTGACCAGACCGTCGCACTCCGGATACGCATGATGGTCCAGCCCCTTGCAATCTGCCTGGGTTACCACCCGAACCAAATCGGAATGGACCTGACGGGACATGACCACCTGCTTCGGGCTGTAACCGAGAGTTTGGGCAAGGATTTCGTGATTTTTCTGCACATTCTCCCGGGAATCCCCCCGATGCATGGCGATATTCAGGCTCTCGTGGATGCCGGTGCTTACACCGCCCATACGGGTGGTGAAGCAATGAGGGGCGGAAATTCCCTCCGCGGTCAGATATTCCATTGTTCCGAGTTTTTGGGTGATGACTGACATACTATCTCCGTTTGTGAACATGATTCCCCAAAGAGGAATTACTCCGCCGTTTTATCCTTCTGCATACAGCACTTTTTGTATTTCTTTCCGCTGCCGCAGGGACAGGGATCGTTGGGACCTACTTTTTTATCCCGATTGCGTACCGGTTCCTTTTTCACCTGGGCATTGTTGGCCGCACCGGTGCCGGTTTCCTTGGCTACCTTTTCCCGCTTCACTTCCTGCTGACTGCGCAGCTGTACCAAAAACAGCCGACGGACGGTTTCCTCGCGAATGGAAGTGACCATGGCCTCAAACATGGCAAAGCCCTCTTCCTTAAACGCCACCACCGGGTCATGCTGACCGTAGGCACGCAGACCGATGCCCTGCTTCAAATCGTCCATAGCGTCAATATTGTCCATCCAGTATTCGTCCACGACCCGAAGCATGATCACACGCTCCAGCTCCCGCATAACGGACTCGCCATACTGGGCTTCCTTCTTTTCGTAAACCGAAACTGCAGCCCCATAGGCAGCTTCCGCCGTATCCTCTTCCTGTTCCGGCAGCTGCCAGCCGCTGGGCAGACAGAAGGACAGGGTTGCGGGCACGGTGCTCATATCTTCTGCGCTGATGGCCTCGGCGACCACGCCTTCCACCACGTCCCGCAGCATGGACAGGACACTCTCCCGCAGATCCTCACCGTCCAGCACCTTTTGCCGCTGGGCGTAAATGATCTCACGCTGGGTGTTCATCACGTTATCGTATTCCAAAACATTTTTACGGGAACGGAAATGCCTTCCTTCCACGCTCTTCTGGGCATTTTCCACCGCGCCGGAGAGAATCCGCGCATCGATGGGTGTATTCTCATCGATACCCAGCGTATCCATCATTGCCATCACCCGTTCGGAAGAGAACAGACGCATCAGATCGTCCTGCAGACTCAAATAGAACCGGCTTTCGCCCGGGTCGCCCTGACGGCCGGAACGACCGCGCAGCTGATTGTCGATACGGCGGGATTCATGACGCTCCGTGCCGATAATGAACAAGCCGCCGGCTTCCTTGACCTTTTCTGCCTCGTCGGCAATTTCTGTCTTATACTTCTGCAGCAAAAGCTTATACTGCTCCCGCACAGCCAAAATCTCCGGATTGTCCGTTTCTGCGTAGGAATCCGCCTCAGCCAAAATCTCCTCAGGCAGGTCCGTTTTATGCAGCTCGCTCTTGGCAAGGAAATCCGCATTACCGCCCAGCACGATATCCGTGCCACGTCCTGCCATATTGGTGGCGATGGTCACCGCACCGAATTTACCGGCCTGGGCAATAATCTGGGCTTCCTGCTCATGGTATTTCGCATTCAGCACATGGTGGGCGATTCCCTCCCGCTTCAGCAGCTTGCTTAATATTTCACTTTTTTCAATGGAGATGGTACCTACCAGCACCGGCTGACCCTTTTGATGGCAAACCTTAACCTGCTCCACGATAGCGCGATACTTGGCATTCTCCGTTTTGTACACCACATCCGTGTGGTCCTTGCGCACCACAGGACGGTTGGTGGGGATCTCCACCACGTCCAAATGGTAGATCGTGCCGAATTCCACCTCTTCGGTCAGCGCCGTACCGGTCATGCCGGACAGCTTTCCGTACAGACGGAAGAAATTCTGGAAGGTAATGGTGGCCAGCGTCTTGCTTTCTCCTGCAACCTTCACCCGTTCCTTGGCTTCAATGGCCTGATGCAAACCTTCGTTATAGCGACGGCCATACATCAAACGTCCCGTAAATTCATCGACAATGATAATTTCCCCGTCCTTGACCACATAGTCAATGTCCCGACGCATAAGTCCCCGGGCCTTCATTGCCTGATTGATATGATGGGAAAGGGTGGTGTTCTCCGCATCCGCAAGATTCTCCACACCGAAGAATTTTTCCGCTTTTGCCACACCGTCCGCCGTCAGGGAAACTGTGCGGCTCTTCTCGTCCACGAAATAATCGCAGTCGTAATGATCCTGCACTTCCTTGTCTTCCGTTTTTGCAAAAATCTTCCGCCGCAGACCCGCCACAAAACTGTCTGCCATCTCATAGAGCTTACTGGATTCCTCGCCCTTGCCGGAAATAATCAAAGGGGTACGGGCTTCGTCGATCAAAATGGAGTCCACCTCGTCCACAATGGCAAAGGCATGACCGCGCTGTACCAGCTCCTGCTTATAAATGGCCATATTATCCCGCAGATAATCAAAGCCAAGCTCGTTATTGGTGCAGTAAGTGATATCCGCCGCATAGCTGACGCGTCGCTCAGCCGCCGTCATTCCGGGAATCACCAGACCCACCGTCAGACCCATATACTTATAGACCTTGCCCATCCATTCGGACTGGTATTTTGCCAGGTAGTCATTGACCGTGACCACATGGACGCCCAAGCCGTTGAGGGCATTGAGATAACAGGGCAAAATAGCAACCAGGGTCTTACCTTCACCGGTTTTCATTTCGGCGATCCGTCCCTGATGCAAAATAATACCGCCAATGAGCTGAACCGGGTAGGGCTTCATGCCCAGCACCCGCCAGGCCGCCTCCCGAACAGCGGCAAAAGCCTCGGGCAGCAAATCATCCAGAGTTTCCCCTTGAGCAAGACGCTCCTTAAACTGGGCAGTTTTTCCCCGCAGCTCTTCCTCGGAAATCTTGGAATACGGCTCTTCCAAAGCCAAAATTTTATCCATTGTCGGCTGAATCCGCTTCAATTCCCGCTGGGAACGGGTGCCGAACACTTTTGTAATCAATCCCATTTCGTAATGCCCCTTCGAAAGTCGTGATGTAAAAATGGCAATTCCAAACCAATTTTACCCATTATACCACACCCTGTCAAAAAATCATAGCCTGTTTGTAAATTTCTCTGTTACATATTTCTCCCCGTTATGGGAAAACTGGGGAAGAAATGGGGGAATGTTATGCTGCTGTCCTATATAAGAACCATCATCCTCTATCTGGTCCTCATCGGGGTGATCCGCATGATGGGAAAACGGCAGATTGGGGAGATGGAGCCGACGGAGTTTGTGGTGACCATGCTGGTGGCAAATTTGGCCGCCATCCCCATGCAGGATGGCGGAATTCCGCTTCTTTCCGGTCTGATTCCGATTTTAACGGTGCTGGGAGTGGAGCTGGTGCTTTCTGCCGCGGCCATGGGCAGTGTGTGGGTGCGCAGACTCCTGTGCGGCAAGCCGGTGATTTTGATTGAGAACGGAAAAATCCTGCAAAAAGCCCTTCGGGCTACCCGGGTCACATTGGACGAGCTTACCGGTCATCTTCGGGAAAAGGATATTTTGGATCTGCGCTCCGTCCAATACGCCATTTTGGAAACCAACGGCAATCTCTCCGTCTTTCCCTATCCCAAGGAAACCCCTGCCTCTGCCAAGGATGCCGGTATTGCCGTAAGGGAACAGTATCTGCCCATCACCATCATTGCCGACGGGCATCTGTACGAGGACAACCTTGCCATTGCCCGACGGGACAAAAAATGGGTACAGCGGATTCTGGACGAGCACCGCACCTCATTGGTGCAGACCTGGCTTCTGACTGTGGACGAAAAAGGCCGGGTGCTTTGGCTTCCCAAGGAGGATCTGACATGAATCGGTTATGGATCGGAGTGGGGCTTTTGCTCGTCATTCTGGCCGTTGGCTTTGGCTTTCTTTGGGGCAGTCAGCGCTTTTACGGAGAGCTGGGAGATAATTTGGAGCAGGCAGGACAGCTTGCCTTGGAGGGAAACTGGACTGCCGCCACAGAAAAGACCCGGCAAAGCCGGCAGGCGTGGTCCCGTCATCATCATTTTTGGTCCGCCTTCACCGACCATGAGCCCATTGAGGACGTGCAGAATCTGCTGTCCCAGCTTGAGCTTTATGCACAGCAGCGACTGTCGGTGGATTTTGCCGGCGTCTGCTTCCGTCTTTCCCATTTGGCGGAGGCCATCAATGAATCCCATCACTTGAAATGGTGGAGCATTTTATAGATTTACGCCGTTTGCCATGGCGATAATCGCTTCCCCCAGTGCCCGTACCGCCAAAATCGCTTCAGCATGGCTGTTTCCGTTGGCGCCCACCTCAACCAACAGACTCCCCGGGGTCATGTCCAGATTAAACCGCTGGGCACGCAGCTGCATGGGACGGGTGATGCCCGGGTGCAGCTTTTCCAGCACCGCGTTCAGCTTAACTCCCAAAGCAAGATTCTCCTCCCAGTTTTCAAAGGCAGCATTGGTATCCGTTCCTGCCACCAGCATCAGCTGGGCAGAACGCTGTCCGTTGACAGAAGCCAACGTGGTCAGCTGCGGCTCCTGGCTAAAATCCAGAGCATCCCGATGCAGGTCGATCACCATGCAAATGGAGGGAAATGCCTGTAAATAGGTGGCAATGGTCTCCCGGGCATGACTGTAAGAGCCGTTGAAGGAGGGATAGTCATGCAAACTTTGGTCATGGAGCACCGAAACCCCTCCTGCCTCCAGCACCTTTTTCAGCTCCTCGCCCACGGACAGCATATTGTAGGCGGAATTGAAGGTGCGGTAGTCGCTGTCCTCCTCATAGATCTCCCCAGGCTGACGGGTATAGCTTTCAGTTGCGTGGGTGTGCAAGATCAGTACCTTGGGCGCATTTTCCGTCAAATCCCAGGAAAGGGGCGAAAGACCCAGCTGCTGCAGATTTGGCGCATAGTCTGTCAGGTTGTTCAGCTCCACCGCCTGTATATCCTCCGATGACAGATAAATCCCCGACGGCTTTGGCTGCGTGGGCGGCTGTGTTGGCGTTGTGACAGCCGGGGGCTTTCCTTCCGCTGCAGTCCCGGGATATCGCACCCACCGGCCGGTTTGCAGATAAATCAGCACCGAAAGCGCATTGGGGTTTTCCAGCGGAAGAAAACCGAAACGCAGAACAATCGCCAACACCAAAGCAAAAATCCCAATGGTCAAAACGTCCTTTCGCTGTTCCATTTCTGCCTCCTTACATATCCGAATCGATAAAAAAACAGCCTGTCGCATAATGCAACAGGCCTTATTTTTGTCTTCATTGGGGACGCTTCCACTTGGGTCTGTCCCGCAATTCCAGCCGCAAATTTTGAAAAAACTCCGTCAATAATTGGGCGCATTCCTCTTCCAAAAGTCCAGTTTCCACTTGGGGATGGTGATTGAACTCCATGGAAAACAGGTCGCACACCGAACCGCAGGCACCGCATTTTTTGTCCGACGCTCCGAAAACCACCCGGGGGATTCGGGCATTGACAATGGCACCGGCACACATGGGACAGGGCTCCAGCGTCACATATAAGGTACATTCCCACAGACGCCAGCCATTCAACGTGCGGCAGGCATCGTTTATTGCCTCAATCTCCGCATGGGCCAGGGCATTTTTTCCGGTTTCCCGACGGTTGCGTCCCCGACCTACGATTTCACCCTGCCGCGCAATGACACAGCCCACCGGCACTTCTCCCTCTGCGGCCGCTTCCTGTGCCAATGTCAGCGCACAGCGCATCAATTCCAAGTCCGTCATGCCCATGCCTCCATCCGTTTTTTTCTATCATATCCCAGATTCGAAAATCCGTCAAGACTCCATGAGCAATGCAGCAAAAAGAACGGCCAGCTCCTGCCGGGACAGTGGGCGTTTTCTGCGGCTTTCCAGCTGAATGTCCGCCTCCTCCAGCAACATGTCCACTGCATTTTCCACGATGGGAGCTTCCCCTATGGAAGTCTGTCCCGTGAGCAAGTAATCCACCGATACCCCAAAAAGCCGCGACATCGCCACCAAAAGCTCTGTGGATGGCTCCCGTCTGCCCTGTTCATACATTCCGATGGCACTGGGGCTGACCTGCAAATTTTGCGCCAATTCGCTCTGACTCCAGCCCCTGGCACGGCGCAGGGCGGCAATTCGCGGTCCCAGCATGTACATTCCCTCTTTCTTGGTTTTGCTGGAAATATACCACAGTTTCCGAAAGAAAAGAGGAGAAAAATGGAATATACACGATTCGACGGATATTACACGGGCTGTGTATTACAATGGCTCCGGAGAAAACCCAAAATTTCGTTTCAGCTCCGCAAAAGAGGAGGAATTTCATGTCAATCACCATTGCGCAAATTCTATATACAGACCCACAGGAGCAAAAAGTGCTTGCCTTTTGCCCTTCCTGCGGACGAGAGCTATATTCCCCCAATGCGCCTTGCAGGCGCTGTGAAAGGAGACGCTATGACCCTACAAGAAATGAGCCATGAATATGAAGCATCAGCGGCATTGTTAAGGGCCAGATTGCGCCTTTTGCGGCAAAAACTGGCCGTGGCGACGGACTCCGAGGAAATCTGGCATCTCAAGCGGCGGATTGCCGAGCTGACGCCCATGCTGACCCAAATGAATGAGCTGGCTGACCTCACGGCACATTATTACGAAAGGGGGTACTATCGGAGTGCGAAATATACTCTTTGACGGCTATGAAGGGCCCCGGCTTCCCCGACAGGTGCAGCTAAAGCGGGTGCGGAATGTCATTGACCGGGAGCTGACGCCCTTACAGCGGGAAACCGTACTTGCCTACTACTTCCAAGGGCAAAACATCTGCCGCATTGCCGAGGAACGGGGCGTAAACAAAAGCACCGTTTGCCGCACCCTGCATCGGGCAGAGTGTCGAATCCGGCGGTGTTTACGGTACTAAAAAATAAACAATCCGTAAACTTTTCCTCAGTTTGGTTGAAAACCCAAACTTTTTCCCATATAATACATAACGAGAAAATTACACGAGGTTCTTTTATGTATCGCATTAAAATGGCATTGCAGCGCTTCATGACCGGCCGTTACGGCACCGACAAACTGAATATGTGGATGCTGGGTCTGGGTTTGATTCTGTGCATCGTTTCCCTGTTTTTCCCCTTTCCTTTGGTCCGCCTGTGCTTGACTCTGGCCTCCTACGTCATCATGCTCCTCGCAATTTGGCGTACGATGTCCCGCAATACCTATAAGCGGTATCAGGAAAACCGCCGGTTTTTACTGCTGCTGGACCGGTTTAAGGACAGAAAGCACAGATATTTTTCCTGTCCCAAATGCCGCCAGTCGGTGCGCGTCCCCCGGGGAAAGGGAAAAATTATGATTTCCTGCCCCAAATGCAAGGAAAAGTTCCAGAGAAAAAGCTGACTGCAACATAAAACGGCAATCCCTTCCCGGGATTGCCGTTTTCGCGTATGCCTGCAAACGCTTGCTGTTTCAGTGAAAAAGACCTTGTCTTTCGACAAGGTCCTTTTTGGTACGGGTAACAAGACTCGAACTTGCACGGTCGCCCATTGGAACCTAAATCCAACGTGTCTACCAATTCCACCATACCCGCATTTTATTAGAGCAGCACTTCCTTATTCGTGCCGTAGAAGATATCTTCGCGATTGCTGATCAGGCGGAAGAAGTCTTCCAGCTTTGCCCAGTTATCCTCAATGTCCAGCTCATAGGAATGTCCCCAAATGTAGAAAATCTGAGGCGTTTGCGCATCCATTTTCACGAATTTTTCGCCCAAAGCAAACAACTGCTCCGGCTCCATCACGTGATAAACCGTAGGGTTGAAGCGATACAGATTTTTCTGCGGTGCAAAGGAAAACGTGGATGTGATGGTTCTGGCATACTGGATGCCGGTATGCTCCTGAATCACTTTTGCCACCCGATCGTTATTATTCTCACCGCCGCAGGGATAGGCCATTCCTACCACCTCATAGCCCACCAGCTCGCTCAAATTCAGACGGTCCTGCTCTACCTGACGGATAATCTCCCCCTCAGAGCAGTCCGGCAAAAACGGATGGGTCAGGGTATGTGCTGCGACCTCATGTCCCGCATAAATATAAGGAACATCCTTTCTCAGGTTTTTGTTATGGCGAAGCTTTCCTCCCAACAAAGAGCCCTCTTTTCCGAGAAGCTCCGAGTTCAGGTTGAAGGTTGCTTTCAAATTGTATCGGTTCAGCAATTCCACCAAACGCACATCCTGTGTCACGCCGTCGTCATAGCTGAAAGTGACCGCCTTATTCTTTCCCTGAAACATATTGATACCTCGCAGGCACAGCCGCTGATTTCCCTTGCATTCTATCACAAGCCTTCCAAATTGTCAACGGAGCCCCACCCCTGCTTTTCACCTCTTATGTAATTTCTCCAATTCCGCGTCAATGACTGTTATTTTCCTCTGCAGCCGTTCTATTGCACGAACGATAAGCATGCGATTTGTTTGCAATTCGCTCTCTCGGGAAAGCTTCCAACGCCTTCCGGCGGTATCACAATTATAACAATCTCCCTCTGCGCAGGTTTTACATTCCTCAGGAATCGGGTTTGCTTCTATCCACTCCATGGTTATGCCTCCTAGTTCGTTCGATTACTTATAGTATAGGTAAATTTTTGCTAATATTCAAGAAGCAATCTTATGTAGATAATATATGCATCAGCACCGTAACGAAGGAGGGTGTCGCATGATTAGCTACAAGCCCCTGTGGAAGACCATGAAGGATCGCGGGGTAACGACCTATACGCTGATTTATAAGAATGGCTTCAGTGCCTATACGATCACAAACCTGAAGCGCAACAAATCCATTACTATGAACACGCTGGAAAAGCTTTGTTCGGTGTTGGAATGTACTCCCAACGACATTGTTGAATTTACTCAGGACTAACGCTCTTGCGAAAAAGCAGGGGCGTTTTCTGTTGTCCGGCATTTACGGGCTTCTGGCATCAAACTGCTGAATTTATAGAAATTACCACGCCTCCTTGTGAAATCTGCATGGAAGTCTCCGGTATTTTTGTGCAATTATGCTTGACAATCCTCGGTTTCACGGGTAGAATAGATTTTGGTATAGTGTGCGCCGGTTTTGAAGACTGTTCCCGGCGTTTCATTCATAACCGGCATAAGCCGGGTTTCGCGTTTTTGCGCCTCATGGCGCTGTTTGTTTGGGCGGACGGTCCCCCTTCTGGGCCGGATTTTCAATTACAAATTGCACATGGGACCATAGCGCCTCCCCATTCGCTTATGCTAATTCAGTGAAGGAGGTGCGCACAGAAATATGGAGCTTTATTTAGCAATCATCCTGATCGTCGCTGGCGTTATTGTAGGTATTGCCGCCGGTTTTGGTGTTGGCATGGCATACCGCAAGAAGGTTGCTGAACGGGAAATCGGTTCTGCAGAAACAGAAGCTACCCGTTTGATCAATGAAGCCATCCGCAGCGGTGAAAGCCGCAAGAAAGAGATGCTTCTGGAAGCCAAGGACGAAATCCATAGATCTCGCACAGAGTACGAAAAAGAAGTCAAAGAGCGCCGTGCGGAGCTGAGCAAGACTGAGCGCCGTTTGGAGCAAAAAGAAGCCACCCTTGATAAGAAAAGCGAAAACTTCGAAAAGAAGGAAGAAGAGCTGGCCGCCAAAATGCAGAAGGTCGCAGAGACTCAAGCTGAAGTGGATGCCGCCAAGGCCGCACAAATTAAGGCATTGGAAGCCATCTCCGGCTTGACGCAGGAGCAGGCAAAGCAGACCCTTCTGGCAAGCGTCGTGGAGGATGTCCGCCACGAAACCGCTGTAAAGATCAAGGAAATCGAGCAGCAAATGAAGGACGAGGCCGACGAAAAGGCCCGGGAGATCCTCGCCATCGCCATTCAGCGCTGCGCCGCTGACCATGCCGCTGAGGCGACCGTTTCCGTTGTGGCCCTGCCCAACGATGAAATGAAGGGCCGCATCATCGGTCGGGAAGGTCGGAACATCCGCACCTTGGA
>SVMA01000029.1 GCA_015067635.1 Oscillospiraceae bacterium | reverse complement strand
GTTGCCGGGTGACTGGCCGTGAAAATAGGTAATGCCAACACAAATATTCCTCTTTAGCTCAGTCGGTAGAGCGACGGACTGTTAATCCGCAGGTCGTTGGTTCAAGTCCAACAAGGGGAGCCAAAAATCCCGTTCACGTAAGTGGGCGGGATTTTTACTTTTTACTTCTTACCTCTTCACTCTTACTTCAAATAAAGTTTGATACGGAATTTTTGGGAAGTAAGAAGTAATAGGTAAGAGGTAATAAGTATTGCGGCTTTGCCGCTTTTATGCTATACTGCATATAGGTGGTGAGGATATGAGAAAACTTGTTTCGGTTTTAGTTTGTATAATGGTTATAATTTCCTTAACGGCTTGTGAGGGAATGTCTATATCAAATAAAAGATATGTTGAAATATCCAACTATGTTTTGGAGAACATTGATAATTTATCTTCCGAAAAAGAAATAGAGTTTTTCGACTATGAAACTACGGTGCTTAGTATAGGCGGAGTCTATTATGGATATTACTATACGTCAAACAATGAAATTGCAGTACCGGATTATTATTCGGGAGGGAATTTGGGAGAAAAGTATGAAGCCGATGATGGCACATATTTTGGCAAACCAAACAATGGTACAGATTGGTGCTTTATAAAGAAAATTGCTGATAATTGGTTTTATTACGAGCTACATTGGGCATAAATTTAAAAATAATTAAGAAAATTAGGTTTTTTCACCCAGTTCTTTTTCGGACACGAATGACAATAAAAATACCACCCAAACGGGTGGTATTTTTATTGGCATTTTCATTCCAACAATATGCGCCTTGTTGCAAAACCCTTGCTCCGTCGGGGAAAACATGATATACTGCGTATAGCGGTGGTTTTACGCAATGGATTTCTATGCGAGGATAAACCGAAAAGGAGAGTTCTTATGAACGAATATGAAGTTTTGGTGGAAGATATCAACCCCTGCGGGGGAGAGGCCCATGGGAAAAAATCGATTTTGGAAGTGGAGGCAGACAGCCCCGAGGCATACGTACGCCAAAACGGAAGATTTCCCATTATGGAGCAATTCCAAAATGCGGATGGGGATGCCGTTATTGTTACCGGTGACGGTAAGGGAAATATCGTGCGCTATACCTTCACAGAATAACGGAAAATCTCTGCAATAATTTGGCTGAACCGGCAACCTTTTCTTCTTTTCTGACATAGAATGACAGGAAAGGAGGTGAGTGTATGGATTGTTGCAGACTGAACTGCGGCTGGATTGCCGTGCTGGTTGGGATCCTGGCAGGTGTTGTGTTAGGCATTCTCTACGCCCTTGGCTTTATAGCCACCGGCATTATTTTCTGGGCCTATTTGGGCATCGGAGTATTGGGACTGCTGCTGACACCCCTGTATGCATCCGCAGCGGCCTGTGATGGTAGCTGCCGGTGCTTTGCCCGCTATCGCGGTCAGATTTTTGCCGGACTGATCGGCACCATCCTTGCGGCAGCTGTTGGGCTGATTGTGTTGCCTCTGGCAGGCGTAGCGGTGATTGCAATCGTTTTGGGCGTAGCGACACTGTTTGCAGTGCTGTTTCTGGCTACACTGGTGTGCCTGACTGAGTGCCTTAATTAACAGATAATTGGGAATATCCCCGATGGAAACATCGGGGATAAATTTTATTGGTTGACAAAGCCGGACTTTTGTGATTCAATCTTAGTAATACGGAAAGGGGTAATTCTATGAAAAACGGAAGTGTTCATTTTGGTGACAATATCAAGCGGGACGGACCGGTTCTGACTCAGTGGGAGGCAAAATGGATCTGGGGAACGGATAACACCACCGACCACAACTGGCTCGCTTTGCGGAAAAAGATAACAATCGATGCAGTTCCGGATTCCGTAATTGCCCGGATTGCGGTGGATTCCCGGTATTGGCTGTGGGTCAATGGCCGGAACGTGATCGAGGACGGTCAGGTCAAGCGCGGTCCCACGGAAAACGATACTTATTTTGAATATGTGGATCTGACCCCTTATCTGCAGGCGGGAGAAAACACCGTTGCGGTCCTTGCTTGGTATTTTGGCAACAGCAATACCTATTTCTCTTATAACTCCAGCGGTCAGGGCGCGTTCCTTATGGAGGCAGATTTCGGAAACGGTCAACTGCTGAAAACAGACGAAACCTGGAAATGCAAGACCCATCCGTCCTTCTTAAACCGCCGGAAGCTTACCGGAGAAGGCCCTTCCTATCGGATTCCCGAGGAGCACCATCATTATGATGCCCGTTTGGAAGCCAGCATGGAAAACTGGCAGCAGCCCGACTATGATGACAGCGGCTGGGAAAATGCCACGGTCTACGGCAGCGTGGGAGATGAGCCGTGGAATCAGCTGTGGGAGCGTTCCATTCCCCAGATGAAGTCCTGGCCCCGTACATCCTATAAAAACCCTGAGGCGTTTGCTCCCTATAAGGAAAAAGCCACCGAGGAGCAGGTTTGCCTGAAGATGGAGCTGCCTTACAATCTGCAGCTGCAGCCCTATTTGAAGGTGGAAGCACCTGCCGGCCTGGAAATTCAGATGATCAGCGACGACTCCGAGCCCATTCAGGTCTATTACGTGACCAAGGAGGGTGTGCAGGAATTTGAAGCCTGGTATTGGACCTGTGCGCAGAATATGACCTATGTCATTCCGGCAGGGGTAAAGATTTTGGATCTGCAATACCGTCAAAGCGGCTATAACTGCGAATTTGTCGGCTCCTTCCAATGTGAGGATGAGGATCTGAACAAGCTGTGGATCAAGGCTTTGTATACGCTGTACATAACTATGCGGGACAACTATATGGACTGTCCGGACCGGGAACGGGCACAATGGTGGGGCGACTGCACCAATGAATCCCACATGACCTTCTACTCCCTGTCGCCGGATGCTTATCTGCTTTACCGCAAGGGCGTGGATACGCTGATCAACTGGCGCAAGACAGAGGTGACCAGCGGAAAGATCGATCGCTACCACGTGCTGCAAACCGTGGTGCCCATTACCGGATGGTATTACGAGCTGCCCATGCAGCAGCTTGCCGGTGTCAACGGCTTCTGGACCTATTATCTGTATACCGGAGAACGGGATTTCCTGGAAGAGGTCTATCAGCCCTCTGTGGATTACATAAAGCGTTGGGTTCTGGGCGTGGACGGACTGGTTGCCCACCGTTTGGGCAGCTGGGACTGGCCGGACTGGGGTCAGAATTTTGACGTGCCGGTAATGGAAAACGCTTGGTATTACATGGTTTGCGACGCCGTCAGAAAGATGGCGCTGGAGTTGGGCGAGACCAAGGATCTGCCGTTCCTTGAGGGCAGGATGCGTTCGATTCGGAACGCCTTTGATAAGGTCTATTGGACGGGCGCGAGCTACCATGCACCCCAAAGATGCTATGAGGACAATGGCTATACCATTCTCTTCTCGGAAACGCCTCAGCCGGATGACCGCGCCAATGCGCTGGCGGTTTTGTCCGGTCTGGCAGACAAAAGCAAATACCCTGCCATTCTTGAGCTGTTGAAAAAGCAGTACAATTCCAGTCCCTATATGGAAAAATACGTACTGGATGCCATGTTCTTCATGGGCTGTGAGAAGGAAGCGCTTCTGCGTATGAAGGATCGGTATCAGGAAATGATCGATGCGGAATATACCACGCTGTGGGAAACCTTTATCCCCTTCTATGATGACTTTTACGGCACCCGCAACCACGCATGGACGGGCGGTCCCATGGTCAATCTGTCCGGACATGTGGCAGGTGTGGCTCCCGATACTGCCGGCTATGCTCAGTATCACGTGCTGCCCCAGTTGGGAAATCTCAACCGGATCGCAGTGTCCGTTCCCTCGGTCAAGGGAGATATCAAGGTGACGATTAACCGGAATGTGGAGGACAAGACCATCTCGCTGAGCCTGGATTCTCCTGCCAATACGGTTGCCCGTGTGGGTATCCCCAAATTTGACGGCAAGACAATGGCGGTTTCCGTGAACGGAAGCTATCAGGCAGAGGGTGTGACCTTTGAAGGAGAGGATGAAAAATACCTCTATTTCCTGGCACAGCCGGGCTGTTATGAATTTAACGCACAGGCATAATTTTACCTGCCCCAAACTTGTTTGGGGCAGGCTTTTTTCATGAAAATGATAACTTTTTTCGGTCGAAAGGACAAATCGGGCTATTGACATCATTTGGTAAATGTTGTACACTTCAGTTTATAAACCTACATAAATTTTGGAAGGTAAGGATATGAAAAAAACAATCAATGTGGGCGTTATTGGCTTGGGTATGCGCGGCAGAGGCATGATCGATGTGGCGCTGAATATTAAAAATGTAAAGATCACCATGGTCTGTGACAGCTTTGCAGAGCGTGTTGAAGAGGTTCAAAAGGAACTGGAGGAAAAGACCGGTTTCCGTCCTGCCGGAGCTACGCATTATCGGGATGTGATCGCATCCGGAGATGTGGATTGTATTATGATTTTCAGTTCGTGGGATACCCACGTGGATATTGCGGTAGAAGCGATGAAGGCCGGCAAATATGTGGGTATGGAAGTTGGTGGCGCTTATGATCTGGAGGATTGCTGGCGCCTGGTGCGCACCCATGAAGAGACCGGCACACAGCTGATGATGCTGGAAAACTGCTGCTACGGTGAAAGGGAACTGGCACTTTTGAAGATGGCCCGTCTCGGAAAGTTTGGCCGCATCGTCCATTGCCGTGCTTCCTATGAGCATGATCTGCGCTATGAAATGGTGGCCGGTGAACGCCGGAGCCATTATCGGCTGAAGAATCTGCGTCATCGCTGCGGTGAGCTGTATCCCACCCACGGTCTGGGTCCCATGTGCAATATTTTGCACATCAACCGGGGCAACCGGATGGTGAGTCTTACCGCCATGTCCTCCCGTGCCGAGGGTATTAAGGCATGGGTGGCAGAAAATGAGCCGGCAGACAGCCCACTTCAGGGCATTGAAATGAGTACCGGCGATGTAACGACCACCATGATCAAGTGCGCCGGTGGCGAAACGATTTTGCTGACCCATGAGATCACGCTTCCCCGTCCCTACTCCCGGGGCAACCGGATCGACGGCTCCGGCGGTGTCTACATGGAAGACGGCAACTGCATTTATCTGTGGGAAGAACATAAAGAAGAATACTGCAAAGAGCTGAAGGAGTTTTTCCCTGCTGGCGAAGGAACATGGAAGGACTTTGACGAATACAAGGAAAAATACGCCCATCCCATCTGGAAGCTGTATAAAGAAGCAGGCATTAAGACAGGACACGGCGGCATGGACTATTTGGAACTTTTGGCGTTCTTCCATGCAGTGGAGAATAATGAAGCACCTCCCATCGATGTTTATGATGCCGCCAGCTGGATGGCGATCACCTGTCTTTCTGAGCAGTCCATTGCAATGGGCTCTGCACCGGTGACCATCCCGGATTTCACTCGGGGACAGTGGTTGAACGACCGCACTATGATCAAGAATCCCTTTGCATTGGATGAGGTTTACGAGGACGAAGTCTACGAGAATATGTTTGACTGAAGGTGAAAACCAATGAAAAACGGCGTTTTGCATTACGGGGACAGCATCAAACGGGATGGTCCTGTTTTGGACAGCTGGGAAGCTAACTGGATATGGGGCAAGGACAATACCACCATGCACAACTGGCTGTGCCTGCGAAAGGTCATTGCATTGCAGCAGCTTCCGGAAACTGCGGGTGCCCGTGTTGCAGTGGACTCCCGGTACTATCTGTGGGTCAACGGTCAAGAGGTGATCGTGGACGGGCAGGTAAAACGCGGTCCCACGGAAAACGACACATATTTTGAATATGTGGACCTGAAGCCCTACCTGCATTTGGGTGAAAATACCGTTGCGGTGCTTGCGGTGTACTTTGGCGATGACAGCAAGTATTTTTCCTACCATCCCAGCGGAAAGGGTGCCTTTGTCATGGAGGCAGATTTGGGAGAAACGGTGCTGAAAACCGACGAAACCTGGAAATGCACGCGGCATACGGCGTTTTTGAACCGTCAGGCTCTGTTGGGAGAGGGTCCCACTACCCGGATTCCGGAGGAGGATAACTTCTACGATGCCCGTCTGGAAGCAGGGCTGGAGCAATGGAATCAGCCCGGCTATGATGACAGCGGCTGGGAAAACGCCACGGTTTACGGCAAGGTGGGGGATGCACCCTGGAATCAGCTGTGGGAGCGTTCCATTCCCCAAATGAAATACTGGCCGCGGACGGGCTATACAAATCCGGAGGAGTTTGCTCCTTATACGGAAAAAGCCACCGCAGAGCAGGTGCAGCTGGGCATGAAACTGCCATACAATATGCACATCCAGCCGTACCTCAAGGTGGAAGCACCTGCCGGTCTGGAAATCAAAATGCTCAGCGACGGCACAGAGCCTCTGCACACCTACTATATTACCAAGGACGGCGTGCAGGAATTTGAGGGCTACTACTGGATGAGCGCCCAAGCCCTGACCTATGTGGTGCCTGCTGGTGTGAAGATTTTGGATTTGCAGTATCGGCAAAGCGGTTATGCTTGCGAATTTGCCGGTTCCTTCCGCTGTGAGGATGAGAACCTGAATGTCCTGTGGACAAAATCTCTGCATACTCTGTACATCACCATGCGGGATACCTTTATGGACTGTCCCGACCGGGAACGGGCTCAGTGGTGGGGCGACTGCACCAATGAATCCCACATGAGCTTCTATGCGCTCAGCCCCGATGCCAATCTGCTTTACCGCAAGGGCGTGGATTCCATTATTAACTGGCGGAAAACAGAGCCGGGGGCCAACGACAAATGCAATATTTTGCAGACCGTTGTGCCCATCAATAATCACTACATCGAACTGCCTCTGCAGCAGCTGGCAGGACTGTATGGCTTCTGGACTTACTATCTCCACACCGGAGAAGAGGACTTCGTCCGACAGGTGTACCAACCCACCATAGATTACCTGAAGCGCTGGGTGTTGGGACAGGACGGACTGGTTGCCCACCGTACCAGCAGCTGGGACTGGGCGGACTGGGGCGAAAAATTTGATGTTCCGGTGATTGAAAATGCCTGGTACTACATGGCCTGTACTGGGGCAAAAAACATGGCACAGGTATTGGGAGAAGCCAAGGATCTGCCGCTGCTGAATAAGCGGATGGATGCCATTCGTGGTGCTTTCAGGGAAAAATATTGGACGGGAAAAGCATATCACGCACCGGAAAGCTGTTACGAGGACAACGGCTATGACTATAAATTCTCCAGACCGGAGCAGCCGGATGATCGGGCAAATGCTCTGGCGGTGCTGTCCGGACTGGCGGACGAAAGCCAGTATCCGGCAATTCTGGAGGTGCTGAAAAAGCAGTATAATTCCAGCCCTTATATGGAAAAATACGTGCTGGATGCCATGTTTCTCATGGGTTACGAGCAGGATGCGCTGGAACGGATGCTTTGCCGCTATCAGCCCATGATCGACTCGGAATGGACCACCCTTTGGGAGCATTTTGCGGTAGATCGCACCCACAATCATGCCTGGACAGGCGGTCCGCTGATCAATCTTTCCGGACATGTGGCAGGGGTGGCACCGGATACACCGGGCTATGGATGTTACCATATTCTGCCTCAGCTTGGCGCATTGAATGAGATTTCTGTGTCCGTTCCTTCTGTGAAGGGGGATATCAAGACGGAGATCCGTCGGGATGTGATGGCAAAGGAGATCCGGATGACAGTGGATTCTCCTGCGAATACGGTTGCCAGAATCGGTGTTCCCAAGGTCTGTCCGGATATGCAGGTAAGCGTAAAAGGAAATGCGGTTTTCCAGGGTGAGGATGAGAAGTATCAATACTTTTCGGCACAGCCCGGATATACAGAATTTGTTGGAAAATAAGCGGATAAAAATCGCCCGAAAGGAACACTTTCGGGCGATTTTGTTTGGAAAAGCAAATTTCTTTTTACAATTCGGCGAATTTATGTTATAATAATGAAAGAAAGGAGCGGTATGTTTGGGAATTTCAAAGAAAAAAGCAAAACAATTTATAAAGTTTTCTGCCAGTTCCTTTGTCAGTGCTTCCGTGGAAGAAGTTTTATATCTGCTGTTCACCTTCCTGCTTTCCAGGCATTTGTCCGGCTTTTTGCTGGCGGCGGTTCCGCTGGTTATCGCCCGTAGCTCCGCGTCTTTTATCAATTTTCGGGTGAACCAAAAGCTGGTGTTCAAAAGCGGCTGCGCCACGAAGGTGGCGATCCGTCGGTATTTTTTCCAGGCCGTTCCGGTGATGCTTGCACAAATTGTGCTGACCTTTGGAATCTATACGCTTTTTCAAATTGAGGAAGAACAGGTTTTGCTTCGTGGTGTAATTTATGCCGGTGTGATGACGGTGCTGTTCGTTGTGAGCTTCATTCTGCAGCAGCTTTGGGTTTTTTCCTATCGGGAAGATCGCCCCAAAGAGGAGAAATGGAATGGAAATGGCATTTAACTGGCTGGCGGAGCATTTTGAACTGCCGATTTTGGACTGGATCGCAGATAATTTGCGGCATCCTGTTTTGGATGGGGTATTTCCTCTGCTCACCAGACTGGGGGACAAGGGCATTTTCTGGATCCTTCTGGCAGTTTGCCTGCTGTTTTTCAAAAAGACGAGAAAAGCGGCTCTTTCCATGGGTCTTGCCCTGCTCATCGGACTGGTGGTCTGCAATCTGACGATGAAACCGCTTTTGGCGCGGATGCGTCCGTATGATTATCAGCTGACTCATTTTGGCAGGACGGTTTCTCTGCTGATTGCAGCACCCAGTGATTTTTCTTTTCCGTCGGGGCATACCCTCGCATCCTTTGAGGCGGCCATCGCATTGACGCTTTTCCATCGGAAATGGGGCATACCGGCGCTGGTTTTGGCCGGTGTAATCGCTTGGTCCCGTCTGTATTTGTATGTCCATTACCCCAGCGACGTGCTGTTTTCTTTGCTACTGAGTGTGGGAATTGCTTTTTTGGCAGTGTACCTTGTGAAGCAGGGCTTTGACCGATGGGAAAAACGAATAAAGAAAGACAAAAACACGCTCTTGTGAGCGTGTTTTTCTTATTTTTTCAGCAGGTCTGCCAGAGTGATGCCTTCAAAAAAGCTGTCGATCATGGCATCCAGCCTGTCCCACATGGGCTTTGCTTCGCAACAGGTAGTACGGGAACAGGCGGCGGGACCTGTGGTGGAGCAGGAGGCGACCGCAAGGCTTCCCTCAGTCAGCTTTAAGATACTGCCAATGGTATAGCCGTCCGGTGTGCGGTTCAGGCGATAGCCACCGCCCTTGCCGTGAACGGCATCCACAAAACCTGCCTTGGACAAGGTGGTCATAATGGATTCCAGATACTTCTGGGAAATATGCTCCGCTTCCGCAATTTCTTTCAGGGGGATGTATTCGCTGGGATCCTTTTGTGCCAGACAAACCATCACGCGCAGGGCGTAGCGCCCTTTTGTTGATACAATCATAGCTTACTCACAGTGCGCACAGTGGGCGCAGTCGGGGAAATCTTTTGCGTCATAGGGAATGCCGTTCCGGTCAAAATAGTCCTTCAGGGCATTTTTGATAGCCTCCTCCGCCAGTACGGAGCAGTGCATCTTATGCAGGGGCAAACCGTCCAAAGCTTCCGCAACGGCCTGATTTGTCAGCTGCATGGCCTCATGGATGGATTTGCCCATGATCATTTCTGTTGCCATGGAAGAGGATGCAATGGCGCTGCCGCAACCAAAGGTCTCGAATTTCACATCCACGATGATTTCGTTTTCAATTTTGAGATAGATTTTCATAATATCGCCGCATTTGGCGTTACCCACTTCACCCACACCGTCGGCATTCTCGATGATGCCGACATTCCTCGGATGCATGAAGTGATCCATAACTTTTTCACTGTAAAGTGCCATGGTTTTTCTCCTTTAACATATCCGTTTCATTATAAAACAAACGTTCTTTTTCCGGTTTGCAGATCCCGCCAGACGGGGGAGATGCTCCGCAGGTAGCTGACAACCTCAGGTACGACGGTCAAAATGTGGTCAATTTCTTCTTCGGTGTTGTATTCGCTGAGGGACAGCCGCAGAGAGCCGTGTGCCACATCATGCACCCGACCGATGGCCAACAGCACGTGACTGGGGTCAAGAGAGCCGGAGGTACAGGCGGAACCGGAGGATGCCTGCACGCCCTTCATATCCAGAAGCAGCAGCAAGCTTTCTCCCTCAATGCCCTCAAAGCAGAAGCTCACATTTCCGGGCAGACGATTGATTGCATCGCCGTTGAGCGCACAGTGGGGAATTTGCGAAAGACCGGCAATCAGTTTGTCCCGCAGGGAGGTGACCTTTGCGGAATTTTCTTCCAAATGGGCAAGGCTTTCTTCCAGTGCGGCCACCATGCCGCAGATGGCGGGAAGGTTTTCTGTACCAGCACGTTTCCCACGCTCCTGAGCACCGCCGTCAATCAAATTGGTCAGCGGCAGACCCCGGCGGCAGTACAGCGCGCCCACGCCTTTTGGACCGTGAAATTTATGACCGGACAGGCTGAGCATATCGATATTTTCCTTCTTTACATCGATAGCCAAATGTCCGACGGCCTGAACACCGTCCGTATGGAAGGGGACACCGGCCTCTTTACAGATGGCTCCGATTTCAGCAATGGGGAGCACCGAGCCGATCTCGTTGTTGGCGTACATGACGGTCACCAGACAGGTATCCGGACGCAGTGCGTTTTTTACATCCAGGGGTGTAATATTGTGATTGGTTTTGACGTCCAGATATGTGACTTCAAAGCCTTCTTTTTCCAATTTTTGCAAAACATGCAGAACCGCATGATGCTCAAAGGCGGTGGAAATAATATGCTTTTTACCCTTCTTTTCCCCCATTTTCGCGGCGGAGAGAATGGCTTGATTGTCTGCTTCGCTGCCGCCGGAGGTAAAGTAGATTTCCCGGGCCTCACAGCCAAGACATTTGGCTAAACGCCCACGGGCATCTTCCAACAATTCCTTCGCATCCTGACCCACAGAGTGCAGACTGGAAGGATTGCCGTAATAGGTTTCAAAAGCCGGCATCATAGCATTCAGCGCTGTGGCACTGATCTTTGTGGTAGCGGCATTATCAGCATAAACTTGCAGCATAAGATCCTCCTGAGAGACTAACCTAGTTTTTGTATGGGTAATATAACATTATTTACCTACTTTGTCAATAGGTAAATAGAACAGAGAATTTCAAATTTTTAACATATTTTTCGACTTTTTCAGCGGTTACAAATCCTTCTCCATGGAATATTAAGAAGGCAGGAAAGAAGGAGGACTGAAAATGAAAAAAATGATTAGACGCCTGACAATAACAATCCTATGTGCATATTTGCTTGCGGGCGGTGTTTTTGCGAAAGAATTGATTCCTGTGGGACAAGTGGTTGGTCTGGAATTGCGCACCCAACAGGTTGTGATTGCGGGCTTTCACGAGCAGCAGGGTGTGGAAGCAAAGGCGGCAGGTCTGAAGGATGGGGATGTACTTCGGAAAATCGATGATACCGCCATTACCTGTGCAGAGGATGTGCGCAAGGCGTTACAGAAATCTGACGGAACGGTGTCCGTTGAAATTTGTCGAAAAGGAAAAATAAACCGTGTGCAGCTGACGCCCCATATTACCGGAGACGGCCCAAGGCTGGGCGTATACCTGCGCCAGGGGATCACCGGCATTGGCACGGTTACCTGGTATGACCCGGAAACAGGCAAATTCGGAACCTTGGGGCATGGTGTCAATGACAGCAGCGGCAATTTGCTTCCCATGACCCAGGGTTGGGTCTATCGGGCAAGTGTCAAGTCGGTGAAAAAAGGACGCATTGGCGAACCGGGACAACTGTATGGGACAGTAGCATCTCCGGAGCCGGCAGGGGTTTTGCAAAGGAATACCCAGCAGGGGGTGTTTGGCATGAGTGACAATCCGTGGGAGGGAAATGCCCTGCCGGTGGCGGCAAAAAATGAGGTAAAAACCGGAAGGGCAGTGATTCGCTCGACGATTTCAGAAAATACGGTTCGGGAATATTCTGTGGAAATTTTGAAAATTTATCCTAAAACCAGAGGCAACGGGCGGAATATGCTCATAAAGGTAACGGATACGGAATTGCTGTCCATCACGGGAGGAATCGTCCAGGGGATGAGCGGCAGTCCCATAATACAATCCGGTAAGATCGTGGGCGCAGTAACGCATGTGTTAGTAAACGATCCGACCACAGGTTATGGCATTTTTATTGAGAACATGCTAGATGCCGCAAGTTGACAGGCGAATATTCAGCCACCGATTATTCTAATCGGTGGCTTTTATCATATATATCCTTCAAAAGTGTATCTGC
>SVMA01000028.1 GCA_015067635.1 Oscillospiraceae bacterium | reverse complement strand
GCCCCGGAAGGTCCACGAGCCGGGCTCGGGTGTGATCTGAGTGGAGACCGTGCGTGCGTAAAGCTTTGAGCGCACCATGCATCATGAAGCTACTGATTTCCGTAGGGTGTTTGTTTCCGACGGAATGAGGGAATGTAAATAACAAACTGCGCACGGAGAAGATCCTTCCAAATTGCTTTCGGACGCGGGTTCGATTCCCGCCGGCTCCACCATAAATCCTGAATGCAAATGCATTCGGGATTTTTACTTTTCTTTCCAAACAACGAGCTGGGAGCAGGAAAGGAAGCGTCTGCATTTTTCCAAGATTCGTCATTGTTAACAATTTTGACTATCTTTTTTTGTGAGCAAAATACATTGGTTTTGGAACAAAATGTATTGAAAAATGCACAAAAATCAGTTATCATGTAGAGTGATTTGGCTTCGACTGATAAGGAGGAATACCATGTTAAATTTCTTGAAACGAACAACTGCATTTGTGCTTTTTGCGGCAATGATGCTTGGTGTATTGGGCGGAATTGCCAGTTTGACCACTAGCGCTGCAAAGCTTGATGTAGAAGGAAATGAGATTGTAAATCTTTTGGATGGGAAAAACCCTTCCTTTGAGGATCTTACAATTCCCAATTGGACATTCTCAAAGGGTGTTTCCCAATCCAATGAGCATGTCTTTGGTAATGGCGGCTGGTCATTGAAGATCTTTGACGCCAGTACAAAGGAAAGTTTCTGGGCACTCAATGACAAAATTGATATCCAGGCAGGTGGGGAGTATACCCTTTCCGTGCAGGTACTGGGTGCTGTCGGTGAACTGACTGCAATGTTCTACGATGCAAACGGTGCAGAACTGACAAACGAAAAGATTACCGTTTCCACCACTGCTGCTTCTGATAGTTGGCAGCTGCTGGAGACGAAGTTTGTTGCGCCTGCAAATGCGGCGAAGATTGCAGTAAAGGTTGCTTCCAGCGTGGAAGGTAACCGTCCTGTGTTCTTTGATGCCCTGTCTCTTTCTGCTAAGGCGAAGCCTCCCGTTGAATCTGTTCTGGTCAACGGCAATTTTGATGCAGAGTGGACCGGCTCCATTGCACCCGGCTGGCGCAATAGCGGTTCTACGAAAACAACCTTTGAGCGTGTGCCCAATGGTGACGGTTATGCTATGGCTTTGACCAAGGCTTCCGGTTCTGGCTACACTTTTATTTCGGAGCGTTTTGATGTAGAGCCAGGGTACTACTATACAGCCTCCATCGATATCAAGCTGAAGACCGCAACTGCCTGCGGTATCTATCTTCGTATGGTCGATGCCAACGGCGCGCAGATTCTGAACAAGGTCTTTAACGCTGTGGGCGATTTTACGTCTGACTGGAAGACCATTGCGATCAACGAAAAAGCACCTGCCAATGCGGTACAGGGTTATCTGCTGATTACAGATCCCAAGTACAACGAGGGCGTATCTTACTTTGATAATGCGCAGATCCGCAGAGAAAGCGGCGTCGTGAACGGCTCTTTCGAGAGTGGTGCACATACCAGTGAGATGGGACCTGCAGGTTGGATCTCTTCCGGTGCCGGTCTGACCCTCAATACGGATACCGATTACGTAAGAACCGGCTGTCAGTCTTTTGGCATTGTCAAGTCTAAGCAGCCCCGCAGCTTGATGATCAATGTGAAGGCGGGAGAAGAATACGAGGCTTCCATATATGTCAAGCGTCAGGCCGGTCAGACGGATACTGCACTTGCACAGCTGTATTTAAGATTCTATGACGAAGCCGGTAACCGCAGAAGTGTAAAGGACGGCGCGCTTTCATATAAAGAAGTTACTCCCGTGGACAATGAATGGGTGAAGCTGAGCTTAAAGTCAATTGCGCTTGATGGGGAAGTGTATGCAGATTTCCTGTTTACCGCTCAGGGCACCGGCATCTTCTACTTTGACGATGCAGAATTTAAGCAGCTGACCAATAACAATATTGCGAAGAATCTGCTGAAAAACGGCGGCTTTGACAGCCGTACCGTTGCAAATAACACGCCTCTGAGTCAGTGGCATGCAAGCAGCTCGCCCAATGCGGATTCCCTTGCTGTGGAATATGCCGGTGCTGAGCGCGGTTATGTGGGTCGCTTTTTCAATACGGAATATATGGTTATCTGGACGAAACCCATTCCCGTTACAACCGGTGAGCAATACAGCCTGACCCTGGATGTAAAGGGTAGCGGACGTGCACAGGGCTATATCTATTACTATGCCAATGAAGACGATGCCCGGGGCGACTATTTGCTAGGCGGCGATGGTAAGGCAATCAGCAAGTTCACCACCTCTGCTAACCTGAGTAAGGACTCCTGGACACAGGTAGCGGTTGCCAAGTCTGAGGCTCCCGAGGGTGCAAAATATGCGAGAATCTGGGTTTGCGCGTTGAAGGATACTCTTACCGGTAAGCTGGACTTCCAGGTTGATGACGTATGCTTCTTCAAGGGTATTCCCCAGCTGCAGATCCCCGGTGAAGTTGATGTACTGAGAAATCCCGGCTTCGAAGAGCTGGATGAGAACGGTAATCCGAAGCACTGGGGCACTTTCGGCCAAAAGGTGTTCTCTGTGATTGATGCTGCAAAGGATCCTGAGAATGTTTACGATGGCAGATATGCTCTGATGCTGAATGTTCCCGAGGAAATGGACGGCACACACGGTGTTTCCAGTGGATCTTTCCCCATTCAGCCCGGTATGACATACCGTCTGAGTCTGTATGCAAAGGAAGGCATTTATGACGGAAAGCCCTTCCAGCTGTATATCGGTTATTACGACAAATACGGTGAACGCTGTGCAGTGTTCTTTAACAACACGACCTGTACCGGCGAATGGAACTACTGTGACGTCAGTGGTGCCGCCCCTGACAATGCGCTGTATGCCATTATTCAGGTTGTTAGTGGTCGTGGTAAGGGCACCATTGCCATTGATAAGCTGGAATTCACGGCAGAAGGTGCAGATACCAACGCGCCTGTGAAGTTTGAAGGTGACTGGAGCATCAATGACACAAACCATCCCAGACTGTACTTTAACCAGAAGGGTCTGGAGAGAATCACGAAGTTTACCAAGAGTAAGGGCGTTTGCGCTTACGGTTATGCAGGTACTGTTACATATAGAACTCTGCTTCGGGAAGCGGACGGCCTGTTGGAAATGACTGTGCTGAATGGTAATCATCACCTGTCCTACCCGCTGTATCCCGTACTGGAAGATGCATCCTGCCGTCCGGAATTTGAGATTCCGCCGGAAGGCTTTGCCTATGGCTATCCCTACCTGACAATGGTCGCACAGCGTATTTCCAGCATGGTACATACGCTGAGTCTGGCGTATGCCATTTCCGGCGAAGAGAAATACGGTGAACGGGCAGTGCAGTATGCGCTGGATATCTGTGATTGGCAATACTGGTGCCAGTATAACCAGATTAGCAGTTCAACAGAACGATCCACACAGCAGACCGGTGATCTGACTGATGCAGTTGCGGGTGCGTATGATATGTGCTATGACCTGCTGACGGAAGCAGAAAGAGAAAAGATCTGCCGCGCTGTAATTGACAAGGGCCTGGCTCCTATGCTCAATGACTGCTGGCCTCGTATGCTTCGCGGCCGTGATATGGACCATGCAACCTGTATGCTGACTGCCGCCTGTGCAATCATGAACGAGGATAACATGGACGAGCTGAAGCCGTACATGGACATGGGTATGACCTACGTCAACTGGAGATTGAATCACTTCATGTACTCCGGTGTCAATGAAGGTCACATGTATGACTCCTTGGCTATTGATGACATCGTTGTGACTTTGGATATCGTGGAACGCGGCACCGGATACAGCGGTCCCTGGTCCCACCCCTATATGGACGAGCTTCAGGAACGGGTTTTGGGCTTCTTTGACCCTGTTAACGGTCAGCTTCCCGCATATTCTGATGCGGACTTTGCATCCTACTATCCCTATTCCATGGCTGTGTTCAGTCAGCGTGGAAATATGCTGGCAACCTACTATCTGTCCATGTCCGACGCATTGTCAAGCACCTTCGACCAGTTGGTATACTTCACAGAGGAATCCTTAAGCACTCTGGAACCCCCGCTGGACAATGAGCACAATGTGGGCTATGTTGCCGCACACGGATTCGGTGCTTTGCGTACCGGCTTCGGTATGCAGGATTCCCTGCTTGTAATTAATGCAAATAATTCTCAGCAGGAGCATAACCACTTTGACCAGAACAGCTTGCTGTTGGCCTTTAACGGCTCCTGGATGCTGAGCGATACGGAATACAAGGACAACAGCTATTCCGATTTGACCAACTTCCAGATGAAGTACAGTAATACCACAATTTTCGTTGACGGAAAGCCCCAGGTACGTAAGGGTCAGGGCAGCTTGGACCTGGTATTTGACAACACGCTGTACGGCTACTTTATCGGCAGTGCGCCGGGAGCCTATGGCATGGAGGATAAGCAGCAGGTTCTGAACAAGTTTGACCGTCATACCATCATGATAAACCATGACAGTCAGCCTTATTACCTCATCATTGATGACCTGGAATCCAACACGCCCCGTACTTTCGGTTGGAACTACTATACAAACGGTTGGGATCGCTTTGAAATGGATGGCGAAATGGTTGAAAAGGGCGGAAGTGCCACCGGTAATCGCGTGACGATTTCCAGATTCGGCTCGACCCTGCACTCCTATTTTGTCGGCAACAAACCCATCACCTCCAAGGAAGTGACCTATCACGGCTACGGCCCGACGCTGATGATGGAAAGTGAAAAGACAAAGTCCTACCAGTTTATGAATGTCATGTCGATTCAGAAGGGCTCCGGCAGCCAGATTTCCAATCTGTTTGAGCACATGATGACCGGTCCCAGCTCCACAGAGCTGAAATACAGCGCTGAGGGTGAGATCAGCTGGGAAACCAACAAGGCTGACATCTCCAAGAACGCAATTTTGAGCGTTACCATCGGTGGTCCGCTGGTCATGTTCCGTGGCGGTCTGGTTGGTGACTGGATCGAGTTCCCCTTCGAGGTCAAGGAAACCCGTGAGTATGGTGTTACCATTGATGTGGGCCGTACCATGGAATATTCCGGCACATGGAATCTCTATCTGGATGGCGAATTGATCGGCATCTATGAGCCCAACGGTCCTACCGGTATCATTACCATTGATGCAGGCAAGAGAACCCTGACAGCCGGCGACCATAAGCTGAAGGCAGTTATGTCCGGTACTCCGGAGACGGTGTTTAACGGTACGATCATGTCTGTGGGCAGCATTACGCTGGATACTGGTGAGAGCATGGGTGAGGGCATTGTAAAGGTGACCGATACCTATGACAACGAAAACGTTTTGGGCGCGGCTGTCAGCTACGGTACCGTTCTGAGCGATGTTGTTCTGTTCAACCGGGGAACCGGTACGGTATCTGCAGGCAAGCTGACTACTGACGGCAAGCAGGCAAGTGTCCTTGGCCTTTACAATGACGAGATCAACGAAGGCTATGCAGTCACCAATGCGACTTCCATGAA
This sequence comes from Oscillospiraceae bacterium, assembly GCA_015067635.1. Lineage (GTDB taxonomy): Bacteria > Bacillota > Clostridia > Oscillospirales > Oscillospiraceae > Faecousia. Next base: position 8,982 of record SVMA01000028.1, on the reverse strand, counting down.
GTACGGCGACCTGTTGCTGATGAGTGCCAACGGTCCTGCCAGTGTTGCGGTGGATTACACCTTTGCAAAGCTTCCCATCAAGAATACCGATGATGAGAAGGAAATTGAACTTCACGAGGACTTTGATATCGACGAGCCCGTGATCAAGGTCTCCACATCTGCAACAGAAAGCCGCGAGATCAGTATTTTGGTCGGTAAGGATTATCCCTATGTTGCTACTTTGAATGGTGAGACATTGGAGTCCACCTATCAGGACGGTATGCTGACCTTGACAATCCCCGAGGGCGATAACAATATTGAAATTCGCGGTGAGCACCAGTGTGTATTTGATCAGCATGCAACCAACATCCTTAACATTAAGGAATGGGCAAACTGTGACCACGGAAATATCTACTATGTTTCCTGCGTGTGTCAGAGAAACGGCACTGAAACCTTTGAGGACGAACAGGTTCGCGGTCATAAGCTTTCCAAGGTTGAGGCGGTTGCCGCCACAGAAACAGAGGACGGCTGTATCGAACACTGGAAGTGCACAAGGTGCGATCGTCTCTTTGCCGATGCAAAGGGCACTCAGGAGCTGAATGCCGCCGATGTGGTTGTGAATAAGCTGACATCGGATGCACCGCAGAGCAATGTATTGCTGATTGTCGGCATTGTTGCAGGAGCTGTGGTTTTGGCCGGTGCAATCGTCGCAGTCATCATCATTAAGAAAAGAAAAACTAAGTAATTTCCAGCAAAGCATAAATGAAAAAGAGGCATCACTTCGGTGATGCCTCTTTTTTGTGTGGGCGCGTGAAATATAATTTTTGCGCTTCGTCAATTTTGATAAAAATAAAAGTGCATTTTATACGAGTCGCGTGGAAAAAATTCATAAATAAATCCGAAAATTACACAAGAACATCTTGATTTTTGATAAAGAATACTGTATAATCACTAAGTCACTTAAGATATTTTATAGAAACGAGGAGGATACCTATGCAACATCTATGTAAGCGACTGATAGCGATGCTTCTGCTGGTGGTTCTGGTTATCGGCATATTGCCGGTGTTTCCCGGTACTGCTTCTGCAGCTGTAACCTATCCAAAACCCTCTGAGGCCCACGCAAACCTTTTGACGGCCAGCGACCATAACTACGATTTTGAAACTGCGGATCCGGTGGATCCCCTTATGCCAAAGGGCTGGAAGGAACTGGCTCCGAAGGCTTGGGCCAGCTTCAAAAGAGCAGAGAATCCTGATGGCGGACACTACCTTGAGTACAAGGTTGTCAGCGGAGGCTCCGGTTATCATGCTGTTCTCAGCGAACCCATCCCGGTTGCTGATTATCAGGGCGACTATCTGTACATGAGCATGGATGTGAAGGCAGATGCGGACAATGTGCCCCTGAACGCCTATGTGTATTTCTATAAAAATGCAGATACACCCACCAGTCTGGGCAGCATCGGCGTGGCCGGTGATGGCTTGGCAGGCAACATCAATGCCGCACAGCATACCTCCCAGAATTGGAAGACGGTTACAACTACATCCAACGGCTATTATACTGCCAATAAAATGAAGGTTCCTTCTGACGCCCAGTATGCCCGTGTGGTATTCTATAAGGCGTATACAGGTATGGGTACTGTTTATATTGACAACATTCGTTTGTATCCCATCTGCGAACCTGAGACACATACCTACAATAATGGTAACGCCAGCATGGGCTTCTATGAAACCAATGCCTGTCAGACAACCTATTATAAGCGCTGTGATAACTGCGATTACTGCCGTCAGATGACGGATACCCGTTATCACGTTGTGGTTGGCGAACCCAATCACGATCTGATCAGCGTTCCTGCGAATGCTCCCACGGAAAACACTACCGGTAATATTGCTTACTGGGCTTGTAATGACTGTGGCAATTACTTCGCCGATGCTGAGGGTATGCAGCAGATTGCAGACAAGGATTCTGTAATTCTGGGTAAGCGTTACACCAATCTGCTGGAGAATTTGAATTTCTCCTTTGAAGGCGGATTGATCAACGGTGATGACCCCGAGCACTGGATTACATACGACTCTTCCAATAAGTATCACCTGGTCACCGATGAGACTGCCAAGGACGGCACAAATTCGTTGAAGCTGTTCACGGACAACACATCTCCGGCACCCCGTGGTATTAAGAGTCCCTATGTTACGGTTGCAGGTATGGAGAAAATTTCTGTATTGTTCCATCATAAGGGTACAACCGACTCTACCGTCTATATGTACTTCTATGATGGCAGTAAGACCAGACTTACCAATATTAAGGGTGAACCCAGTACAGTTATAGCAACACCCTGTGAAAACTGGAGCTCCTATCATGCAGCGTTTACTGTGCCTACCGGTGCAGTCTATGCCCAGATCATGTTCTATAAATCCAATGCTGCGGATAAGCGCGGTAACAGCTACTTTGATAACGTGATCATTAAGGAGTACCAGGAGAAGGATGGTCCTAGCCATGAGCTGACCAAGCATGATTATGTGGCACCTACGGAAACGACCACCGGTAGCGTTGCCTTCTGGGAATGTACTGCCTGCGGCAAGTATTTCTCTGACAATAAGGGCAGAAATGAGATTACGGACAAGAAGGCCATTATCCTTGCCAAGCGTTATTCCAATATGATGGAAAACTACAACCCCGGTTTCGAGGGTGGCGTTCAAGAGGGAGATGACCCGGTTCTGTGGACTGCCTACGACAAAACCAACAAGTATTATTCCGTTTCTGATGAAATGGTCTATGCCGGCAGCTATGCCCTTAAGCTGAATACCGAGGGTGCCAAGAGCCCCATCGGTCTGCGCAGCCAGATGGTTAACATTACCGGAATGTCAGCTGTGTCCGTGAGCTTCTATGTTCACGGCGACAGCCCAATGTTGATGTATGTCTATTTCTATGATGCAGGCATGAATCAGCTGTCGCCAGTAAATGGGGAACTGACCTGGATGTCCGGTACACCCATGAATCAATGGACAAAGAGCTACGGTAAGTTCACTGCTCCTGAAGGTGCAGTCTATGCCCGGCTGATGGCATATAAATCTAATGAATCTCAGGCCGGTATCAGCTATGTGGACGAAATCATTCTGAAGGAATATCAGAAGGGCGACGAGCCCCCGATGCCTACAGAGATCAATGAATCCTTTGAGGAAGAGCCTTCCAAGAACGGCTTGCCCTGGGGCTGGTCCTTCTATACGCAGGAGACAAACGGCAACGTGGAAGTGCTGGACGTGACCAATAAGGATAATCCGGCCGGTACGCCTACCACAGCACCTGACGGCAACCATATATTCAGATTTACTCAGGTTGAGCAGGATCCTGAAGTTGGCAAACTCCGCGGCTTCTACACCAACTATATCGATGTTTCCAATATGAAGGCTGTTGCCGCCACGGTAGATATGACCGGTTTGGGTGCAACACAGATTTACATCTGGTTTGCTGATGAGGCATACAATTCCCCCGAGAACTCCACATGGAGAGCCTGGGGTATGGACGAATATGCCAACGACTGGGGTCAGTATTTCTATGAAACCTCCGTTCCTGAAGGTGCGAAATATGCCCGTTTGCTGATCGTCAAGAGTTACAACGCGCCTTATCACGGCACGGTCTATTTGGATAAAGTGACCCTGAAGGAAACAGAGCTGACGGTTAAGGAACCTGTGTATCCGCCGGTTCCCGAAGAAAAGCACTATGATTATCAGATCCTGGAATCTGATCACCCCCGTGTCTACTTTAATGACGCAGAATTGCGCCGGATGAAGAAGTGGACGCAAAATGACAGCCTGACATCCTTTGGTTATTCCGGTATGGATGTCTATAAGGATCTTCTGAAGGAAGCAGATACCCTGATGGCTGAAACCCATTGGATTTATAGAAATGTCAACGTTACGTTTGATATTCAGCTTTATCCCAAGCTGGTTGACGTTTCCCTGTTCCCGCAGCTGGAGCTGCCTCCCGGACCCGGATATGCAACACCTTATCCCTACATGACCCGTATCAATCAGGTACTGAGAGACAAGGTAAAGACTCTGGCTTTGGCCTATGTGTTGACCGGAAATGAGGATTACGGTATGCGCGCTGTTCAGTACGCATTGGATATGTGTGACTGGAAGGCATGGAGCCGTTCTTACGCACAGGATCAGGCAAAGGATCCCAGCGAGGAGCAAACTGCACAGCCCCACGGCTATATTGTTACCAGCCTGGCGGTTGCGTATGATATGTGCTATGATCTGTTGACAGATGCACAAAGAGAAAAGATTGAGACCAATCTGATTGAAAGAGGTCTGGAGCCCATCTATAGCGACGTTGCCCGCCGTATGGCGAGAGGCCGTGACGATGACAGCTCTGCCGTTATGTATACGGCTGCCTGTGCCATTATCAATGAAGAGAATCTGGAGCTTATCAGTAAGTATCTGGACCGTGAGTTGCAGTACGGCAACTGGATTTTCGATTGGTACGACATGGGTCACAACGAAGGCTATGACTACGCCGCCAACGGTATTGAGCAGCAGGTGGAAGGCATGGCAATGGTTGAGCGTGTTACCGGTGTCGCCGGACACCTTGACCACCATTTCTTCCAGGAAACCCTGCCTGCATGGATCAAGGGCTTCGTGGAAATGGGCAACGGTACCGTCCCAGGCTACAGTGACTCCCCGTACATTCCCGAGTTCACCATCACGCTGGGCGTTATGGCTAAGCGTGGAGAAGGAGACCAGGCCGCCGGTTACTGCCTGTATCTGGGCGGTGGCGCGGATACACCCTTTGAGCAGCTGCTTTACACCAATATCAGTGACGATTACATCTTCATCCCCGATGAGGATTACATGAATGTCACCGTTGTGGATGTGATGGGTGTCGGCGCGTTGCGTACAGGATGGGAGAAGGACGACAAGCTCATGGTTATGATCTCCGACGACTATCCCGTTGGTCACGCTCACTGGGAATGCAACAGTATCTTCATGGCTATGAATGGCGAATGGGTCATTAAGGACCCGGGCTACGGCTCGATTCAGGCAGGTGTTCCCAAGACAGAATTCGATATGAAGCAAGCGGTTAACTCCATCTTTGTGGACAACAAGCCGCAAACCGTAAAGGGTGCCGGTACCATTAAGGAAGTTGTGAACAGCGAGCTGTACGGTCATATCGTGGGCAGCGCGCCTGCCGCCTTCGGTAAGTATGACGGTGTTGCTTTGGTGGATAAATTTGACCGCCACACCATTATGCTGAACCATGACAGTGAATCTTACTATGTCGTGATCGACGATCTGGCATCTACCCAGGAGCACGTTTACGGCTTCAACATGCATCATAATGCTTGGGAGCGTTTGGAACTGGATGGAGTCCCGATGGATACCACCAAGACCACTTCCGGCAACCATATGGCATTGCTTCGTTACGGCATGGTTCTGCATACCGAGTTTGTGGGCAAGCCGCTGGAATTCTCTGCACCGTACTTTGTCAAGGCCGGTCAGTCCTTCGGTCCCTTGCTCCGTGCAAATTCTCAGTCCACAAAGAACCATCAGTTCATGACAGTCATTAGTGTAGACCCTGCCTATGAAGGCATTACTACCATTGACAGTACAGGTTTGTTGTCTGCCCGTAACTCCAATCTGGAAGTGGAGAATCCGGACGGCTTCAGCTGGTCCAGCTCCAATGATGGCGGTATGGTTATCGGTCTTCCCATGCCGGAGTATGGTTTGAATATGTTCCGTGCAAGAGATGTAGGTGACTGGATGAGCTTCCCCATTGAGGTGGAAGAGGCCGGCGATTACCTGTTCTCCATGCGTTTGGGTAAGTGGTCCAACTACGGTGGTATCTGGCAGGTTTATCTGGATGGCGAGCCCATTGGTGAGCCGTATTCCGCACGTGGTAACAATAACGTCGGTATCAATGTCCAGATGACCAGAAACGACGGTAAGAACACCATCAATCTGACGGAAGGCAAGCACGTGATCAAGGTTGTCCTAGTGGATGAGCCCCGTACAGATGACCTGGAATGGGGTACCCTGATCTCCATGGGTGTTGTCATCCTTGAAAAGGAAGGCGCAGGCCTGGGTGATGGCCCCGTCAAGGTTCTGGAATCCTACGATGACGGCAATGTTTTGGGTGCTACCATTGGTTACGGCACGGTTCTGAAGGACGTTGTGCTGTCCAACCGCGGTAACGGAACCATTACCGGCGGTAAGCTGACGACTGATGGCCAGCAGGCTACGGTTTTGGGTCTGCATGAGGACGAAATCACAGAAGGTTACACCATCCTTAACGGTACTTCCGCAAAGTATGGCGACCAGATGCTTGTTCAGGCAAGCGGAAAGATGACCTTGGCTGTGGATTACCGCTTTGCAAAGATTCCTGTCCTGAACAGTGAAGTTGAGGAGGATGAGCTTCTGGAACAGGATGAAGATTTTGATCCCAAGAAGCCCACTACCTTGGTTACTACCTCCGCAACAGAGGATCGTGATGTTTCCATCCTGGTTGGTACGGATGTACCTTACACGGTATCGATTGACGGTGAAACCGTGGATGCAAGCTATGAAGACGGCGTGCTGTCCCTGAGTGTTCCCAAGGGCGATCATAAGCTTGAGATCGTTGGCACACACACCTGTGTCTTTGATCAGAAGGCAACCAACATTCTGAATGTTAAGTCTTGGGCAACATGTACAGAGCCTGCTGTCTACTACGTATCCTGCTACTGTGGCGAGAACGGCACAGAGACCTTTGAATACGGCGAACCGAAGGGTCATAAGATCGTAGCAGTGGAAGCAAAGGAAGCAACTGCTGAGGCAGATGGATGCATTGCACACTACGCCTGTAAGACCTGTAAGGCTGTATTCGAGGATGCGGCCGGTACTAAGGCACTGAATCCGGAGGATGTCATCATCCCGATGCTCACATCGGATGCAGTGAATAATACCGCAGGAAATAATACCTGGATTATCTGGGTTGCGGTAGCCGGCGGTGTAGTAATTGCCGGTGCAGTGGCGTTCGTTATTTGGAAAAAGAAATCCAAAACTGCGAAATAATCCGTAAGGAAAAGTAAAAAGCAGCCCCCACACGGCAAACGCTGTGTGGGGGCTGTGAATATCCGTTAAATATTATTGAAAAACAGTCAACTTTACAATTCTCTCTTGCATCTGCCAATGGACAATGTTACTATTTATTACAGTATACACTTAGGGTATGCAATTTACGGAAGTGAGGAAAGTAACCATGAAAAAGTTGGAATTGTTTCAAACATCTTCCTTGTACAAGGCTTTTATCCATTCTGACGATGTCCCACCGGAAGTTACTGGCATTTCCTGCCTAAAAGGGGAGGAGGTTTCCTATCAAATTGTCTACCGCACCTGTTATCAGCCGAAGTATGAAGATGAAATCCGCTTTGACGCCAAAATTATTGTCGAGTCAGAGCTGAAGGATATTATTACCGTGCGGAAGGTGGGCAATGTACCGGTGGAGCTTGCAGCCTACGACCGGCGACCCCTGGGAATTGACGAAAATTATCTCTCAACTGCGCCCGGTCTGTACCCGGATCCGCTTTACGAATTTGAAGAGGATGTTCTGGAGATCATTCCCAGCTATACCAATACCTGCGCGTTATGGATCTCGGTGAAAACCACTGAGGATACTCCGTCAGGAAGCTATCCCATTTCCATTCGCATTCATTCTGAGCAGGAAGCGGTTGATGAGCAGGTGGTTATGAATCTGGAAGTCATTAATGCTGTGCTTCCCAAGCAGGAGACCGTGGTGACACAATGGTTCCATACCGATTGCCTAATGAGCTACTACGGCATGGAGGTGTTCTCCCAGCGGTATTGGAATATCGTTGAGGAATTTATCAAGACCGCTGCGGATAACGGACTGAATATGATTCTTACCCCCATCGTCACACCGCCGCTGGATACGGAGGTTGGCAGAGAAAGACCAACTGTTCAGCTGGTGGATATAAGCTGTAAGGATGAAATTTACTCCTTCGGGTTTGATAAATTGGACAGATGGGTCGATATCTGCAACCGAAACGGTATTCAGTATTTGGAAATGGCGCATCTGTTCTCCCAATGGGGCGCAAAATTCACGCCGAAAGTGGTTGTGTATGAAAACGGTGAGTACATCAAAAAATTCGGTTGGCACACACAGGCTACATCGGAAGGCTATGTACGCTTCCTGAATCAGTTTTTGCCGGCACTGACCGGACATCTGAAGGAAATTGGCGTTGCTGACAGGACATTTTTCCATGTCTCGGATGAGCCTCATGCACCGGACAGGGAGTCCTATTCCGCGGCAAGGGCGATCGTTGCACCGCTGCTGAAGGATTTTCCCATTATCGATGCTTTTTCGGATATCATGCTCTACAAGGAAGGCTTAGTAGACAAGCCCATTGTCGGCATGTATAAAATCGATAACTTCCTGGAAAACAATGTGTCAGACCTGTGGATATACTACTGCTGTTCCCATACCGTTGATGTGAGCAACCGTTTGATGGCAATGCCATCCTCCCGTAACAGAGTGATCGGCTATCAAATGTACAAGTTCGGAATTGCGGGCTTCCTGCAGTGGGGCTACAACTTCTATTTCTCCCAGTTTTCCAGATGTCCCATCAATCCCTTCGTCACGACAGATGCCCGGGGGGCGTTCCCGGCGGGAGATGCCTTCAGTGTTTACCCCGGTGCGGATAAGGCGATTGAGTCTCTGCGGCTGAAGGTTTTCAAGGAAGCGCTTCAGGATATACGCGCCATGAAGCTGTTGGAGCAATATATGAGCAAGGAAGAAATTGTGGCGATCATCGAGGAAGAAGCAGGAATGGCAATCGATTTCCGGAAATATCCTAGAGGGGATGCGTTCGTTCTGAACACCCGGGAAAGAATAAACCGCCTGATTCAGGAAAAGGTAAATGCATAGTCAAAACCTCCGGCTAAGCCGGAGGCTTGATTAAGCCCTAGAAGGGCATTTTACAGACTATTGCCCCTAAAGGGGCCCCGAATGGT
>SVMA01000027.1 GCA_015067635.1 Oscillospiraceae bacterium | reverse complement strand
AGTTGTGTGGTCGGCAAACCACTTCTACTATAATGGGGAGCTTTTTTCTTGTCTACTTTACTCCTCGCTAGAAGCTATTTTTTTGCCACCGGCAGAGCCGGTGGTTAACTTTGGTCAACCAAATAGATGGGTCTGCCAAATCGGCAGACCCATTTTCTTCTTTTCATTTTTCATTCTTTGTGGTATAATTGTGGGGAATTTACTGAGAGGAGCTTACTATGCTTTCGATTGCAGAAATCCTGTCCCAGGAGCTGGGGCAAAAGCTTTCCTATGTGGAAAATGTCATCGCACTGATGGACGAGGGCAACACCATTCCCTTTATCGCCCGCTACCGCAAGGAAATGCATGGCGCTATGGATGATACCGTCTTGCGGACTCTGGAAACCCGGCTTACCTATTTGCGAAATCTTCAGCAGCGACGGGACGAGGTAAAAAATTCTATTGAGAGTCAGGGCAAGCTGACAGAGGAGCTGTCTGCCGCCATTGACAATGCCTCCACATTGGCTGAAGTGGAGGATTTATATCGTCCCTACAAGCAAAAGCGGCGCACCCGCGCTTCGGTTGCCCGTGAGAAGGGTCTGGAGCCTTTGGCGGATGCTATTTTTGTGCAGGACGGACAGGACCCTGCCACGCTGGCAGAAGCCTATGTGGACGCAGAAAAGGGCGTTAATTCCGTAGAAGAAGCCTTGGCCGGAGCCTCGGATATTATCGCAGAAAACCTCTCCGATGATGCAAATATCCGAAAGAGTCTGCGGAATCTGGTCATGCGCAAGGGCTTCCTGACCTGCAAGGCCGAGGATGCGGAAAACGATACGGTCTACCGTCTGTATTACGACTTTAATCAACCCATCCCCCGCCTGCTGGACCATCAGATTCTGGCCATCAACCGCGGTGAAAAGGAAGAAATTCTAAAGCCAACCATCACCCTTCCCGGCAACGAAGGTGCGGCCTTGGTCTGCCGTGCCGCATTGAAGCCAACTGCTTTTGTATCCACTTTTGTGCGTGCCGCCGCAGAGGATGCCTACGAACGGCTGATCTTCCCCTCTATTCAACGGGAAATCCGGGCTGATTTATCTGAACGCGCCTATAACGGTGCAATCCATAACTTTGCTTTGAATCTGAAACCGTTGCTGATGCAACCCCCTGTAAAGGGTTTTGTGACCATGGGTCTTGATCCCGGATACCGTAACGGCTGTAAGGTTGCCGTAGTGGATGCCACCGGAAAGGTTTTGGACACCGCTGTGGTCTATCCCACTTTTAACGAGCGAAAAAAACAGGAGGCCATTTCCCAGCTGTCCGTTTTGATGCGAAAGCACAAGGTTCAGCACATCGCCATCGGCAACGGAACCGCATCCCGGGAAACAGAAGCCATGACGGTAGAAATGCTCCAAAGCTTCCCCCACGCCAGTTACATGATCGTCAACGAAGCCGGAGCCTCTGTGTATTCCGCCTCCCCTTTGGCGGCAGAAGAATTCCCGGATTACGATGTGAATTTGCGTTCAGCTGTGTCCATTGCCCGTCGGTTACAGGATCCCCTGGCAGAATTGGTAAAAATTGACCCCAAAGCCATTGGTGTGGGTCAGTATCAGCACGACTGCCCGCAAAAGGAATTGGGTACTGCCCTGGGCAGTGTGGTTGAGGACTGTGTCAACGCAGTAGGCGTGGATGTGAACACCGCTTCCCCCAGTTTGCTGGAGCAGGTATCCGGCTTAAACAGCACCACCTCCAAAAACATTGTCGCATTTCGGGAGGAGAACGGTCCTTTCACCAGCCGCACACAGCTGAAAAAGGTTCCCAAATTGGGACCCAAGGCTTATCAGCAATGTGCCGGCTTCCTTCGTGTGCCGGAAAGCAAGGAGATTTTGGACAACACAGGAGTGCATCCCGAATCCTACGATGCCGCCAGAGAACTACTGACACTTTTGGGAAATGCGGAACTGCATGAATTGCCTGCAAAATTGGAAGCCTATGGTGCCGCCAAAGCCGCCCAGGCCTGTGGTGTGGGCGAACCTACTCTGGTTGATATTGCCAAGGAACTGAGCAAGCCCGGTCGTGATCCCCGTGACGAGCTGCCTGCTCCGATCCTGCGCAAGGATGTGCTGGAAATGAAGGACTTACTCCCCGGCATGGAATTGACCGGTACGGTGCGTAACGTCATTGACTTCGGTGTGTTTGTGGACATTGGTGTCCACCAGGACGGTCTGGTGCATATTTCCGAGGTATGCAACCGCCGTCTGAAGCATCCCAGCGAGGTTTTGAAGGTGGGCGATGTGGTCAAAGTCGTGGTCCTCAGTGTGGATCAGGAACGTCACCGCATCAGCCTGAGTATGAAACAGGCAAAAAGCTAAAAGTCCGGCGCACAGCAAAAGCGGTGCGCCGGTTCGTTTTCTTGACTTCGTTTTAATTTTTGCTATAATAAATATTACAGCTCTTCCCTGCTGCGCAGCAGCAGTTCGGGAGATTTCATAATCACCGTCGTATTTGCAGGAATGGAACGGGTCACAAAGGCATTTGCCCCAATGACGCTTCCCCTGCCGATGGTGGTTTCACCACCCAGGATGGTAGCTCCGGCATAGATCGTAACGTTATCCTCAATGGTGGGATGGCGCTTAACGCCGGATAAGCTTTGGCCGCCGCGGGTGGAAAGGCCGCCCAAGGTCACACCCTGATACAGTCTCACATAATCTCCAATGACGGTGGTTTGACCGATAACGATACCCGTTCCGTGGTCAATAAAGAAATGGGAGCCTATGGTAGCACCGGGGTGAATATCGATTCCGGTGGTGCTGTGTGCCATTTCCGTCATCATCCGGGGAATCAGCGGCACCCCCAACTGGTATAATTCATGGGCCAGCCGGTAAACCGTAATCGCATACACACCGGGATACGCCAGCACGATTTCATCATAACCGGTTGCAGCCGGATCCCCGTCAAAAGCCGCCTGCAGATCTGTTTCCACCAGGGCACGAACTGCCGGAAGTCTGCTCAAAAAACAACGGCACAGCTCATCCGCCTGTTCCTTGGGGCAAACCTTTCTCAACTGGCTCTTCAAATCCGCCCACACCTGTGCCACAGATTGTTCCAATTGTATCTCTGTTCCACGGTAAAATACCATGCGATGTAATTGACTGAGAATATTTTTAACGGTATTGCGATCCGGAAAATTTTCCCATTGGATTTCGTCCATTTGACGTTTCTTTTGGTAATCCTCCCAAATCGCGTCTGTCAGCTGCTGCATAGCCATCGCTCCTTTATTCTGTCCGGCCGCCAAATATGCAGCCTCTTATTATAATAATCAGTATATCACTAAATTGTGCAAATGAAAAGGAGTTTTTTATGTCCGTCTATTCTTCCGGGATCCATCTGATTGGAAATACCCCAATGGTGGAATTTTTAAACGAATTTTGCCGTATTTTTTGTAAGATTGAGGGGAATAATCCTGCCGGTTCGGTGAAGGATCGGGTGGCTCTTTATATGATTGAAGAAGCTGAGAAACAGGGCTTGCTCACCAAGGATACCCAGATTATTGAAGCTACCTCCGGTAATACCGGCATCGGTCTATGTGCCATCGCCGCCGCAAAGGGATACACAATGACCATTGTCATGCCGGAGAGTATGAGCATAGAGCGTCGGCAGTTAATGGCGGCCTACGGTGCCCGGGTGGTGCTTTCTCCTGCTGCTGAAGGAATGTCCGGTGCTGTGGCGCTGGCAGAGAAATTGGCTAAGGATGCCGGCAATGCTTTTATTCCCGGGCAGTTTGTAAATCCCGCCAATCCCAAGGCCCACTATGAAACCACCGGTCCGGAAATCTGGAAGGACACAAATGGCAAGGTAGATATCTTTGTTGCCGGCATCGGCACCGGCGGTACCATTACCGGTGTAGGTCGCTTTTTGAAAGAACAAAATCCGGATATTCAGATCGTAGGTGTGGAACCTGCCGCCTCTCCCCTTTTGACACAGGGCAAGGCCGGTCCTCACGGATTGCAGGGTATCGGTGCTAACTTCATCCCGGAAATCTTGGACCGGAGTATTTTGGATGAGGTGCTCACAGCAACAGAAAAAGATGCCTATGCCGCCGCCCGTCACTTCGCAGTAACGCAAGGTCTGCTGGTGGGAATTTCCTCAGGTGCGGCACTGTTTGTCGCTCTTGAACTGGCCAAACGCCCGGAAAATGCCGGCAAAACCATCGTCGCCTTAATGCCCGACTCCGGCGAACGGTATCTTTCCACCCAACTCTACAAATAATAAGAATGTCCATCCCTCAGGATGGACATTCTTTTACCATTCATAATCCGCCGCAACACGCTTATCCAGAAAATTCCAAAAATGCTCCTTCGCCGCCAAATGCAGGGGATGCTTGGTATAGTCTGCAAGTGCCTGCGCGCTTTCAAATTCGGAGTACAGCGCGTAATCCATGCCATTGTATGCACGACGAATCTCCATATGAAGAAGTCCGGGAATTTTACCGACCAAAGGCTCCAGCTGGTTTTTAACAATCTCAACCGCCTGATCCTTCTCAACGCCCTCTTTCAGTGTGTACAGTACGATATGCTTTACCATTTTCATTCTCCTTTATACAAATACCGGAACCGGCAAATGTCGGTTCCGGTATATATTTTGTTATTCTGCTTCTTCCGTGGCGGTTTCTTCCGCAACAGCTTCCTCAGCGACTGCTTCTTCAGCAACAGTTTCCTCAACAACTGCCTCTTCGGCTACTGCTTCCTCAGTGGCAACCTCCTCGGTCTCTGCTTCTTCAGCCTCTGCTTCCTCAGCAACGGGCTCCAGCAGTGCACGAATGGACAGGGAGATACGCTTATGCTCTGCATCCACATCGGTAATCTTGACCTGAACCTCCTGACCCTCAGCCAGAACATCCTCAGGCTTGCCGATACGCTTATCCGCGATCTGGGAAATATGGATCAGGCCGTCCACACCGGGCATAATCTCTGCAAATGCACCGAAGGCCATCAGCTTGACAACCTTTGCATTGACAACGTCACCTGCATTGTAGGTGGTCATGAACTGATTCCAGGGATTTGTATCAGCGGTCTTGTAGCCCAGAGAAATCTTGCGCTTTTCGGCATCGAAGGAAATAACATAGACGTCAATTTCGTCGCCAACCTTCACTACCTCTGCAGGAGTCTTGATACGGTTCCAGCTCAGCTCGGAAACGTGTACCATACCGTCCACGCCACCGATATCCACAAATGCACCGTAAGAAGTCAGGGACTTAACAGTACCATGATACTTCTTGCCCTCTTCAATCTCGCTCCACAGCTGTTCCTGTGCTGCCTTGCGGCCCTCAGATGTCACAGCCCGGATAGAACCGATCACGCGACGGCGTGCACGGTTGACCTCGGTAACCTTCAGCTGGACAGTCTGACCCAGCATAGCCGCCATGTCTCCGCCCTTGGCAACACCGGACTGAGAAGCAGGGATGAATACGCGGATACCCTTCACGGTTGCCACCAAGCCACCCTTATTTTCCTCGGTGATGGTGCCTTCCACGGTGGTCTTTTCTTCCACGTAGGTAGCCATATCGTCCCAAATCTTCATGCCTTCCAGCTTCTTCTTGGACAGCTGAACGGTGCCCTCCTGGTCGTTGACGCGCACAACAAAGACCTCGATTTCGTCGCCCACATGGAGAACGTCCTCAGGCTTTACAGAAGGATCGGCACTTACTTCGTCATAGGGAATGTAACCGGCATGCTTAGTACCCAAGTCTACCTGGATCTCGGTGTTGCCGATTCCGGTAACGACGCCAATGACCTTATCTCCTGTATTTAAAGTCTTGATGGACTGTTCCAGAAGCGCCTCGAAGCTTTCCTCCTGTACAGCATCAGCATTGATAATTTCGCTCATAGTCTTATTGACCTCCTTTATTATCCACGCCGGTGTTGAAGCACCGGCAGTGATTCCAACCTCAGCGGCATTTTTGAACAACTCCGGATTTATCTCGGATGCGTTGTCCACCAAAGCCACGATGTCGCAGTGTTCCCGACAGATCATTGCCAATCGACCGGTATTGGAGCTTTTTGCATCTCCCACCACTACCATAGCCTGACTGGAAGCACTTAACTGGGCCGCTTCCCGCTGTCTGGATTCAGTTGCTCTGCATATTGTATCAAATATTTTTACGTTAGTAAACTGTTTTTTTGCGATTTGTACACTTTTTTTCCAAGATATTTCTGTAGAAGTGGTCTGACTGACCATGCAAATGGGTGTATCTGGCGAAATTTCGCCTTTTTGCGCCCAATTCTCCAGCTCCTCCGGCGTTTCAAAAATCTCACAATGACTGCACCAACCGGCAATTCCCTCCACCTCCGGATGAGAACGGGTGCCGATAATGATGGGCAATGCTCCTTCTGCCTCTGCCTTTTCCACGATTGCATGGATGCGCTTGACAAACGGACAGGTGGCATCAATAATCTCCACTCCACGGTCTTCCAGCTGCTGCACCACCTGACGTGTTACTCCATGGGATCGGATGATCACCGTCATTCCGGGTTGTGCCGCTTCGGGTGAATCGATCACCTGTACCCCCATACCGTCAAAGTGCTGTACCACATGGCGATTGTGAATGATCGGGCCAAGGGTAACGACTTTCTTCCCCTGACCGGCCGCTTCCTCCACCATCTCCACTGCCCGGCTGACGCCGAAACAAAAACCGGCACTTTTGGCTACGCGGATACTCATAACGCGGTCTTCTCCCTTACAATATTGCGAATGGTCTCCACAACCTGCTCAATGTTCAGTTCCGAAGTATCCACCTTGATGGAATCTCTTGCCATTTTCAGCGGTGCAATGGCGCGGTGTGTATCCTGATAATCCCGTTGCTGAATTTCCTGTAAAATGCGCTGAAAATCAGCCTTTTGACCCTTTCCAAGCAGTTCATCCGTGCGGCGTTTTGCACGTACCTCTGCTGAGGCAGTCAGGAAAATCTTCACATCGGCATCCGGTAAAACAACGGTGCCGATATCCCGTCCGTCCATTACTACATTGTGCTGACGGGCAACCTCCCTCTGCATATCCAGCAACACTTCCCGCACCACCGGCTGCGCAGAAATCAAAGATGCCTTCTGAGAGATATCCTGTGTGCGGATATCCGCAGTCACATCCATGCCATTCATGATCATGTGCTGAAGACCTTCTTCGTCGTATTCGATCTGAACGGTCAATTCATCAATATACCGTTCCACGCCATCCGTATCCTTGGGGCTGATGCCCAAAAGGTCCATAAAATACGCCACGGTGCGATAAATGGCACCGGTATCCACATAATAACAGCCCAGTTCCTTGGCAATTCTGCGAGCAATCGTGCTTTTTCCCGCGCCTGCAGGGCCATCGATGGCAATAGAAATTGTTTTCGCCATGTCCTTTACCTCTCTTTAACCTTCATTTCGCAGCTTTGCCAACGCCGCTGCTTCTCTGGCCGCCACCGCATCCGGTGTCAGTCCAAGCTGTTTTGCTACTTCTGCCCCACTCATGTGCGATCCTGTTTCCAGACCAAACCGCAAGGAAAGCAATTTGGCGTCCGTTTCCTCCAGATTGCTGAGTAAATCGGAAATGCGCTGACGCATTTGGAAATAAGCAGTGTCCTCCACCGCCTGAGTTTCAGCCAATTCCTCTTCTTCCGGCTCCGGTTCCTGTTTCGCACGATGTATCCGCCGTGCAACATCCAGCATCTCTGCCACTGCGCCGGTCTCCGGCACCGTCATGTGCAGGCTCTCTGCCATTTCCTCCATGGTAGGTGTCCTGCCTAGGTCAGCCAAAAGCTTTTCGTCCATGGCGCGGTAATCCTCCATGGCCTGCCGCATTTTTTGCCCGATTCCAAATTCCTTTGCCTGCAGCACAACAGCCTTTGCCATGCTCCAAAGAATCCACCGGTCCCGGAATGGAGAAAAATCTCCCTCCCGATAATAGGAAAGGCTCTGCCACAAGCCCATGCTGCCTTCCTGAATCAAATCCAGCAGTAAAATCCCGCAGCCGGTATGCCGGCATGCCAATTCCACCACACGATACAAGCTCAGGTGCAGTATCTGCTCCCACAGCCGGGGGTCATTTTTGCCGTCCGCATTATCCCGGGCCAACCGGGCAGTAAGTAATTGGAAATCTTCCTGCAAGGGAATGGCCGCCACCTCATCCAGATACATCCGCAGGGGATCCTCTGCATCCAGTCCCTCCGGCAATCTGCCACTGCCGACCAACTGCTCCTCAAGCTTCAGACGCACTGCCTGTTCCCCACTGCCCCACATTTTTGGCAGGCCGGAGATGTCCAAAATAACATTTCTATCCTCCAGCAACTGAAATCCCTGTTCCAAAATTTCTTCATATTCCGTCTCCAGTGCGGATAATAATGCCGCTGCGGGCAATGTATCTCCCTCGGACAAGCCGGACATCAGCTGTTCCAAGGGTGTGTTTTCTCCAAAAAACTCCAAAGCATCTTCGGATAATCTCATTCCAAATAATCCTCCAGCCCCATACTGGTGCCTAATTTCTGTAATTTTTCCATTGCCTGATGCTCAATTTGCCGGGCCCGTTCCTTGGAAATGCCCATTGTTTTCCCAATCTCCTCCAGGGAATAGCAAATGCCGTCCGTCATGCCGAAATGCATCTGCAGTACCTGCCGCTGCCGTTCATTCAGCATTTGCAGCAAGGATTCCAGGGTATGGTTCAATTCCTCGCGAACCAGGCTTTCATAGGGCTGAGGGGCATGGATATCCTCCAAAATCGTACCAATGGTACTTTCTTCCTCTCCCATCGGGGCATCCAGGGAGCAAATCTCCGGATGCAGCTGCATCAGCTGGCGCAGCTTGTCCACGGAAATATCGCAAACCTTTGCCAGTTCTTCCTCGGATGGCTCCTCTCCGCGCTGTTGCAGCAGCGATGCACGCATCCATGCCACTTTGCGGATACGCTCCGCCGTATGTGCCGGAATGCGAATCAAATTGGCATGGTTCAGCAAATAACGGGTCACACCTTGTCTAATCCACTTGGTCGCATAAGTAGAGAAACGGAAATCCAAAGTATAATCAAACTTCTTTGCTGCGGCCAACAGGCCGATACTTCCCTCCTGGATCAGATCTAAAAGCGGAACACCGCGTCCTGCATATTCCCGCGCCACAGACACCACCAACCGCAGATTGGAGTTGACCATCTGCCGGATGGCATCTGCATCCCCATCTGCACAGCGCTGAGCAAGTAAACGCTCTTCCTCCGGTGTCAGTCTGGGATACAAACGGATCTCCCGCAAATATTGCCGCACATCATCCTCTCCGGCAGACACCGGAAGGGATTCTGTTTTTGTGAGCAAATCTGTCATTCTTTCATTCCTTTTCTTTCTTTGAGCCTGTTTTGGAATGCCCGCAAATCATCCTCACTGCTAACATTCGCCGCATGATGCTCGGCACAGATTGTGGTAATGTAATCGGAAAATGCCTGTTCGTTGACCGGGCCCTGATGCCTGTGCACCACTCCGACCATGTGAGACATTTCCTCTGAATTCAAATCCTCCAATACCGCCAGAGAGACCTCCAAGCCCTGCAAATGCCGCTGTTTCAGCTGTTGATAGACACGTCCCAGCAGAGGTGATGAGAATGCGCCTTCCTCCAAATTACCGGTGCGGTCCAATAGCGCAGGATCCCGAAGGATAAGGGCAAGGATTCCTTCCTCCGCCATAGCGGACTTCATGTTGTCATACCGGATGGTACGGCTTTTGGGCTGTAAATTCCGGGCGGGAGATAAATCGATTTTCTCCTGCCTCTTTTTTTCCTGGCTGCTGCGGCGCTTCCATGCGCGGCTGATTTCCAGCTTCATGGCATCCATGCTGATTTTCGCCTTTTCCGCCACCCGACCTGCATACACTTCTCTTTGTACCGCACTGCTCAGGGTCGCGATCAAATCTGCAGATTCCTGAAGGAACTTCACCTTCTGGTCATCCTCACGGATGTCATACTTTTTCGCAATCGCATTCAGTTGGTATTCCACCCGATTGGAAGAATCCTCCAGCAAAAGCTTAAACTTATCTGCGCCGAACTTGTGCAAAAATTCATCCGGATCCTTTGCATCCCGAATTTGCAGCACCTTTACCTGCAGACCTGCCTTTTCCAAAATCGGAATAGCCCGCTTGGTGGCTTCCTGACCGGCAGCATCGCCGTCATAAATCAAAATAATCTGATCCGCATAGCGGGTCATCAGCGTTGCCTGTTCTTCCGTCAGGCTGGTTCCGAGGGAGGCAACTGCATTGTCAAAGCCATACTGGTGCAAGGCTACCACGTCCACATTGCCTTCCACCAAAATCAAGCTTCCTGCCTTGCTTTTTTTCGCAAGGTTCAGTCCGAATAAATTTTTCCGCTTGTTAAAAATGATGGTTTCCGGTGAATTCAGGTATTTGGCAATGCTGTCGTCGTTTTTCAGCCGACGTCCGCCAAAGGCGATCACGTTTCCCCGCACGTCAATGATGGGGAACATCAGCCGATCCCGAAAACGGTCAAACAAATTGCCGTTCTTTTGAGAAACAGTGACCAATCCGGACTCCTTTAGCTCTTCATCTGTATAGCCCTTTCCACGCAGAGCTTTGATCATGGAATCCCAACTGTCCGGTGCGTAACCCACACCAAAGGCCGTCAGAATTCCCTTGCTCATGCCCCGGTTCAGGGCGTAATCCAACGCCGCTTTACCCACAGGAGCATAAAGCTGACTGTGGAAAAAACGGGCCGCCTCTTTATGTAACGCCCAGAGCCGTTCCTGCTTGTGATAGCGGGATTGATATTGCTCATCCTCCGGTACTGCCATGCCAACACGTTTTGCCAAGGCACGCACCGCATCCGGATAACTCAAGCCCTCTACTTCCATTTGGAAGTTAATAACGCCGCCGCCCTTATGACATCCAAAGCAATAGTAGATGCCCTTATCCGGAGCAACGGAAAAAGAGGCGGTTTTTTCTCCATGGAACGGACACAGTCCGAACATGTTGGCACCGGCCCGACGCAGGGTCACATACTGACCGACCACATCCTCAATGGGATTTCTTGCTACTATTTCATCAATAAATGACGGGGGAAATGCCATAAAAACGCCTCCTTTCAATCAATTTTAATATTATATCACATTTTTCTCTTATCTGTAAACCGGGAAAGTGAAATTGTTAAGTTTTTTGGCAAGCTTCCACAGGAAATGCCCGATATTCCTTGCCGGTTTCCATTCCCTCAATGGTCGCCGCACTCATATCTGTCAACCGGTCTAAAAACGGTTGGGCATCCTTCTCTGCCACCAAAATTTCCATTTCCACCTCTGATGTAAATTCTGTATTGCGAATGAGCCCTCCAAAGGCTTCCACCTCCAGCTTCACCCGTTCGTAATAAGAATAAGGACAGGGAATGTACAGCACTGACCAAACCCGTTTCATAGATTTGCCGGCCGCATCCACCGCGATTTTTGCGCCCTTGGTATAGGCGCGGACCAAACCGCCCGCACCCAGCAAAATACCGCCAAAATATCGGGTGACCACACAAAGTACATTGTTCAGCTGTTCCTTTTGCAGTACCTGCATCATGGGATTTCCTGCAGTTCCGCCCGGCTCTCCGTTATCAGAGAAACGAACTGCTCCCCCACGAATGATGTATGCCCAGCAGTTGTGTGCCGCATCCTTGTGCAGCTTTTCCATTTCCTCTATTTTCGCCAGAGCCTCTTCCTCGGATTCCACCGGCCAAATACGTCCGATGAAGCGGGATTTTTTCTCTGTAAATTCGTCTTCACCGAACCCGGTCGGCACCAGGTATTCCTCCAAGAATCAGCACTCCTTCCTTTTTTCGTTATTTCTCTTCCGTGATATACGCGCTTAATCTGCCGTACAAAATAGCGTCCACAATCGCTTCCACCACGATGCCCTCGCCGGTATAATCCACAGTAATCACCTGTGCCCCGCTATGCAGGGTCTCCACCATGCCGCCCATGGAATAAGGCAAAGTCACCACGATATGATGCCTGCTGTGCCCCAAGGCCTTTTCAATAGCATTTTTCAGTTCGGCCATGCCCATACCGCTTTTCGCGGAAATGGAAACCACGTCTTCTCCCACAGGAATATCCGTTTTTTCCACCAGATCCGCTTTGTTATAGCATCGCAATACCGGCGTGCCTTCTTTGGCCAGCTTTCCGATCAGCTTGTCCACCACAGCAATGTGCTCCTGCCGATTTTCATCAGAAGCATCGATTACATGCAGCAAAAGATCCGCATACTCCAGCTCCTCCAGCGTGGCATGAAAAGCCTCCACCAAATGGTGGGGCAGCTTGGCAATAAAGCCAACCGTATCCGTAAGGACAACATCCAGATTGTCAGACACCGTTAACTGTCTCGATGTGGTATCCAGCGTGTCAAACAGCCGGTTATTTGCAGGGATTCCCGCATCCGTCAGCTGATTCAGAAGTGTGGATTTGCCTGCGTTGGTATAGCCAACGATAGCCACAACCGGCACGGAATTTTTCATCCTGCGTTCCCGTTGCACCATCCGCACCTGACGTACCTGCTCCAGTTCGTTTTGCAGTCTTGCAATCCGTTCCCGAATGTGACGCCGGTCGGATTCCAGCTTGGTTTCGCCGGGACCCCGGGTGCCAATACCGCCACCCTGACGGCTCAGGCTTTTTCCCATTCCGGACAGTCTGGGCAGAAGATATTGATACTGTGCCAGCTCTACCTGTAACCGGCCTTCCCGTGTTTTGGCACGTTGGGCAAAAATGTCCAGAATCAAGGCACTGCGGTCCAAAACCGTAACCCCGATAATTTCCTCCAGAGCCCGAATGTTGCCGGGAGAAAGCTCATTATCAAAAACCACCATGGTGGATTCTGTTGCCTCCACCAGCATCCGCACTTCCTGTGCCTTTCCCTCGCCGATAAAGCTGTGGGAATCCGGTGTGTGACGGTTTTGAAGCATTTTTCCGGTGCAAAAGCCACCGGCAGTTTCCAGAAGCGCTTCCAATTCTTCTATGGTCTCATCCGTTGCGGTCTGATCTGCACGGAAGCAATCCGCATTCAATCCGACCAAAACCGCCCGTTCCTGTTTTGTTTCAAATGTTGTTTCCATGGTTCCTCCATGCCGGTTATCCATTCGATGCGGTAAGTGCCAAATGGATACAATATGCCTATTATCAGTTATTATAACACAAAAACCGTCCCGCAAGCAATCTTTTCTTTCTCTTTTCCCTTAAAAAAGCATAAAAAATCCGCACTACGATAACGCAGTGCGGATTTTACTCTTACTTCAGGCCGAAACGCTTGTTGAAACGGTCAACACGTCCACCGGTGTCAACCAGCTTCTGCTTGCCGGTATAGAAAGGGTGGCACTTGGAGCAAATCTCAACACGAATGTCCTTCTTGGTAGAGCCAGTGGTAAAGGTGTTGCCACAAGCACAGCGAATGGTTGTCTGTTCGTAATTGGGATGGATACCTTCCTTCATTTTGTTCACCTCTTTCTTATCATGTAAAAGGGCATAGTTGCCCCAGCAATCTTAATCGCCCGAGTATCATAACACATCACGCGGGAGAATGCAAGTCTTTTTTTCGTTTTTTTCAGAAAAATCCAATTAAAACGCCCAGTTACCGTTACGGAAGATGGGAACGACCTTGCCACCGGCACAAATAGCATCAATATTCATGGTGTCGCAACCGATCATAAAGTCCTCGTGGATCATGGAGTCATTGACGCCCATGGCGCGGCATTCCTCCAGAGTTTTATTGTGATGGTCCCGAATGGTATCGGGGAAGCCCATACCAACTGCCAGATGGCATGCAGCATTTTCATCAAACAAGGTGTTATAGAACAGAATACCGCTTTCGCAGATGGGACTTGCCTGCGGCACCAGAGCACATTCGCCCAGATAGGCAGCACCCTCATCCATAGACAGCATCGTATTGAGCAGCTCCTCCCCAACTTCTGCCTTGGCTTCCACCACCTTGCCGTTTTCAAAACGCATGGAGAAGTTATCAATGATCTGACCCTGATAGCTCAAAGGCTTGGTAGAATATACAATGCCCTCTGCCTTACCCTTCATGGGAGAGATAAAGCATTCCTCAGAGGGAATGTTGGGATTAAATACCACGTTTTCCCGACTGGTTTCCGCACCGCCGCAGAAAATCGCTTCCGGAATCATGCCCACGGTCAGATCCGTGCCGTTCTTGGCGGTATAGTGCAGGCTTTCAATTCCCAGAGAATTCAAATAATCACAACGCTTCTTCAGGTCCGCATTGTGCTCTTCCCATGCCTTTATGGGATCCTCTGTTACGCGGGAAGTCGCCAAAATCGCTTCCCACAGCTTTTCCACTGCAACACTGGTGCGCTCTCCCGGGAATACCTTTTTTGCCCATGCTTTGCCGGGAACTGCCGCAATACACCACTGCTGCTTTCCCTCCAGCTGGTCAATATAAGGCTTCAAAATGGGGTAGGAAATCCGTCTTGCCTTGGCAACCTTTGCCATATTCATGCCCTTCAGTCCGTCAGGATCCTCAGAAATGATATGGATACGGGCAGGATTCACATCCACCATGTGCTGGCGGCGCGCCTTCTCCCATTCGGTTACCGTACCCATAGTCGTTACAGAACGGTAGCGCACATGGATTTTGCTCAAAGGCTGGTAGTTCCACTCTACAATGACCTTCTTGGCCTTGGCCTTGTAAGCCTCTTCCACCACCATCTGGACAAACTCCGGCTGATCCAAATCTGCGTATACCATAACCTCCTGGCCCTTTTGGACGTTGATGCCACAGCGAACGATCAGTTTTGCATATTCTCTTAATACAGTCTTTTTCATAAAAAACACTCCTTTTTCAGTTGATAGGGATATTCTAGCAAAAAAATATTCTTTCGTCAATCATTGTTGCAATCCTTTCTCATTTGTCTTATAATAAAACCATCAATGAACGGAGGAACTAGGATGCTTACGAAAGAACAGCTATGGAATCGCATCTCCGAAGGCATACATTTTTTAGATGGTGCCACCGGTTCCAATCTGCTGCGGTCCGGCATGCCAAGGGGTTGCTGCACCGAACAATGGGCCCTTGCCCATCCGGATATTATCATCGATTTACAACGGCAATATGCACAATCTGGCAGTCAGATTCTATATGCCCCCACCTTTCAGGCACAGCCTATTGCCTTGGAGCGTGTAGGTTTAGACAAGGAAACGGAGACTGTCAATGCACAGCTGGTGGCTCTCTCTCGCTTAGCTGCACCGGAATGCCTGATTGCCGGAGATTTGACCACCCTTGCCGCTTTTTGCGAAAGCTGGAATCCGGACAATATTGACCTGCTGATTGAAAATTATCGCCGGCAGATCCGCGGGCTGATAGACGGCGGTGCGGATTTGCTGGTTGCAGAGACTTTGATGTATCCTCAGGAAGCGGAGGCAATTTTAGCCGCTGCTGAACTGGAGAACGCAGGCGCAATTCTGTATAGCTTTATTATGACCGCTGACGCATCCCTGTTTTCCGGTGGAGATGCCGTACCGGTTCTCAGGGATTTGGCTGATTCCGGTGCCGCTGCTGTCGGTTTTAACTGTGTTGCGGCAGATATGATGACACCGTATCTGGTGCGAAAATTGGCCAAAGAAATCCGTATTCCGATTTTATGTAAACCAAACGCAGGAAATCCCATCATCAATTCCGCCGGAATTGCGGAATATGACATGGACACCAACGAATTTGCAGAACTACTCTTAGCCTGCCGTCAAAGCGGCGCAAAACTTCTTGGTGGCTGCTGCGGTACTACCCCGGCACACATTGCCGCCGCAAAGGCTTTGCTGGACCCCACCTTTTAACAAAAGGGCTGTTGCGTTATGCAACAGCCCTTTGATCTTTATACGTTGAACAGGAAATTGACGATGTCTCCATCCTTCATTACATATTCCTTGCCCTCACTGCGAACCTTTCCCACAGACTTGGCATTGGCCATCGTTCCGTACTCCTTCAGGTCCTCAAAGGCAATGACCTCTGCGCGAATAAAGCCACGTTCAAAATCCGTATGGATCTTACCGGCTGCCTGAGGTGCCTTTGTGCCCTTCTTGATCGTCCATGCCCGACATTCATCCGCACCAGCGGTCAGGAAGGATATCAGCCCCAACAGTGCATAGGAACTGCGAATCAGTTTGTCCAGACCGGATTCCTTGACGCCCAGTTCCTCCATGAACATTGCCTTTTCCTCGGGGTCATCCAGTTCCGCAATATCTGCTTCCAGCTTGGCACAAATCGGAATCAGCTGACTTCCCTCCTCCTCTGCCAATGCCTCCACTGCCAGAAAATGGCGATTATTCTCCGGCTCGTTGATCTCATTTTCCGCCAAATTGGCAACATAAATGGTTTTCTTCAAGGTCAGCAGGTCGGATGTGCCAATCAAAGCCATATCCTCCTCACTACCGTCAAAGGTCCGCGCCAGCTTGCCTTGATTCAAATGGGCCAACAGCTGGGTAAACAATTCCGCTTCTTTTAAGAACTTCTTGTCACCGCCCTTGCAGGCTTTTTGCGCCTTGTCGATTCGACGCTCTACCATTTCGATATCCGCCATAACCAATTCCAAATTGATAATGTCGATATCCCGGATCGGGTCCGTGGAACCCTCCACATGGGTGACGTTGGAATCCTCAAAGCAACGAACCACATGAACAATGGCATCGGTTGTGCGGATGTTGCTGAGGAATTTGTTGCCCAGGCCCTCACCCTTGCTGGCACCTTTTACCAATCCTGCAATATCCACAAATTCAATGACCGCCGGCGTGTGCTTCTTGGGCTGATAAAAATCAGCCAACCAGCTCAGCCGTTCATCCGGAACGGAAACCACGCCTACATTGGGGTCAATTGTGCAAAACGCGTAGTTATCTGCAGGCACACCGGCATTGGTGATTGCGTTAAACAAGGTTGACTTGCCCACATTGGGAAGCCCCACGATACCTAATTTCATTTCTTCTTCTATCTCCTTATAAATCCTTTATTTATCAAGGTTTTTTGGCACCCCGGTTTTCCGTATACACCTTTTATACACCTTTTGTACACCTTTTTACACGGTGGCGGTGGGGGAGCTTTCTTCAAACAAGGATACGGCCTTTAACATGGAATCATTTGTGACGTGCACATAACGGTCCATAGTGGTTTGAATACTCGCGTGTCCTAAAAGCTTCTGCAAAACCTTGGGTTGCATTCCGCTTTCAATTGCTCTTGTCGCATAAGTGTGGCGTAGGGCGTGCATACAAAATCTTTTGATGCCTGCCTCATTGCACAGCTTATACAGGTGGGTATCATAGGAACTGTTTTTGGCCGGCTCGCCTGTTCTCCAATTGATGAAGACAAGATCGTTCATAACAAGCTTAGACTTTGCTCCTGTGTGCCTTTCTATATACTCCAGTTCCTGAGAGAGGGTTTCCGATCTCTTTTGGTTCTTGGAGTTTTCGTAGACAGTCTGCAGGATCTCATAAGCAAAACTGGTCAGCGGAATGGATCGGTAGCTGTGCTGCGTTTTCGGAGGTCCTGCCCGCCAATCCTTTTGCTTGTGCCGAAACTCAAGCGTCTTGTTGACTGTCAGTGTCCGATTTTTCCAGTCGATAGCATCCCAGGTCAGTCCAATCAGCTCGCCGGTGCGAAGCCCTGTTTCCAAGATCAGAGCGTATTGATAGTAGTTGTGAGACCGCTTGGCGACCTCTAAAAATTTTTTCTGCTCTTCAATGGTTAAGAACCGGATATCGCTTTTGGCTCTCACCGGCTTGGTGTAGCGGACACCGTCCATAGGATGCTTGGGAATCAGATCATTCATCAGTGCTGACTTTAACATGGTTCCCATACAGATGTAAGTTTGCCGGATCGTTGCACCTGC
>SVMA01000026.1 GCA_015067635.1 Oscillospiraceae bacterium | reverse complement strand
ATACCACCATTGCGGATCTGGCTGTCGCTCTGAACGCAGGACAGATCAAAAGCGGCGCCCCCAGCCGTAGCGACCGTGTTGCCAAGTATAATCAGCTTCTTCGCATCGAGGAGGAGCTGGGCAGCCAGGCACAATATCCCGGCAAAGCAGCATTCTTTAATCTGTAATTACATAAATATGTCAAAACCCGCAGCTCGATAGGAGCTGCGGGCTTTGACATATACAGGTGTCCGATGTAATCGAGGTACTGAACCATATTTAAGTTTTTCAATCCGCACGATTTATGTGGAGATTGTTTACGTATATGCGATAGCTATAATCGTTATCGCAGCCATTGTATACACTGTGTTTATCTACTTGTCCGAGATTATTAAAAAGATTACAAACAAAGACCATGATGCTGCTCTGGCCCTACTTGAAGACTTGAAAGACATCAAGTTGCTATACTTTAGTTCCTCTTCCATAGCCACCAAGTAATCAACCGCTTCCCTTTTCTTTGTTTATAGCGGTACAATTTTTAACGGAAGAAATGACTTGACAATGTGGGAGTTGGAAGGTACAATCGGGCAAACGAAGACCGCTTTCTGGAATTGGCAATACTGCTTTGACCAGATCCTCTGAACAAATGAACCGCTTCCTGGGGGATCGGCGATGGCTGCCGGAATCCTCGGGAAGCGGTTTTTGACCACATATTTGACCATAACCGGGTTTGGAGCACATGGAGACAGTGGAGATAAGAGTTTCAAAGAGCAGCTTTTCCGGAATAAAAGGTGCCAAAAAGTAACGGAAATTATTAGAAAAAAGTTCCAGCAGTTATTTAGGAGCAGGATGCCGCGAGTTCGAGTCTCGCCACTTGGACCAAAATTCCAAAATCCGCTTTTGCGGGTTTTGGAATTTTTCGTTTATATAGAGCGAGAATCGAACATCTAAATGCAAGGCTCCGGGGGAGCCTTGCTCGCCGGGTAGGGCCCCGGCAATACCATAGTTGCCGTCCATTCCCGGACGGCAACGCAAACGAGTCTCGCCACTTGGACCATTCAGCTGAAGTTTACCTTTAGGTAGACTTCGGCTGAATCTTTTATGTTGCAAGATCTGACCTATGGTATCCTGCGAGCAAAGCAGGGCACCTGCTTTGGGACAAAACACCCGGCACTGCCGGTGGCAGATGAAGCCGGGCGTTTTGTGTGCAGCGGTCAACAAAATCGAGGATCATCGCAATCCCGATGATTTTATCGGGCGCCGCAAACCGGAGCCGGCAATGCCGGCACCCATCAAAAGGTGCTTCGTTGATTCTTTTTAACTTGAGCACACCTTTTGGATTTTATCTTACAAATGGATCTAAAACCTTGAATTGAGGTGAGATTTAGTATATAATAGACCAGTAAATTTTAAAACCATGGAGCGAAACTATGAACGACAACAAGGAAATGCTCGGCACGGCACCCATCGGCAGACTGCTGTTTAAATTAGCAGTTCCTACGGTTGTAGCCCAGCTTATCAATATGCTATACAACATTGTTGACCGCATCTATATCGGTCACATACCGGGCGACGGAAGCCTTGCGCTTACAGGCGTTGGCGTGTGTATGCCGATTATTATGATCATCTCGGCATTTGCGGCGCTGATCGCTTCGGGCGGCGCGCCAAAGGCGTCTATCTGCATGGGCAAGGGCGACAACGATTCTGCCGAAAAAATCATGGGCGGTTGTTTTTCCCTGCAACTTATTATCTCTGCTGTTCTGACCGCCGTTTTATTGACTTGGAATCAAGATTTACTTCTGATGTTCGGCGCAAGCGAAAACACCATCGGATACGCCACTGCTTATATGAGCGTCTATGCGATTGGTACAGTATTCGTCCAACTGACACTTGGTATGGGTGCGTTCATCACCGCACAGGGCTACACCAAAATCAGTATGATTACGGTGCTGATCGGTGCTGTCAGCAACATTATCCTTGACCCGATATTTATTTTCGGTTTTAAAATGGGAGTCAAAGGTGCGGCGCTTGCTACCATCCTTTCTCAAGCGATCTCTTGCATTTGGGTGCTCCTGTTCCTTAGCGGAAAGAAGACTTTTCTTAAACTTAGACGGCAAAATCTTCCCATAGACGGAAAACTTGTTTTCCCTTGTATCGCACTGGGAACGGCGACCTTTATTATGCAAAGCAGTGAAAGCGTGATTTCGGTTTGCTTTAATTCTTCCCTCTTAAAATACGGCGGTGATATTGCCGTGGGTGCGATGACCATCCTCACAAGCGTGATGCAGTTTGCCATGCTCCCCATGCAAGGCATTGCACAGGGCGCACAGCCGATTCTAAGCTACAACTACGGCGCGAAAAACACCCAGCGTGTCAAGAAAACCTTTCGGCTTTTGCTCATTTCCTGCCTTACTTATTCCTTTCTCATCTGGGGCGCGATTATGTTGTTGCCGCAAATGTTTGCAGAGATATTCACTCCCGACACAGCGCTCATTGAATTTACTGCAACGGCCCTTCGGATCTATTGCGGTGTAATGTGCATCTTCGGTATTCAGATTGCTTGCCAGATGACCTTCGTTTCTATCGGCAACGCACCTTGTTCTATCATCGTTGCCATTGTTCGCAAGTTTGTGCTGCTCTTGCCGCTTATCTTCATTATGCCGCAACTGATTGCAGACAAGACAATGGGCGTTTATACGGCAGAGCCCGTTGCCGATGTGATAGCCGTAACCTTTACCGCGATTCTTTTCACCGTTCAATTCAAGAAAGCACTGAAGTCTTTAACAATAGATAATTCAAAGGAGACAGCACAATGAAAATTGCAGTAACTTACGAAAATGGGCAGATCTTTCAGCACTTCGGTCACACCGAGCAATTTAAGATTTATACCGCAGAGAATGGAACAATTATAGAAAGCGAAGTGGTTGACACCCACGGCAGCGGTCACGGAGCACTTGCAGGCCTGCTTTCGGTGCTTGGCGTAAATGCTCTTATTTGCGGCGGCATCGGCGGTGGTGCACAGATGGCACTTGCCGAGGCTGGAATCAAGCTTTACGGTGGCGTTAGCGGTTCCTGTGATGCCGCAGTCGAAGCATTGCTTGGCGGCACGCTTGGATTTAATCCCAATGTGAAATGTGATCACCATGACCACGAGCACGGCGACGGTGCTCACACCTGCGGCGATCACGGTTGCGGACATCACTGTTCTGGCAATAACTGCCACTAAAATTATCCTGCTTTCTTGTCTGCTGTGGCTCATATTTTGACGGCAGAAGAGACTTGACTTTTTGCCGGTTCAGAGTTGATGTACCACCAACAGCAAACTCCCCGAACAAATTACTTGTTCGGGGAGTATTTTTACGGCCACATTGCATCCTCGCTCATTTGTTTGCAAGATATCACATTGCTCCCCAATTTGTAAAGGCTGTATATTCTCCGCTCAACGGTAAAAACTACCCCAAAGGAGTGATTGACAAATGGACGGAAAGGAACTGGCAAAGCAGACATTGGATCAGATTCCGCAGGCAAAGTCCAACGCAAAACGAATCATAGGTTTGGTCAAGGAAGGCGGTCGGATCACCGGGTATCAGCTTTCTGACCATTCCATTGTAGAAAAACAGCAGGCAGTAAGCCTGGCAAAACAAGGGAGAATCGCCGGTGTGGGCATCGCCCATACCAAAGGCATGTATCCTATATCCAATAGAATAACGAAAAAGTCGCAGGACCGGGTTTTTCGGTCCTGCGACTATATTTTTAAAGTTTCCGAGTGTATTTTACCATATACCACGCACCGTATGCCGCAACCAAAATTTCCGTAATCAGCATGGCATACCAAATGCTGTCGGACCCGGCAATCATGGGCATGAGCAAAATCATCCCGCCACTGATCACGACCCCCCGGGCAACAGAAACCACCATGGAGATGTTGGATTTCACAATCGCCTGAAAAAAGTAGGTGGCAAAAATATTGAACGGCAGCAGAATGTAGGAAATCCCGTAGGCCCGAAGGATTCCCGGGGCGATCTTCAAAACAGATGCTGTGGGTGTCATAAAGAAATTCACAAACAGCTTGGGTACCAGCAACATGGCACCTGTCCAACACAGACCCATCACAGCGCTGGTATATAAGCCGTATTTCAGGCACTGCTTGATACGGTCATTCTGCCCGGCGCCATAGTTTTGGGAAATGATAGGCTGCGCCGCCTGCCCGGCACCATAGGCAAGGCACTGGACAAAGACCGTAACCTGGGTGATAACACCGTACACCGCCAGGGCATCGGAATTCAGGTATTTCATGATCTGTCGGTTGAACAAAACGCCAATGACCCCCATGGCCAGATCGTTGATGGCCGTGGAGAAGCCGGTGACGGTGATGTTCCCCAGCTTTCGACCCATCTGGGAAATCTTCACAATCCGCAGGGTATTTTTCTTCCCCGCAAAATGAAGGAGCATAACACCCACGGAAATGAACTGACCCATGGCTGTTGCAAGGCCAGCACCGAAAATGCCCATATCCAGCACAAAAACGCAGAGATAATCGCCGATCACATTGAAAATACCGCCGATGATCACCGCCTTGGTGGCCAGTCCCGGATTGCCGTCATTGCGCAAAAACGCAGACAGAATACAGCTGAATACACAGCAAGGCAGCGCAAACAGGATCGGTGTCAGATAACCCTTGGCAAGACCCAGCAGCTCATCGTCCGCGCCAAAGAAGCGAAACAGCGGTTCGTTGAAAAAGCCGATGCCTGCCACCGCCAAAGCGGACAGCGCCGCACCATAGAGAACCGAAAGGGTGAAATAGGTTTGGGCGGTTTTTTCATCCTTTCTTCCCCGGGCGGTGGAAAAAATCACACTCCCACCAATGCCCGCCAGGTATCCCAGGCTGAAGATAATGCTCCAAATGGGATTGAACACCGCCAGGGCCGCATTCCCGGCAGGGCCATGGTACTTTCCCACCATCATGGCATCGATCATACCGAAAACCGATGCCACCATGGCGCTCCCCGATGCAGCTACCAAATATTTGAAGTACATCGGTTTTATTTTGCTTTTCAGCAGATCCATATTGACCCATTATCCTCCCTTATCGCCCATTCTTTTCTTTCATGGCTCACCAGACAAAGGGCAGAATTCTGTATTTAACCTTCTGCTTATACGCCGCATAGCCGGGAAGTTCCCGGGTCAGCAGTTCTTCCTCGTCCTTCAGCCGAACGATGATGATCACCGGGTAGCACCCAAAGGCGATCAGCGCATACCAGGAGCCAAGGATCAGCGGGATCATCAAAAACAGCAGCAGAGTTGACATGTACATGGGATGGCGGACGATGCCGTACAGGCCGGTATCCACCACCTTTTGCCCCTCTTCCACCTTAATCGTTCGACTTAAGTAAGCATTTTCCCGCATAACTTCTGCGTATAGGGCATAGGCAGCTAAAAACAGCACCGATGCCGCAATTACCACCGCAATCGGCATTTGGGACCAGCCAAAGCGGTGGTCCAGTCCGGCCACCACAAAGCCGGCGATAAACATCAGCGCGGAAAAGGCCAGAACGCCTTTCTGCGCCGTCTGTTTTTCCTTGGCATCCAAGCGTTTTTCCAGAAATTGGGGAGAGTTAAAAAACATCACCAATCCTGCGATGAGCATAGGCACAAACAGCAAACCAACCAGCAGCCAGCCGTTGGCATAGGAAAATGTTCCCGCCGGAAGAAAGATCAGCAGACCCACCATCAATAAGCCGCATAAAAATTTTGTGATTGCATTGATCAGTAATTTCATGGTATCCTCCTTGGATCTTTTGGGTTATTATATCATGAAAAGGCTCCGCTTTCAATCCAGGACGATATCTCAAAGAGGAATTACTTTTTCTCCCGCAAAAACTTCGACATTGATGATGGATTTTTTCTTTCAAATACTGTATACTATTCTAAAGATCACCAAGGAGAGAGAAACATGGGTACATTTGCCGTCATCGACACAGAAACCAACTGGGCCGACCAGGTCATGTCCATCGGCACCATTATTGCAGATGCAGATACCTTTGACATGGTAGAAGCCAAATATCACATTTTGCCCATTGAGTGCCAGATCGGGGGTATGTACGAGAGCACTCTTTACATTGAAACCCCGGTGCAGCCCATTCTTTGCACCCGCACAGAAGCCATCAACGACCTTCGAGTCTGGTTCCGGCAGCAGGGTGTCCGCTCCATCTTTGCCTACAACGCCAGCTTTGACCGGAATCACTTGCCGGAACTGCGGGATTTTACATGGTTCGACATCATGCGCCTGGCCGCTTATCGCCAGCACAATCCCAAGATTCCTGTCTGCGCCGATTGCTGCTCCACAGGGCGGCTGAAGCGAGGCTACGGCGTGGAGCCCATGCTCCGCTTGCTCTCCGACAACCGTACATATCACGAAAGCCACAATGCTTTTTTCGACACCATGGATGAATTGGAGATCATGCGTCTGCTGGGCCACCGGCTTTCCAAATACATTCCCCTATAAAAATAAGGCACGGAATCGGAAACGGTTCTGTGCCTTTTTACCGCTTAGTGCGTCAAAAATGCCGTTGAGGGCAAATTACAACATTTTTGTTTTTTTCTGTGATATAGTACAGTCACAAGGAGGTGAACCAATGAAATTCAAGCTGATCATCGACGAAGAAAAGGACGAGGAAGTGGTGGCAACGGTTCATAACCGCTCCCCGCTCACCGACCAAATCGAGCAGCTGGTCCTGGCGTATTCCGGTGCCGACCGCATCGCCGCCTATACCGAGGACGAGGTAAAAATGCTTCTCTTTTCGGACATCGAATGTATCACCGTTTTAGAGGGCAGGACCTACGCCATTGACGCTCACAACAAGCGCTATCGCTTGAAGCATCGCCTGTACGAGCTGGAAAAGCGCCTGCCTTCGTCCTTCATTCGCATCAACAAAAGCACTCTGGCTAATGAAAACCGTCTGGAGCAATTCCGCGCATCCTTCAGCGGTGCGGTGGATGCGGTTTTCAAATGCGGTTACACCGAGTATGTCTCACGGCGTTGTTTCGCCGAAATCAAAAGGAGGTTCGACAAAAAATGAAGAAATTTGCAAAGGAATTCTTATTCAGAGGCTGTATGGCCGCCGGGGGTGGCCCCGTGGTGCTGGCCATCGTTTACGGCATTTTGGGCAGCACCGGTACGGTCAGCCACTTCTCCCCCAACGAAGTCTGTATGGGGATCCTTACTGTCACGCTGCTGGCTTTCATCGTGGCCGGCATGACCGCCATCTACCAGCTGGAGCAGCTGCCGCTGCTCTCCGCCATTTTGATTCACGGTGCAGGTCTCTACGCAGCATACATTTTGATCTATCTGCTCAACGGCTGGCTGCAGAGCCAGCTGATCCCCATTGCTATTTTTACCGCAGCTTTTGTCATTGGCTACGCTTTCATTTGGCTGCTCATCTACTGTTTTACCAAAAGAAAAACAGATGGCATCAACCGAAAATTGAACAAGGCTCTGTAACTGCCCATATTTGACCTTCCCTCCTTTTTGTGTTATAATAAAGCACAAAGTCCAAAAAGGAGGAATCGCAAATGGAAAAATTCATTCCCTATGAAAAGCTTTCCAAAAAGGAAAAGCGCAAACTGGATGCCGCCAAGCGGAGCACTTGGGGCGAAATAAATCCCGTTACAAGAAAACCTCAAAGCAGCAAGGCGTACAACCGAAACAAATCCCGGAACTGGAAGCGTGAGATCCACGAATCCAATTCCGGGATTAATATTTATGTCTGTTCCTTTTCCGCGATCTGCCAGCTTTCCGGGTAATGCTCCCGGTAGTAATCCGCCTGAGGGCCGGGGGTATTGACAAGATTTGCTTTTTTAATGATGTCCGCTTGTGTTGTGCGGATCCACTGCAGCTTTCTTTCCGACAGCTCATGATATCTGTAAATGACCAGTGCGCCCAACCGTTCCTGCTCCAACAGCGCTTCATAAGCATCCGGGATATGGGTTTCGCTGATCACCGGGACAGCACTTTCCGCCACTGCTTCATTGGGGATTTTTGTGGATTCCGTGTTTTCGGGAGCACATAAGTAAAGACTTGCGCTTTTTCCCCGGTAGAGGATTTCCAGGGCATTGGGGAAGTATTCGTCAAAATAGATCTGCCCCTCTTTGGTGTAGCCGTAGCTATACTCATAGTTTTGGACCGCGTACATCAGCGCCATGGGCAGCAGCGTGGTCATATAGACTCTGGGCGGCTTGCCAAAGGACTTGGGCTTTCTGGGCTCCAGCACCGTCAATCCGGCGATGGGTGAGCAATGATAGTATGGCATGATCCATTCCTCCTTGTAAGAATATTGTACCGCAAAAACAAATAACTGCAAGTCTTGAAAAAATCTGATTTTTCTGCTATAATAGAGCCACAATAAAAACCTGCCCCGGAAGAATCTCCGGGGCAGTTGTTATATGCTGATATTGTAGTCCTCATCGATCAGAATGTATTCGCAGCTGAATTCCTTGCAAAGAGCAAGGTTTTTCTCGTTTTCTTCCATCAATGCCCGGGCATTCAGGCCGCTGTCATCCATGCGAGATTCAACATCAGATGCATGACTTTTGATGTCTGCAAAGTGGTTTTCAATGTACCGCCGGGTCATGATGAGGCAGACATAGCGGATATCCTTCAAATACGATTCTTCGAAGTCTTTTTTCCAGTCAGCCGGAATATAGCAGCCTTCCACAATAAGATCCTGCCTGTTTTCAATGGCGGTCTTCACCATTTCCCGGACGATGGGCCAAAGGTAGACCGTCAGCTTTTCATCGTCCATGGGAGTCAGCTCTGTCTGACCGCTGCGGATCAGTCCCATTTTCAGATGATCTATGGACAGATAGGGATAATGGTATTTTTCCAACAGCCGCTGGGCCAAAAGGGTTTTCCCTGTATGGGACGCGCCGCCGATCAATATAACCATAAAACCAACTCCTTACAGCTTTTTCGTGAAGCAAATAATGCGGTTTGCTTCCTCAAAGCCCACCTTCAAATGAAACGCAAGGCTCATGGAATTGCTCAGCTGGCAATCGCTGGCAAATTCCCTGCAGCCTTTTTCCTTTGCCCAGTTTTCGCAGGCAGTCAAAAGCCCTTTTGCGATGCCCTGCTTGCGGCAATTTTCCGCCACATAGATGCCTTCCAGGTAGCCAACGGGAGAGCTTTCTGTT
Source organism: Oscillospiraceae bacterium (assembly GCA_015067635.1). Lineage (GTDB taxonomy): Bacteria > Bacillota > Clostridia > Oscillospirales > Oscillospiraceae > Faecousia. The sequence continues at coordinate 10,432 of SVMA01000026.1, read as the reverse complement.
CCCTCCACATAGTCATACCGCAGCTGGCATTGGGCAAAGCCCACGGCAGTCTCTTTCCCATAGGCAAGGAAAAATGCCGCATCGGATTTAGAAATGATCTTCCCAAATTCTTCCTGCATTTCTTCCAGGGTATTCTCCGGCCAAAGGCGGCAAGCCAACTCTGCAAGGATAGGTAAATCCTTATTTTCTGCTTTTCGAATCATGGTTTTTCCTCCTCGTAGTGCACCGCCGCATTATTTGTTATTATACCAAACTTTTCCCCATCTGTCTATAAAAAGACATCCTGCGCATGGCGCAGGATGTTTCTGTTACACGTCCAGCTTTGCACAAAGCTCAAATTGGTTGCGGTTGGTTTTCAGCAGTCCTTCCTTTTGGAGCTTGCTCAGCTCCACAGACATAGCCGCCCGCTCCACACAGAGGTAATCTGCCAACTGCTGCCGGTCATAGGGAATGGCGAAAGAAAGCTTTCCCTGACGCATGGACTCCGCAGACAAATAGGACAGCAGCTTTTCCCGGGTGCTGCGCTTGGCCATGTGGGTGATCTTTTCGTTCAGGTTCATCACCCGCCGGGCCATGACCGACACCAGATTCCGCACCAGGCGGTTGTGATGCGCGCAGGCATTGGGGCAGGTTTTCAACAGCCGCCCCATGTTCAGCAGCATGATCTCCGTGTCCTCATCGGCCACCACGCTCACATTCAGTACGCTCCCCGGAGTGGCGGCAAAGGGCTCTGCAAAATAGTCCCCTGCCCCAATGCGCTCCATGATATTCCGATGTCCCCACAGATCCTCCTGCATGGACAGTACCGACCCTCGCAGCACCAGGCCCATGGTCTCTGTGCTGTCCCCCGCCCGGAAGATGTATTCATCCTTTTTCTTCCGAAGCACCGTGGCATTGACGCAGTGCAGAACAGACAATATTTCCTCTTCGGTCATCCCCTGGAAAAAGGGACTGTTCCGCAAAATAAACAAATACTGTTCCATAGGCATCTCCTTTGGGGTTTTCTTATATTATAGCAACAATTCTGTTTGTTTTCAATCAGAAATATTGCCATCGATCCCCACGGTGACCACCTGCCAAGGGATGAATTTGCCGCTTTGCTGCAAGGCCTTCTTCACTGCAAATTCCAGACCGCCGCAGCAGGGCACGATCATCCGCACAACAGTAACGCTTTGGATATCGTTATTCTCCAGAATTTGAGTGAGCTTTTCGCTGTAATCCACCCCGTCCAGCTTGGGGCAGCCCACCAGGGTCACCTTGCCCCGGATGAAGTCCTCATGAAACCGGGCATAGGCATAGGCGGTGCAATCGGCGGCAATGAGCAGCTTCGCTCCGTCAAAATAAGGGGCCTTCACCGGTGCCAGCTTGATCTGGACCGGGAAATTCTGCAGCCTGGAAACACTCCGGGCATAGGTTTCCGGTGCCGGATCTCTGTGAATGGTTTGGGAAACCGTACCGGGGCAGCCACCGGAGGGGCATGCACCCTTCTTTTTTGCCATGTTGGCCTTTACCGCCGCTTCGTCGTAGGCAGCAGCCTCCCGCTCCACAAAGCGGATCGCCCCGGTGGGACAAGTGGGCAGACAATCACCCAAGCCGTCGCAGTAATCATCCCGCAGAAGCTTTGCCTTGCCATCCACCATGCCAATGGCACCTTCGTGGCAGGCATCGGCGCAGATGCCGCAGCCGGTGCATTTTTCTTCATCGATCTCAATGATTCTTCTTTTCATTTGCCCGCTCCTTTTTCTGATTGGCGGCAATTTCCATCATGGCATTGTACATTTCTTCTCCCACGCACTGCTTGGCATAGGCGCACCACTGCACGCAGCTAAGGGTATCGTTATACGCCACAAAGCCGCAATGCTCACAGGGCATTTGGGTGTCGATGGAGAACATCTCAATTTCATGTCCGCATTTCGGACAGGTCTTCTCAATAATGGTAGGGGTTCTGGGTTTTCCTTGGCAGCCTTCAACGATCATATTAGGCACCTCCTTTATTTTGTGATGCAAGCATATCACAAGATAACCAATCTGTATGTTTGATTTCAAACAATATCAAAAGAAAAAAGCATCCTGCACCGATTGGTGCAGGATAACATATCAGAACTGACTGACCAGCTCGGAAAGATCCTTCCGTTTCTTTTCCCGGAGCTTGTCGCCCTCCTTGGCATAGCCCAGAGTGATGACCAGGCGAACCGTGCCGCTGAGCTGGCAGATGCTCTTGATCTTATCGTTATCCAGCCAGCCCAAAATGCAGGTACCCAGTCCCTGGGCAGCAGCCTCTGCGGTGATGTAGGCGGCGGCGATGCCGATGTCGATGGAGCGGTAATCGTTGCCCATGATCTTGGAGCCTACACCCGCTCTCTTGCAGTACGGCATCTCGGAAAGCACGATCATCACCGGCGCATCTGTTGCAAACTTGTTCATGCCCGTGCCCTGGCAGGCCTTGGCCACCGCCTTGGCATTTTCACCCCGGCAGACGGAAATATGATAGGGCTGGCCGTTGCAGGCAGAGGGAGAAAGCCGTGCCGACTCCAAAATGGCGGTGATCTTTTCCTCCTCCACTTCCCGGTCGGCGTCATAGCTGCGGCAGGATTGGCGGTTCAATGCGATTTCATGGAAGTTCATACTCTTTTCTCCTTACATTATTTTTTGTTTCCATTATAGTCTTTTCCGGGCAAAAGCGCAAGTGCACAGAGGATTTGACTTGTAAAAAAACATAAATGTGCTACAATCATATCATCACAGGAAAGGAGGAATGGTATGGCGACCCCGCGGATCTCCAACTATGATTTGGCTCAGGACCAGGCCCGGGAACTGTTTCTCACCTACGATATTTCTCCCATGGTCAAAAAATACGGTCTTTTCCAGGATGCTGATTTTACATACATTTCCTTTCTGGGCACAGGCTACCGAATCAGCAGAAAAACCGGGCTGGTGGAACGCATCAGCGGCAAAACCGTTAGCAGGGCCAATTTCGAGGAAAGCCTGACCATCTATGATATTCTTTGCTACGCAAAAAAAGACGCCTCCCTTTCCGGAGAATTTTGCTCTGTGATGCAGCTGGAGGGCATTGCCAAATCCTCCAACCCCGGTGGGTTTATGTTTTCCAAATTCTGCCGCCGGCTGGAGGGCCGCACCGATGCTCTATGCAAGGTCTGCGAATCTTTGGGCGGCACGCCCTATCCCGTGGGCGAGGTTGCTTATCAAATCCCTCTGTTTGACTTTCTTCCCATCGTTTTGCAATTTTGGGATAAGGACGAGGATTTTCCCGGGCAGCTGATGATCAAGTGGGACAAAAACATTCTCCAGTATATGCATTTTGAGACCACCTTTTACGCCACCGGCTGCCTGCTGCATCGAATTGCCGAAGGTATGGACGGACAATAAACAATGCCCGAAGTGTTACCACTTCGGGCATTTCTTTTCAGTTGATCTTACTTAGAATAAATGTACCCACATCTTCCGGTGAGATATCCATGACCGTTGACACCTCGGAGCGGATCACACGCTCCGCATCCTTCATAAAGTTCTCGTCACATTGGTGGAACTTCTTTCCCGCCGCCAGTTGTTCCTGCCTGTGGACATGCAGCGCCCGGAGCATACAGATCAGGTCCGCACAGTCAGCCTTGGAGATCAGCTCCCGGTATTTTTCCTTCCGCTGCGCTTCGTTGGGGATCCAGTGGTCCTCCCTGACCTCCGGGGATTCCAGCAGTGCAACCAGTTCCTCCCGGGTCATCACCTTGCGCATTTTCGCCACCGCCAGCGGATTGTGCTTAGGTACATAGAATTTCGCATCCGGCTGGTTTTGGGGGATCAGAACATAGTACTCCACCTCTTTCCGGTCAACCATACGGCTTTCAATGTCCGAAATCCTACAAACCCCATGGATACCGTAAACCACCATATCTCCACATTGTACCTTCATACCACACCATCCTTGCTGTACTGTTTTTTATATTATAACATCCAAATTTCGGAATTTCATGTGGTTAAAATGCCGAAAAGTTCCCCTGGGGCCTAATTTTTTGATAATTTTGGCACCACGCCTTTGAGAGCGCCTGGGATAGAAAAGGGAAATGCTTTACATTTTTGAGGAATGGCGCTATACTGAAATTGACAAGCAAAATCCAAATGTAAGGAGTCATGCATATGTTACTGATCAAAAACGGATATATAAAATCCATGGCAGGCCCTGATCTGCCCAAGGGCGCCGTCCTTATTGGAGACGACGGAAAGATCAAAGAGATTGCGGCGGAAATTGCCGCTCCTGCCGGGTGCGATATCATCGATGCAAACGGTCGTCTGGTCACTCCCGGATGCGTGGATGCTCATTGCCACATTGGTTTGGATAACGAAGCGGTGGGCTGGGAAGGCCGGGACTATAATGAGATCGTTGACCCCGTTACCCCCCAAATGCGCGCCATTGATTCCATCTATCCTCAGGATGAGTCCTTTGGCAATGCTCTTCGGGGTGGTGTCACCACGGCCTGCACAGGCCCGGGCAGTGCCAATGTGGTGGGCGGCACTTTCGTCGCCATCAAGCTATACGGCAACCGGGTGGACAATATGATCGTAAAAGACCCCATTGCCATGAAGTGCGCATTCGGCGAAAATCCCAAGCGGTGCTACGGCCAGGGGAACAAAAAAGCTCCTATGACCCGTATGGGTGTTGCTTCCCTGCTCCGGGAGCTTCTCTTCAAGGCAAAGCGCTATGCTGAGGATAAGGAAAGCGGCAAGAACCCCGGCTTTGACATGAAGCTGGAGGCCATGATTCCTGTCATCCAAGGTAAGATTCCTCTCAAGTGCCACGCCCACCGGGCAGATGATATTCTGACCTCCATCCGCATCGCCAAGGAGTTTGGCGTCGGTCTGACTCTGGACCATTGCACCGATGGTGCCTACATCGCCGAGGAACTGGCCAAGGAAGGCTACCCCGCCTTTGTGGGGCCCTCTTTAGGTGCCAAATCCAAGGTGGAGCTGAATCACAAATCCTTCACCACTCCCGGTATTCTCCACAAAGCAGGGGTGAAGGTCAGCATCATTACAGATGCTCCCGTCATTCCTTTGCAGTATCTGCCCATGTGCGCCGGAATGGCCGCTTCTGCTGGGCTTGAAATGGAGGAAGCCTGGCGCGCCATTACCATTAACCCCGCCCAAGCCACGGGCATCGCAGACCGGGTAGGCTCTCTGGAGCCTGGGAAGGATGGCGATGTGGTCATCTGGACCGCCGATCCTCTGACCACCGTCAGCGCAGAAGCATATGTCACTGTGGTAGACGGAAAAATCGTGTATCAACAAGATTGATCGCATGATTGTATGAAAAATGTGATTCCCAGCCAATGCTCACCCAGGGAATCCCCTGGACAATTCGGAAACCATGGGAGATTGCGAACCAGCCTGCAGGCTGGTTCGCAATGACAGATACAATTAAACAGCCTGCTGCGGCATAACCGCAGCAGGCTGTTTGTTTACTTGCTGAATTTTCCGTGCATGTTCGTCTTTCTGCTACGAATCAGCTCGATGACCAGCAGCACAATGCCAACTACCAGCAACACGCCGGCAGCAACGCCTACGATCCACCAAGGGAAACCTTCACTCTCCCCGGGAACGCTGGGCTCCGTGGGCTCTTTGGGTTCAGAGGGTTCCGTAGGCTCCGTGGGAACGATCACAGGAACAGCCTCGGTCTTTTCCTCCTGGCAAACGGTGCAGAGAAACTTTTTGGTGCCCTCTTCGGTTTCCGTAGGCTGGAGGATCACCGTGCCCTCATCCCAAGTGTGTGCCTGGGTTTCGGTATGGCTCTGACATTCGGTGCATGTCTGCCAATGGCCTTCTGCATCATGCTCCCATTCCTCATTGTAGGTGTGCACATGGCTCAGAGGCCATTGGATCCAGAAATGGCAATCCACACAAAGCTGGGGATTCTCCTCGGTTGCAGGCTCACCGGGGGTGTGGGGCAGGATCTCCGATTCCGCATTGCACAAGGAGCAAACCTTCCAGTGGCCCTCCTGCCCCCCCCGCCACTCAGGCATATATTTGTGGGGCGGAATACGAATATACTCACAGACATTGCAGTCCATGTCGCAGTCATCATCATAGACATGCTCTTCCAAATCTATGCGCATGTAACAGCCGCCCTTGTTGCAATAATACCAGTGACCCTCTGCATCCTTTTGAATCTGGGGGGACACATCGTGTACATGGGGCAACTTGTTGGCCATCACATAGCCGCAGTATTTACACAGCTGGGCATCATCCTCTGTGGCTGCTTCCCGGTCAGGTGTATGCTCGTAGTAGTCCTTCTTATCTCCGCAGATGGTGCAGGGATACCAGTGACCCTTTGCGTCACTGGTGTATTTTTCAGCGTATTTGTGGGATACATCCCGCTTGGTGCCGCAGCCGTTATTACATTCACCGTCGCAATCATTGTCCCAGGCGTGGCCTGTGGCATCAAGGGTCTCCACCTTGGTGGCATCACAGTTCTTGCATTTGTAGGTCTTTTTGCCGGAGGTCTCACAGCCGGGTTTCTTGGTAACCGTTCCCTCGTCCCAGCTATGACCGGTGACCTTGATGGCCTCCACCTTGGTGGCATCACAGCCCTTGGCCGTACATTTATAGGTCTTTTCACCGGGGGTTTCGCAGCCGGTGGTTTTGGTAACGGTGCCATTGTCCCAAGTGTGCTTCTGGGTTTCGGTATGGGCCTGACAAACGGAGCAGGTAGACTTATGATTATTGGCATCCACCTTGGTCCAGGTAGTGTAGCTGTGCTTGCAGGCAACGGTGACCTTGGCACCGTTGACACCGTAAGTTGCGCCGCTTACTTTTACCTCTTTAAGGGAAATCGTTGATTGCGCAAAGGAAGCCTCCGTTTTAACCTTCAGGCTGAAGCTGAATAATTGACCGGAATACGCCTCCGCGCTTTGAAATGCAAGACCAAAGCCCATTGTTGCTTCGTCAAAGTTTTTAAGCAACGTATTGGGGACCTCACTGATTTTGCCGCTCTTCGGTACAAATTCAAATACAGCTGCATCAAAATCAAGCTTAAAGCCTATCACACTGCAGGGCTTGCTGGACGCAACATTAACTACCACTTCAATGGTATCGCCCCGATTTGCTGTGGCAGCATTGGTTTTCACCGTAAACACCGTTTCCTCCGCCGCAAGGGCCGGAATCGCACACATCAGCAACAAGCACAGGCAGAATACAAATGTTATGATTTTTTTCATTGCTGTCATCCTTTCTTTTTATTTGGATGGAGGGTAAAGGGGATAATCCCCAGGGAACAAATAATGCATCAGAAGATACACCGCATCCCGGTCATTCAGCACGCCGTCTCCATTCACATCACCGCTTCCCGTGATGGCATAATCATTGGGGAACAGATAATGCATCAAAAGGTGCACCGCATCCCGGTCGTTCAGCACGCCGTTATCGTCCATATCCCCGGAGACCGCATCATAAATCACATAGTCCAGGCAGATCCATTGATTCTCGCCGATCTTGCCCCAGGTCAGCAGCGTCCCATTTTCAAAGTAATTGCTCACTTCCAGGCCGGTAACCGTTACTTCGTCACCAATTTTTTTGGTTCCAACGGACTCATAACCGGTGCCGGGACCCTTGCGGACATTGACCCCGTTGGCGATCACCTTTCCGGTCTGGGCCATGGCGTTCATCACTGTGGTGTAATCCGTATATTGCAGGGCGATCCAGCCCTTTTCTGTCTTGCCCCACTTCATGCCGCCGCCGTTGGCGATCTGGGTCACCTGCAGCTTCTCCCCTGCTACGGCCTTGCCCAAAATCTTGTAGTAGGTCTGGGGGCCGGCCCGGAGATTCACATTGTTTCCGGTGAGGGTGACCTCCAGCCGGAAATATTCCCGTTCCGGGACGACGATGGGTTCTCCCCGGGAGGTCTTCCAATGGGCATAGATCACATCGCCCTTTTCAAAGGAGGCATCCAGCTTTTCGATGCGTGTGCCGCCTTCCCGCTGGGTATACCAGCCATCGAAGATACAGTCACTTCCGTAGGGGTCCTTGGGGGATGTGCTGATTTCCGCCATAACCGCCCGGGGATCGTTGGCATCAAAGCCGTGGACCCGGTAATTCACCGTTCCGCCGGCTCCGTCTACAAACACATAGCGGTAATTTGGGGGGTATGTATCGGCATCATAGGGACTTTCCGAATAGACACCGTTGATAAACATATTTGCTTCCACCGTACGGCGGCCCAGAAGGATATATTCCTTGCCGGCGCTTCCGTACAAAAGGAAGCGGTAGACCATGGCAGAGCCCGTGTCCCCATTTTTCAAGGCCTGGTGAAGGCCGTTGCCCGTGGAGGTACTCCAGCTGGCACCAACATTGTAAGAGAAAGAGACCAGGGCATCAAACTCATGTTGCTTGAATTTTATCTGATATTTCTTGCTGAAGGTGTACACTGCATCCGTAAAATACTGCAATTCCTTCAGCAGCGCAGCTTCAGCTTCCTCTCTTGTGATGGTATGCGTACCGGCAGTGGCCTGGCTTTTGCAGTGGGGGCACACGGTACCGTAACCGGTGGACACCTGCTGATAATCCCAGAAGCATCTGGAAGAAAATCCTTCCAGCTTTTTCAGCACACCCATAAAATCATTGGAAACTCGCTTCACATAGCCTTCGGAATCCGTGGGTGGCTCCGTAGGAGGTACGGAAGGCTCTGAAGGTGCCGTAGTGGGAGCAGCGGAGGGATCTGTGGCTGTGGCCGAGGGTGCTTCAGACGCACCCGTCCCACTTCCCGTGGGTTCCGATGGTGTTTCAGTCGCAAATATGTATGCGGGCACGCATGTCAGCAACAATATGCACACAAAAACACCGCAAATCAGCCTAATTTTCATCCGCTAGCTCCTCCAGGGTAGAATATGCGTTTATTATAGCAGAAAGCATTGTGTAATGCAAGTACCAAACTTTTTAATAGTTACAATTTTGTAACTATTTTCGTATCTGTTTTGTTTCATTTTTCCCAGCAGTTCGGAGGCAATCCCTTAAATCCCAATCCTAATTCTCCGATATACATAATATTTTCCAGTTTTGGAAGAATATAAATTTCTCTTCCAAAATCCGTCAGATACCATGAAAGAGATTGCTTTCCGGGCACACTTGTGCTAAACTGATGGCAAAGGATTTTGGAGGTGGTGCGGTTGGCACAGGAAAAGGCTTTGATCGCCATGAGCGGCGGTGTGGACAGCTCCGTGGCTGCCTACTTGACGATGCAGGAGGGTTTCGCCTGCATCGGTGCCACCATGCGCCTTTACGAGGCTGAGGATCACGGGCCGGAGAGCGCCTGCTGCTCCCTGGAACAGGTGGAGGATGCCCGGAGTGTGGCATACCGGCTGGGACTTCCCTTCTATGTCTTTAATTTCAAGGACGATTTCCGCTGCCATGTGATGGAGGCGTTTATCCGGGATTATGAAAACGGCCTGACCCCCAATCCCTGTGTGGAATGTAACCGCTATCTGAAATTTGACCGTCTGCTGCGCCGGGCAAAGGAGCTGGAATGTCAATATGTGGTCACCGGCCACTACGCCCGGATCGAAAAGGACTCTCAGACCAACCGGTATCTGCTGAAAAAGGCCGTGGATGAGAACAAGGACCAAACCTACTTTCTCTACTGTCTGACTCAGGCGCAGCTGGCCCACATCCGTTTCCCTTTGGGGGAGCTGACCAAGGCCGCCGCCCGGGAAATTGCCGAGCTGCAGGGCTTTGTCACCGCCCGGAAGAAGGACAGTCAGGATATTTGCTTTGTTCCCGACGGGGATTATTTGTCCTTTATGGAACGTTACACCGGAAAAACCTATCCCGCCGGAGATTTCCTGGACGAAAGCGGCAAGGTGGTGGGCCAGCACAAAGGTGCCGTTGCCTACACCTTGGGTCAGCGCAAGGGTCTGGGGCTTGCCATGGGTGAACCGGTGTATGTATGCGGCAAGGATATGGCTGCCAATACCGTCACCGTAGGGCCCAATGAATCCCTGATGCATTCCACTCTGCTGGCCAACAACTGGTACTGGCACCCCTTCGAGACGCTCACAGAACCTCTGCATGTCACCGCCAAGGCCCGCTCCCGGATGACGGAGCAGCCGGCCACGGTCTATCCCATGGAAAATGGTTTCGCCAAGGTGGTTTTCGACCAGCCCCAACGAGCCATCACTCCCGGTCAGGCGGTGGTGCTCTATGATGGAGACACCGTCGTCGGCGGAGGAACCATTAGGGAAGTGCTATAAGAATTCGCCGCGTCAGGAACCTATAATCAGATAAACAACCCTGAATTTGACGCCATCACATCAAAATGCAGGGTGGCTTGACAGTCCATTGACGGTTAATATTGATTGCCATAGAATGATGGACGGAGGTGGTCAAATATGACTGATAAAAAAACATTTGGTTCGTTTATAAAAATCAAACGAAT
>SVMA01000025.1 GCA_015067635.1 Oscillospiraceae bacterium | reverse complement strand
CTGGGTCTGAGAGACAAGGTAGACGTACAGATGACCTTCTACCTGGCAGCCGCTGCATACGATGAGTATGAAGTGAAGATCACCAATGGCAAAAACGTGTATACTTACACAGGCGAGGACTTCACAGTGATTGCAGGATATCCGAAATTTGTGTACATCGTATTCGATGAACTGATGGCAAACGACATGAGAGATGAGTTTACCGTAGAGTTGTATCGCAACGGCAAATTGGTATCCAACACTTACACAGTAAGTATCGAGGGTACGGCAAAGCTGAACATTGATGCAAACAAGAACGTTGACCTGATCAACGCAATGATGAACTATGGTGATGCTGTTGCTGCAGCATTTCCCGGATAATTCATCCAAAAGCATAAAAACCCAATAAGCAAGAAGTACCGGAGCCTCGGCTCCGGTACTTTATTATTACCCAGTGGTATGAGGGGGGGTTACGATATCAGGGATCTTTCTTCAGAAGCTTTGAATAGCCGTTACCGTATTGGACGCACTGGGAAACCCGGCTTAACGTGGCAGAAGATATCTCTGTTTCAGCTATGACCTGATTATAGGTTTTGCCGTCCATAAGCAGCTTAGCGGCATAAATGCGCTCTGCCATTTTTTCAATCTCCTTTTTCGTACAAAGGTCGTCAAAAAACATTTCGCACTCCTCAATGGTCTTAAGCCCTGTGATGATGCGATAAAGCTCTGTGATCTTATCAGATATTCCCATAATGTGCCTCCTGTTAATAAACCTCTTGGAAACCTTGTAAAAATGCGCAGGTTTTCTCATGTTGCGGATGCTCAAAAATCTCCTCCGGAGTGCCCATTTCCACGATAACACCGTCCGCCATGTAGATGACGATGTCAGCCACATTTTTTGCAAAATCCATTTCATGTGTTACCACGATCATCGTCCGGTCTGTGCCCTTCAAGCCGCGAATGACACGGAGAACCTCTCCGGTCAGTTCGGGGTCCAGGGCACTGGTGGGTTCATCAAAGCATAGAATCTGCGGCTGCATCATCAATGCCCGGGCAATGGCAACGCGTTGCTGTTGACCGCCGGAGAGCTGATAAGGATAGGCATCCAGTTTTCCGGACAGTCCGACCTGCTCCAGAAGATGTTGTGCACGCTCCTGGATTTCTGTGGGCGTGGCAATATTCAGCAGGGTAGGGGCAAGTGTGATGTTCTTCAATACGTTATAATGGGGGAATAGGTTGAAATTTTGGAACACCATGCCAAAATGCAGTCGGTTTTCGCGAATTTCTTCCTCAGACAAGGTATGTCCCAGATTCAGCAAAGGTTTTCCGTTTACGGAAATTTCACCGGAATCCGGCGTTTCCAGAAAGTTCAGGCAACGCAGTAATGTGGTTTTGCCGCTTCCGGAAGAGCCGATAATGGCCAGAACCTGTCCTTTTTCCAGCGTGAAGCTGATGTCCTTCAGCACTAAGTTTTTACCAAAGGATTTTCGGATATTGTTTACCTCTAAAATAGACATGATTTAACTCCTGAAATAACTGAGCTTCTTCTCCAGCTTCCCAAGCAGCAGGGTTAGGATGCCCACGAATAATAAATAAAACACACCGGTGTAGAACAAGGGCCAAACCAGAGCCTTTGTGGCCGCCAGCTCCTTGGCTTGCTTAATAATTTCGCACACCATGATACAGTTGGCCAAAGCGGTGTCCTTGATAAGAGTGATGATTTCGTTGGACATGGGAGGGAGTATGCGCTGGACAACCTGCTTTAAGATGATTTTGCGGAAGATCTGCTTTTTGGTCAGACCGAGTACTTGACCGGCTTCGTACTGACCGCGGGAAATGCTTTCAATACCGCCACGGTATATTTCGGAAAAATAGCAGGCGTAATTCACCGAAAAGGCAATTAAAACCGCAACGATCCGACCTGCATCGCTGATCCGGTAGTTTATGAAAAAGTATTTGTCAATTTGGCTGAAAAGGGGGAACTGGAACAACAATCCCGGCACGTAGTAAATGATGAAAATTTGAAGCATCAGCGGAATGCCACGAACGATCCAGACAATCACCTTCGAGATGTTTCGTATGATAGGGAACTTGCTCATGGAACAAAATGCGATGGGCAGGCCCAGAGGAATGCCGCAAAGCAGTGTTACAGCGAAAATCAGCAGGGATATCCAAAAGCCTTCCAACAGGAACAGGGTTACTTCTACAAATGACATGATGTATTCTCCAAACGAATGTAAGTATAACAAAAAGCGCACAGCGAACCATCCCGGGGGATGGTTCGCAATATAGCGCAAGAATTTCTAATTATTTCTGATCGGAAAAGTCAGTAATTGCGGTGTTGGATACGCCGTACTTTTCAGCCAGTGTTGCGATGGTGCCGTCTGCAGCAAGTGCTTCCAGCTGTGCATTGACCTGTGCAGTGAGCGCGCTGCCCTTCTTAAAGCCAATTGCGTAATACTCAACATCGCTGGAGAGTGTATCAACGACAGCCAGATCTGCGTAATCGCCCTTGCCAACATAGCTCTTGGCCAACTGAGCGTCCAGAACTGCAAAGTCAGCAGTGCCGGCCTTAACTTCAACCAGACACTCGGTCTGTTTCAGGAAGCCCTTGGTTGTAGCACCTTCAAAGGTCTTTGCGTAGGTTTCACCGGCAGAACCGCTTTCAACAGCTGCCAGCTTGCCGGTCAGATCAGCAGCGGATGCAATACCGGAACCGGCCTTGGTGACGATAACCTGACGGTTCTCCATGTAGTTGTAGGAGAAGTCAACCTTGGTGGAGCGAAGGATTCCGTCGTCATCAGCAGTGTTGCAGGTGAAGCCGTTCCAAACGCAATCAATGGTACCGGAGTTCAGATCGGTGTACTTGCTGCCCCAGTCGATTTCCTGGAAGAGAACAGTGTAGCCCAACTTTTCGAAAACAGCCTTTGCCAGGTCGGTATCAAAACCTACGAGGGTGTTGGTTTCGTCGAAGTAATTCATGGGCTCGTAAATGGTGTAGCCAACAGTGATGATCTTATCGGAGTTGCCGGTGTTGGTGTTGCCGGTGGTGTTGGTGTTACCACCGTCGGTCTTCTGACAGCCTGCGAAACAGGCAGCAACGAGCAGGAGTGCTAAAACGAGTGCAATGTACTTTTTCATAATCATTTTCCTTTCTTTTGTCGTGGAGTGTTCCACTTGATTTTGTTTACAAGGGCATTATACTTCACCAAACTAAAGTTGTAAAGTGTTTTTGCGCTTTTTTTGATATTTTGGCAGACTGCACAATGGATGGCTAAAATTTACTACTTTAGTGCGCTAAAGTGAACAAGAGAATATTAACATTCTGTACTTTTTTGTGAACGTGTGGTGGCACGTGCTTTTGCATCAAGAATTCTCTTCAGAATGGGATTAGAGCGATGTCGTTTTTGTTCTGAAGCGGATAATGTGTCATATGTTGTTGAAAGTGCACGAAAAATATTAACAAATAATGAATATCTTGTGCAAGGTGTTTACAAAACGACGATTTTATGATATATTTTGCTTACATTGACAGAAGTCAATGAATAAACTAAGGAGGATACTTATGAACCTTTTATCGAAACGCTGTATCTCATTGTCAGTATGCGTCACCATGTTAATGGGTTTGCTGACTGCCCTGCCTGGTACAGAGCACAAAGTAGTGACGGCAAATGCCACAAGCACAAACCTACTAGAAACATACAACGCTTCGTATGAGGAGGGGAGCACCGGATACGATATGCCAGTGGATTGGCGAGCGTATAGCGGTGCAGGAAACACGGCAGACATCACCTATTTTGAAACGGTTGATGTAACTGCTACTGGCAATCCGACAGGTACACCTACAACGGCGACTGACGGTACTCACGTGCTGAAATTTACACAACCCAGCACGGCGACAAGTGTCAGAGGCTTGGTCAGCACGCGTGTTGATGTATCCCAATTTGATGCCGTATGGGCCGGAATGGATATATACGGCAGTTCAGATGTACAGATGTACATTATGTTCTATAATGCACAGAACCAGTGCCCCAGCTATAATGCAAATGATCCTGCAACACATGGTTGGCGGTGCCTTGTAAAGGGAAGCTCTCCTAACGGCTGGACACAATTATGCCTGGAGGCTGCTGTTCCCGATGGCGCTGTAACCGCAGAAGTAATGATATATAAAAGCTATACCAATAATTTCCCGGGAACGATATACGTTGACCGCGTAATTTTAACGGAGACAGAGCTGACTGACACATCGTATGCGTACCCTGAGGTTCCAACGGAGATCAACTACAACTGGACCATCGTGGAATCCGGACATCCCAGAGTATATTTTGACGCGGAAGAGTTGTTGGAAATCAAGGCTTTTGCAGCGGATACCAATATGACCACCATGGGTTATTCCGGGAATGCGGCATATAATCAATTGATCACACAGGCAAACGACTACTTGGCTGAAACAGAGTTCAGCTATACTTGGGCGGAAACAACACTTACATTTCCGCTTTATCCGGTGCTTGCGGATATGTCCATACGTCCGGAGTTTGAACTGGCACCGGCACCCAATTATGCTATACCGTATCCGTACATGACACAGGCAACCTGGAGAATACAGGATCGCGTGGAAGCACTGTCGTTGGCTTATGTACTGTCAGGAAATGAGGCGTACGGTGAACGTGCGGTCCAATATGCAACAGATATGTGCAACTGGCAGTATTGGGTCGGCAAGTTTGAAACGATCGATAACAGCACGGAACGCTCGGCTCAGCCTATGGGCTATTGCGTTACTGCAGTGGCAACGGCGTACGACCTGTGCTTCGACCTGCTCACAGCCGAGGAAAAGGCTTTGATTGAAAATGCACTGATTCAAAAGGGATTGGAGCCTATGTATGAAACCTGCGGCACGCGTATGGCAAGAGGCCGTGACCATGACCATATGTCCACGACCTTCCTGGCTTGTGCCGCAATCATGAACGAAAGCAATATTTCAGCTTTGAGCAAATACCTGGATCGTGCAATGCAGTATAATCAATGGATTTTTGACTGGTACGATATGGGTCACAACGAAGGTTATTCTTATGCAGAGTGCGGAATTGATCCGTTGGTGGAGGCAATGGGTGTCATTGAGCGTGTAACCGGCATTACAGGGAACCTGAACCACCATTTCTTCACGGATACGTTCCCTGCCTGGGTAAAGGGTTTTGTAGAAACGAGCAGAGGCACAATGCCTGGCTACAGTGATTCGCCGTATGATGATTTCTACACCATCGCCCTTTCTGTAATGGCAAAGAGAGGGGATACGGCGGCCGCTTACTGCATCAGTCTGGCTAACGGTGCGGATTCTCCATTCCAGAAGCTGATCTATACCCATTCCCTTGACGGCATTGCAGAAAAACCCAAGGATAACTACATGAACGTTACAGTAGTGGAAGAAATGGGCGTTGGTGCTCTGCGTACCGGTTGGGGACAACTGGATAAGCTGCTGGTTTTGGTTTCCGATGATTACGGAGTGAATCATGCTCATTATGAAAGCAACAGCCTTTTCATGGCGACAAACGGAACCTGGATCATCCGTGACCCCGGTTATGGATCGATCCAGCCCGGTGTCAACAAAACGTATTATGATACCCAGTATGCCAGCAATACAATTTTTGTGGATAATACCGCACAAACCGTAAAGGGTGCCGGTTCTGTTTCCAAGATTCTTGACAGCGAATTGTACGGCCATATTCTGGGACAGGCGCCCGGTGCTTACGGGAAGAAGGACGGACGAAATGTTTTGAGCAAATTCGACCGTCACACGGTTATGATGAATCATAACAGCAATCCGTATTACATTGTGTTTGATGACCTGGCAGCCGGTCAGAATCACGTTTACGGCTGGAATATGTATCATTCCAGCTGGGATGGTCTGATGCTGGACGGAGAGACCTTCAATATGGAAGGAGTGACAGCAGGCAATCACCTGGCAATGCGGAAAGGGAACATGGTGCTTCATACGGAGTTCGTCGGAGAAGAACTGAATTTCTCAGCGCCCTATTATACAAGGGGCGGCGAGCAATTCGGTCCACTGATCCGCGTGAACTCAGATCTTACTGCACAGCATCAGTTCATGACTGTTTTGAGTGTGGATACGGATTATGTTCCGGGTGCGGATTACAGTCAAGGGACAGTCTATGTGACAGAAGCATACGATACAGCTTCTGTTTTGGGCGCTACGATCCGCTACGGTACGGTGTTAAGTGACGTTGTCCTATTCAATCGCGGTAACGCTACGGTCAGTGGGGGAACCCTGGTAACGAATGCATCCCAGGCAGCGGCGATGGGTGTGCATTCCGGGAATATTACAGAAGGTTATTCCATGGTAAACGGTACGACCATGAGCTTTGGCAATCAGACCCTTATCTCTGCCAACGGAACCATGAGTATGGCCGTGGATTATACCTACGCCAAGGTTCCTGTTTCCAATAAGGCAAACGGAGATCTATGTTTGCACGAGGAATTTGATATCACAACGCCAACGACTTTGGTGCAGACCTCTGCGGCAGAAGCACGTACGGTAACTTTCCATTTGGGCAATGATGCGCCTTATACCGTCTATCTGGACGAGGTTCTGACAGAGGGAGTATTCAGTAACGGATCCATAACGCTGTCAATTCCTGCAGGCGAACATGAGATCAGAATTATCGGGACTCATACCTGCAGCTTTGACTGGGAGGTAGTCGGACAGAGCCATGTGGTGACAGAGAGCACTTGCACAGAGCCGGGTGTCTATTACGTTTCCTGCTTCTGTGGTGCAAACGGAACACAAACCTTCCAACCGGAAACCGGCAAGGGTCATTCCCTGGTTCAGATTCCTGGAAAGGCATCTACATACACAGAGCCCGGTAACATTACATACTGGATCTGCAGCGATTGTGAGTTGCTTTTTGCAGATGCGGCAGGAACTGTACAAATTTCCAACATAAATTCTGTTTATCTGCCGTTGCTGTCCGTTCCGGGGCAGGGCAATCCCAATCACGTTGAGGAATACAATTTTTCCTTTGAAGATGGTGTGACTGGTGGAATTCCTGTGGGCTGGACGGAATATACTAATTCCAAGAGCTACTATTCTGTCACGAACGAAGCATCCAGGGTAGGCTACCATTCACTGAAGCTCCTCATGAATAATCAAATGACATCGCCAAAGGGAATTTACAGTAGCTATATAGACATATCCGGAATGACAGAGTTGATCGCATCCATTAATTGTAAGACAACGATTAGTGCCGGTATGCAGGTATTCTTCTACGACAGCAACAAGACGCAGTTGAGTGGAGCCTGGACTGCAGCGGCTGTGACGGGAGACTGGGTGACAATCTCAAGACAGTTTACCGTTCCGAGTGGCGCAAAGTATGTTCGGATAATGCCGTATATATCCCATTTAGCTATTGGAGCTGCCTATGACGAGACCGCCAATAATTACACAGAAGTGGCTGTCTATTACGATAATGCGGTCATTATGGATGTTGTGCCGATATATGATCCGCTGAATTATACATTTACCGGGGATACCGGAACCAGTACAATGACGACAGCGGGTTGGACCGGGTTGGCGAACAAGGACATTACCATTGTTCAGGATCCGACAAACCAAAGCTCGGTGTTGAGGTTGGATACCACTGAGGCTACAACTACGGTAAACTTTTATGCGCCCTATGTTGACATCAAGGGCAAGGATAAGATATCTGTTTCTGTTGACTTCAAGGCAACTACAGCCACAGCATATTATGTCTATTTCTACAAATCAGACAAGACGGCGCACAGTACACCGGTTGCTTGGGGAAATACCAATGTGATTTATCAACCAGGTTATGCTCCGGGAGTTTGGACAACGGTGACAAAGGAGATTGATGTGCCTGAAGATGCAGTATTTGCCCGAGTTATGCTGTCCAAGCCAAAGGGAGGCGAAGTGGCGTACTATGACAACATTACAGTTACGCAGGTGACCGAGAGCTAGTGTTTGCATAACCGTTTAATACGGGAGCAGTTATAGTTTAATAGGTGACATAAGTACACCCCAAAAGCGACCGCTTTTGGGGTGTATGTTTTTGCTTATTATTGACAGTTGTATGCAGAGGGTGATTATTTGATCTCAGGCATGTAGTCCATATGCTGGGTGTGGCGGTATTGCAGGGGGCTCATTCCGACCTTCTTCTTAAAGAAAAGGGAAAAGTAATTGGCAGAGTGTAAGCCACAGGCCGCCACGATCTGATCCATTCGCATTTCAGTATGCAACTGACAGTGCCTGGCGTGATTAAGACGAAGGGTTGAGAGATACTCCATGCGCCGCACTGCAGGTTTTGCCAAAACAGACGTACAAGGGAGGTTTGGGAGATATAAAATTGATTGCAGATCGTGTCCAGAGAGATCCTCTTGATAATGCTCGTTGATATAGCGGACAATGTTTTGCAACTCCACGCTGTATGACGGAACGCTTTGTATCATCTGTGATGACTGAAGAAGAAACAGCACGGCATTTGCTGTTGCCTGCAGGTTGCCTACATCGGCATCATTCCTGTTTGCGGCGTTTTGCAATAATGTACGCAATACGGCAGTTGTGGTTACGGATACCAGGTTTGGGTGGAACCGGACGGCTTTGGAATGCATGGGATGCTCGGCCAGATGATCCACTGCTTCCCAGAAAAGGATTTCATGCTGGTATACCAGCCTTCAGGAGGAAATTGCCGGACTGGAATTTCCGATTGATAAAGGCGAAGCACACAGCATGCAGGAACAGAGCATTTCCGGCAAACGGTGGGAGATGCAGGAAAACCCCATGGGGATCCGCTGGATATCCCTGTCCTTTGGTGAAACGGATGGGATTCTTCGTTATGAGAACAGCCGAGGGACAAAGGAGATTTTCTTCGGTTGCGGTTCCTGGCACAAAACGGAAGTTCCTGAGATTTACAGCGGCTATCAAATTGATACGCCCTACCACAAGGGTTACGATACCTATGCCATTGGGCAGTGGGCAGATTCGGAAACATTTAGAATCCAACTGAAGGTTACGGATATCTTTCTTGGCACGGAAATTTCCGTGCCTGTTTTATATTGGATAGGTCTATTCATAACGGATATCTCAAAAAGACTTACTGATTTTTATGAAGACCATGATGTATAATGAATGTGGAAAATAAGATAATGGAAATTATCTTGTGCAACGTACGCGAAAAAAGGAGGATTTACATATGCGTAAAGTATTCATGCGTATGACTGCCCTGGCCTTGTTTCTGGCGATAGGATTCAGTCTGATTGCCGGAGTTCCCTGGGGGAATACAACCTCGGTCAATGCGGTTACAAAGGGAGATACTGGAAAGAATCTGATGGAAGGGATGAATCCTTCCTTTGAAGAGGTGTCCATCCCCAACTGGACTACATCTGAAGGCGTGACACAATCCAATGATTACTGCTACGGAGAGGGCAAATGGTCTCTGCGGTTTGCGGATGAAAGTGATCAGAAGAGTTGCTGGGCGATCAGTGATAAGGCGGCGTTGGAAGCAGATGTTACGTACATTGCATCTGCCCAGGTCCTTGGTGAGGCTATCGGCCAGCTGACGGTTCTTTTCTATGATGCCTCCGGAAATGTTATGACGGCACAGACTTTGTCCGTTACAATGACCGGACCGTCTGATACCTGGCAGCTGATATCCAAGGCGTTTGAGGTTCCTGCCGGTGCGACCCATGCGGCTGCCCGTGTTTCGACTACGGATGCCGGTACCGGGGTGGTATATTTTGATGCAGTCGGCATTTCCAGGCAGCCTGCGGTAATACCGGAGCCTGAATTGGTGAACGGCAGCTTTGATGCACCTTTGGTTGGCGGAAAGGTTCCTGGTTGGAAAAACCGCTTTAGTGAAAAGGTTAGCCTGGTTCCCAACGGTGAAGGAACTGCCTTGCAGATTACAGAGACCAAGGGCTACAGCATGATCAGTGACCGTTTTCCCATTCAGGGCGGTGCATATTACACCTTCTCTGTGGATATTAAGCTGGTTACCAGTAAGAGCAAGTGCCAGCTTTACCTGTATTTTTATGAGGATGAAACAACCACAACAAAACTGAAAACCTACAGCTTTTACCCCGACGGTGATTTTTCTGCTGAGTGGACCAAAAATGCGGTTCAGGGACTTGCGCCAGCTAATGCGAAATATGCAGAGGTGCTGATTACCGACCCCACGCATACAGGTACTGTTTCTCTGTTTGATAATGCGAAAATAACCATAGACAGCCAGTTGCCGGCGCCTTCCTTCGAGGCTGCCTGCAATGCAAGACATTCTGCCGGTTGGACTGTCAATGGCACGAAGTCCGTATTAAATACTGACCCCAAATATGTAAGAACCGGTAAACAGTCTGTTGGTATGATCAACCAGTCCGGTGAACAGCTGTTCAGTTACTACATGAAGGTAAATCCGGGCGAGAATTATGAAACCTCCATCTATGTAAAACGGGAGGAAGGCCAGACCGATGACATAAATGCAGCGCTGTTTATGATGTTCTACGACAAGAACGGTGTGCAGAGAACAGGCAATCACGCTGTGGTCGCGCCGGTAAGTGATCAGTGGCTGAAACTGACGGTGACCGGTACTGCCAATGCTAACGATGTATCTGCAAGAATGCTCTTCTATGTAACCAGAGGCAGCGGCTATGTCTATCTGGACGATGCGGACTTCAAACAGGTTACGGATTGGAATCTGGGTATTAATCAGCTTGAAAACAACAGCTTTGAAACCCGTGCTGTGGAAAATAACTCCATTTTCCCCAAGTGGAGCATGAACAGCAAAGACTATCCCAATTCCATGTCCATTGAATACGTTGGCGGTGGTCGTGGGAATGCAGCCCGTATGACTACGATGGCGTGGACTATCTTCTGGTCACAGGCCATTCCGGTCACACCCGGTGAAACCTATAGCCTGACACTGGACGTATCCGGTGTGGGCCGTATGCAATCGCGTATTTATTATTATGCCAGCGAAACAGACGACAGGGAAAGCTATCTTCTGAACAGTAGCGGCGGTGCGATCGTAAAGGCCCAGGCCAGCTTTGATCTGCGGGAAGGTGTTTGGGATCAGATGAGCTCTACCTCAGTAGCACCGGAGGGTGCCAAATACGCTCGTATCTGGCTGATGCCTCTGTCGGATACCATTTCCAAGAAGTCGGACGTTTTGGTGGATAATGTTCAGTTCATTAAGGGCGTACCTGATTTGACCATTCCCGGTGAGGTCGGTCAGTTGCCTAACGGTAGCTATGAAACGCTGAACGCCATCGGAGAGCCGGTGAGCTGGCACACCTGGGGCGACCATGTGGTTCACAGCATCATAGATGCCTCTAAGGAACCGGATAACGTTTTTGACGGCAAATATGCCATGAAGATTGAGGTAAGCCCGGATTTGGCGGGCACTATGGGTATTGTTTCCGATCGGTTCCCCGTTCAGGAAGGTATTACGTATGTTCTCGGTGCCTATGCACGGGAAGCGGATATGAGCGTCAAGCCCTTCCAGGTTCATTTGAAGTTTTACGATAATTCGCATACGGCTTTGGCTTCTGTTTATTGCAGTACGGCAGGTACGGGTGAGTGGAACTATGTCAGCATTGACTGTGCCGCACCGCCCAATTCCGTCTACGCGCAGGTGATTCTGGCTTCTGGCGCTGCAAAGGGTGCAGTTTACTTTGACAAGCTGGAGCTTACCGCAGGAGACGCCGATGCCAATCCAGTGGTGCCCTACGATGGAGAATGGGAGCTGATTGATCAGGAGCATCCCAGAGTTTACTTTAATCAGTCACAACTGAAAAGCATGCAGATCTTTGCCGGCAGTAAGGGCATCAACGCCTTTGGTTACTCCGGTAAAGCAACACTGGAATCCCTTTTGAAGAAAGCCGATGGTTTTCTTGCACAGACAGATTTTATGATCAGTCACAAGGGAGTTGAGATCACATATCCGTTATATCCCGTATTTGAGGATCCCAGTTGCCGTAAGGAATTTGAAACACCGCCTCCCGGTATGTCCGGACAGTATCCCTATATGACCGCTGTGGCAATGCGAACATCGGAGCGTCTCGAGGCGCTGGCACTGGCCTATGCCCTTACCGGGGATAAGGTCTACGGTGAGCGTGCAGTTAAGCATGTTCTGGATATGACGGAATGGGAATACTGGGCGGGGCACTACATTACTCACCTGTTTAATGGAGAACAGTCCGACCAGTCCACGGGAGATTTTCTGAGAGGCGTCATCAAGGTCTATGACATGTGCTATGACCTGATGACAGAGAGTGAACGGCAGAAAGTAAGCAAGGCCATCATGGAAAAGGGACTTGACCCCATGATGAGTGACTGCGTGCCCCGTATGAACCGGGGACGTGACATGGACCATGCGGATAACTTCATTATTGCTTCCTGTGCCATTATGACTGAGGAAAATATTGACCAGGTGAAGAAGTATCTGGATATGGGCGTTACCTACATGAACTGGCGGTTGAACCATTTCCATTATTCCGGCATCAATGAGGGCTACTCTTATGATTCCCTCGCATTTGATGATCTGGTGGTTGCCATGGATGCCATGGAACGTGTCACGGGTTATTCCGGACCAATTGAACATCCCTACATGGAAGTTGTGAAAGACCGTTGTCTGGGCTTCTTTAATCCGGCAGACGGCACCTTGCCGGCTTATTCGGATGCGGACTTTGGTGTCTATTATCCCTATTCCATGGCGATTTTCAGCCGCCGTGGGGATCCGCTGGCAACCTATTATCTGTCCATTTCCGGAGCTTTGCAAACGGATTTTGACAAGTTGGTTTATTTTACCAACAAAACCTCCGAAAGTCTGGAGCTTCCCGATGATCGGGAGGGGAACGTGACTTATCTGGACAAGCTGGGCTTTGGCGCATTGCGTACCGGCTGGGGCGTTCTGGATCCGCTGATGGTTATTAACTGTAACAACTCTCAAAAGGAACATAACCACTACGATCAGAACAGTATTATGCTGGCCTTTAACGGCTCCTGGATAATGACGGATTCCGGCTACAAGGATATGTCCTACGGTGACCGGACTACCTACCAGATGAAATACACCAACTCCACCATTTTTGTCGATAGTAAGCCGCAGGTTCTGAAGGGGCAAGGCACTCTGAAGAAGGTTTTTGGCGGTCAGCTCTACGGCTACCTGATCGGCAGTGCACCCAAGGCCTATGGCATGGAAGACAAACAACAGGTGCTTGATAAGTTTGACCGTCACACCATCATGGTCAATCACGACAGCCACCCCTACTATATCGTGATTGATGATCTGGAGTCCAGTAAGGAACGCACCTTCGGCTGGAACTTCTTTACCGGCGGCTGGGACCGTCTGGAATTGGACGGAAAGAATGTGATCAAGGGGGAATCCGGCACCGGTAACCGTGTTACCATCTCAAGATTTGGCAGTGCATTGTTCTCTCACTTTGTGGGTAATGATCCCGTTACCTCCAAGGAACTCATGTATGCGGATTTGGGACCGACCTTGCTGATGGAAAGCAAGCCTGCAAAGAAGCACCAGTTTATGAACGTCCTTTCCATTCAGAAGGGTTCCGGAAGTCAGGCCTCCACACGCTTTGAGGATTATATGAAAGGCCCCGGCGAAACTGTGCGTGAATATGCTGATGAGAACGGTTTGAGCTGGTCGTCTCAGGCAACTGACTTTACAAAGAACTCCATTACAAGCGTGAATATCAGCGGTCGGCTTGTCATGTTCCGTGCCGGTGAGCCCGGAGACTGGATCACTTTCCCCTTTGTTGTTGAAAAGGCCGGAGAATACGGTGTGACCATTGAAATGGGTCGTGCACCGGAATATCGCGGCAGCTGGAATCTCTATATTGACGGCAAAAAAGTGGCTACCTATGATCCCACCGGTCCTCTGTCTGTTATGTCGATCAATGTGGGAAAGATGAGCTTCACCGAGGGTAAGCACATTGTGAAAATGGAATTGGGCAGCACACCTTACAACAAGTACACAGGTACCATCGCTTCCTGCGGAAGCATTATATTGGATAACGGCCAGAGTATCGGCAGCGGTGCTGTGAATGTGACCGAGACCTACGACGACGAAAATATGCTGGGCGCAGCCATCAGCTATGGTACGGTTCTCAGCGATTTGGTGCTGTTCAACCGCGGCACTAAGACAATTTCTGCCGGTAAGCTGTCTTCCAATGGCAAGCAGATCAGTGTGCTTGGTCTTTATAACGACGAAATTACAGAAGGATACTCTGTAACTGACGGAACATCCATGAAGTATGGCGACCTTGAGCTGATGTCTGCGGATGGACCTGTCAGTGTTGCAGTTGA
The DNA here is from genome assembly GCA_015067635.1 of Oscillospiraceae bacterium. Lineage (GTDB taxonomy): Bacteria > Bacillota > Clostridia > Oscillospirales > Oscillospiraceae > Faecousia. The sequence continues at coordinate 7,243 of SVMA01000025.1, read as the reverse complement.
CTTCACCTTTGCCAGATTGCCGGTGAAGAACACGGATGATGAGAAGGAGTTGGAGCTCCATGAGGACTTCGATATCGATGTTCCCGTTATCAATGTTTCTGCTTCCGCTGAGCAAGCACGTAAGGTGACGATATATGTGGGCAAGGATGCGCCTTATACCGCGACTATTAACGGTGAGACGGTGGAATCCAGCTACAGCGACAACATGCTGACCCTGACAGTTCCGGAAGGTGTGCACGAGATTAAGATCGTCGGAAAACACCAATGCGTATTTGACCAGTATGCTACCCATATTATGAACGTCAAGGAATGGGCAGGCTGCGGTCATGGTAACATCTATTACGTATCCTGCGTTTGCCAGAGAAACGGCACGGAAACCTTCGAGGATGACGCTGTAAAGGGTCATAAGTTGATTGCAGTTGAAGCGAAGGCCGCCACAGAGACTGAGGACGGCAATATTGCCTACTGGAAATGTAAGACCTGCGGTATTTGTTTTGCCGATGCGAAAGGCAAGCAGGAGCTGAAGGCGGAGGATGTGATTCTGCCGAAGCTGATACCGGATTTGCCGGAAAACACATTCCCGGTTGTTCCGGTCATTATCGGAGCAGCTGCAGTATTGCTGGTTGCAGGTTTTGTAATCTTCGCTTTGAAGAAGGGTATCTTTAAGAAGAAAGAAGTATAATCAGTCGCACCCCACCCATACCGAGTTCTTCGGTATGGGTGGGCGCAGAGCGCAAATTAAGAAGTAATCGGGAGCGTATATCTTATGAAAAAACCAACACTAAATGAGTTGACGCTACGGGAAAAGATTGCTCAGATGATGATCGTGCGTTTGTCCGATATCATTATGGAGCCGGAAACAAACTATACCTCCATTCGCAATGAAGAAGAGGGCCTTCGCATTATGCGTGAGAGTCAGTTTGGGGGCATTTGGCTTAATGGCAACATCGATATCAACGGTGTCAACGACTTCTATAATAAAAATTTCCACTATGATGCTGCCGAAAGCAGAGCGCTGTTTGACAAGATGCAAAAACAGACCAAGTATCCTTTGCTGTCTGCCAATGATATCGCAGGAACAGATGGATACAGCGACCTCTCAGCACCCACTATGGGTTTGGCGGTTGGTGCTGCCGACAATGTGGAACTGACGGAAGAATTGGGCTATTGCATCGCCATGGAGCATAAGAAGGCCGGTCTTAACTGGTTGTGGGATCCGGTGGCGGATATTCACAGTCTCCGTTCCCCGGGGGTTGTGCGCATTTTCTCCAACGAATACAAAAAGTCAGCAAAGCATTGCAGTGCCTTTATCAAGGGCATTCAAAAGGGCGGTGTAGCCGCCTGCGCAAAGCATTTTCCCGGTAAGGACAAAAATGAATACAGAGATTCTCATGTAGTTACCACGATTATGGGTGTGTCCTATGAGGAGTGGAAGGAAACGCAGGGGGCGGTATTTCAAAAGCTGATCGATGATGGCGTTTATACCATTATGTCTGCATGTACCAGTTTTCCTGCTGTGGATGACCGGCAAATCAACGGTCACTATCTTCCGGGAGCTTTCTCTGACCGCCTGATTACCGATGTGCTGAAAAAAGAAATGGGCTTCGACGGTGTCGTTATGACCGACGATGTTCAAATGGCAGCCTTTGTATGCTTCTTCACAGGTAAGCGACTTTTTGCGCAGCTGATTAACGCCGGAAATGATATGCTGTTGGGTGTGGGTTTGGATGCCATTGATGCGGTTTTGGAGGCAGTGAACGAAGGACTGATTCCGCTGAGCCGTATTGATGACGCGTGCCGGCGCGTTTTGGATCTGAAGGAAAAGCTGGGACTTTTCAAGGACGATTATACAAATGACGCTGTGGATTTTGATACCAACAGAACGAAGAAAGCGTCCCTGGAGGTTATGCGTCAGGGTCTGACCTTGGTCTGCGATCACCAAAAAGCCTTGCCGATTCGCAGGGAAGTCAAGAAGGTTACCATTGTTGCCTATGCGCATATTGATGATATTCTGCAGCGCCTGGAGCCCATGGCGGAGGAGTTCCGCCGGCGCGGAGCAGAAGTACGTGTCCGCAGCTATATCGAGGGGCAGGGGGATATGCATACCGTAGCCCAATGGAGCGATTTGATCGTGTATGTGGGATATCTGTTCTTCCATGCACCCATGGGCGCACCCACATTCCACGGCAAGGTGTTCTGGTCTTTGCGTTTTGCCTTTACTGAGGGAGCTGAAAAGTCCGTTGGTATTGCCATGGGCTATCCCAATACGCACTATGAATTCATGGATGATCTGTCTCCCTTTGTGGATGCGTATATGCTTTCTCCTGAGGCGCAGGTTGCGTTTGTTGAGGGACTGTTTGGAGAAATTGAATTCCAAGGGAAACGCCCTGTTGATTAAGGAGGCACAACAATGAGCGAAAAAAGAATTTTGATGATTGGTGCCCACCCGGATGATTGCGATTTTCGTTGTGGCGGTATTGCACTGAAATACGCAAAACTGGGGTATAAGGTGAAATTCCTGGCTATGGTCAACGGCTCCGGCGGTCACCATGAAATGACTCCGGAGGAGACTGTGGCAAGACGGTATCAAGAGACCCAAAATGTGGCAAAGCTGGCAGGGATTGAGTATTCCGTCTGGCTGGACAGCAATGACTGTGAGCTGATGCCGTCACTGGAAAACAGAAAGCGTTTGGTTCGTGAGATACGGGAATTCCATCCGGATTTGATTTTTTGCAGCAGACCCAATGACTATCATGCAGACCACAGAGCCGCTTCCTTGCTTGTGCAGGACGCATCCTATCTGCTGATCGTGCCGCATTTTTGCCCGGAAACACCGGCAATGCGTCAGACACCGGTCATTATGTATTTCTATGATCACTTCAAGACTCCTGTTTTTCAGGCAGATATGATCGTTGATATAGACGATGTGATCGACAGAAAATACGAGATCATGGCTTGCCATGAGTCGCAGGTCTATGAATGGTTGCCTTATACCAAGGGATTTCTCGATCAGGTGCCTGCGGATAAATCTCAGCGCCTGGAATGGCTGCATACACCCCGCATTCCCCGTGATGGAACACCGTTGGATGAAACGCTTTTGTATAAAAATCTGATTGGCGTTCAAACGGAGTATCGAGAGGCTGTTCCGGCCGTGAAATATCGGGAATTGCTGATTGAAAGATACGGTGAAAAGGGTAAAAAGGTTCTGTTTGCAGAGGCGTTTGCCACTTGTGAGTACGGCTCGCCCTTGACAGAGGAAAAGGCAAAGGAACTGTTTCCGTTCTGAATTTCAAAACCTCCGACGGTTTCCGCCGGAGGTTTTCTGTTGCTTTCTTTCAAAGCTGAACATTTCTGTTGCAAGTATTGGGCAGAAATGATATGATATAGAAACCAATCTGCAAGAATGCAGTTGGGTCTGGGGAGGAAAATCATGAAATACAGAAAGATGACAGTACGCTGGCTTGCGGTATTGTTGGCGGTTATGCTCCTGCTGTCTGCGTGCCATAATGCACCGACAGCACCGGCGACAGAGCAGACGTCCGGAAACCAATTAGCCAATCCTACACAGGGGGGCTCTGTAAGCCCGACTTTACCGAATTCTACACAGCCGAAACCGACAGATGTCTGTGCACATAAGGATGGAAACTCGGATGAGACTTGCGACAGCTGCGGTATTGACGTTACCGTCGAGTTGGATTTTTACGGAATCAATGACCTGCATGGCGTGTTCTGCGACAGCATTACGTCACCCGGTGTGGATGAGCTGACAACCTATCTCAAAAACGCGATTGCAGACGAAACAGCCCATGAGATCATTATTTCTTCCGGCGACATGTGGCAGGGAAGTATTGAGTCCAATTCCAACCGCGGCGCACTGATGACGGAGTGGATGAATGATATTGGATTTGTCAGCATGACTCTGGGAAATCATGAATTCGACTGGGGAAGTGAATATATTTCCGCCAACGCAGAAATTGCGGAATTCCCGTTCCTTGGTATCAATATCAAGGACAGCAATGCGAAAAGCAATTATTGCAAGCCGTCTGTGGTGATCGACAGGGGCGGTGTGCGCATTGGCATCATCGGTGCGATCGGAAACTGCAAATCTTCCATTTCCGGTGAATTCCAGGGCGGTCTTTCCTTTGCGGTTTACGATGAACTGACGGCACTTGTTAAAGCGGAAGCAACACGCTTGCGCCAGCAGGAATACTGTGACCTGGTCATTTACAGTATCCATGACGGAAGTACGAACCGTTCTGCGGGGGTAACCAACAAGCTGGGAGATTTGAAGGACAGTGACGGACAGACGTACTACGACGTTGACCTGTCTAACGGATATGTGGACTTGGTGGTGGAAGGACATTCTCACTCCAGTTACATAATTAAGGATCAGCACGGTGTCTATCATCTGCAGACTGGCGGTAATAACAGCACCCTTGGTTTTGCAAATATCTGCTACAATCTGGTTACGGATACCTATGAAGTGGAAACGGTCAAGCATATTCCTCAAAACGAATACACCAATGAAAACATTGCGGATGATCCCATCGTGGAAGAACTGGTTTCCAAATATTTCCCGGACGGTGATCCTTACAGCCATGTGGTGGGTGAAAATTCAAAATTCCGCGGAACGGATGAACTGTGCAGTGTGCTTGCACAGCTTTACTGGAAGGCGGGAAAGGAAAAGTGGGGAAATCAATTTGACGTTGTCTTGGGCGGTGGATTTCTCAGCTGCCGTGGCAGCGGGCTGAACTCCGGAACAGTTACCTTTGACCAGCTGTACCGTCTTTTCCCCTTTGACAATGATATTGTCTTGGGCAAAATCAGTGGTGCAAAATTAAAATCCCAGTTTATTTCTCCGACCGGCAGTGCTGCGGGGAGATACTTCGTTGCCTATGATGTATTGCCTTCTGGAATTCAGAACGACAAAATGTACTATATTGTGACGGATACCTATACTTCCACCTATGCTTACAATCAAATCACAGAAGTGGAACGTATCAAGGGAACCTATGCAAGAGATCTGCTTCGCCAATACATTGCGGAAGGGAATTTTGCGGGCATCAATACGGTAACCATCCAAAAGGCTTTGGAGATCGGAAATGCTCTTGCCGCGAATGAAACGAGCGCTGAAGTATATAAATTAACCGGCACGGTTCAGTCCTTGGAGAATACGGTTTGGGGCAATCTGTATATTGCGGATAATGCGGGGAATCGCATTTATCTCTACGGACTTTATGATTCTGCCGGTCAAAACCGCTATGATGCTTTGCCAAGGAAACCGATAGAAGGGGACGTGATTACTGTCACAGGTCCCATTACCAAGTATTACAACCAATCAAGCGGTGAATTGAAAATTGAGATTAAGAGCGCAGCACTTCAATCCTTTGCTGCAAACTGAATGAAAACCGGGGCAGAAAATATCTGCCCCGGTTGCAACTTTCTGTTTGATTCTATTGACATTTGTGCTATAATAAATCTACCAAAAGCACAGGAGGTGAGCAAGCTGGAAAAAGAGAACATCAAGGTCATGGCCCGTAATCGGGAAGCCTATCACGAGTATTTCGTGGAGGAGGAAATGGAAGCGGGAATTGAGCTTGTGGGGACAGAGGTTAAGTCCATCCGTCAGGGCACATTGAATTTGAAGGATGCCTGGTGCGGCATTAAGGACGGACAGCTTCTCTTAAACCAGATGCACATCTCTCCGTATGACCATGGCAATCGTTTCAATGTGGACTCTCGCAGACCGCGTCGTCTGCTGATGCACCGAAGGGAGATCATGCGCTTGCTTGGTAAGGTCAAGCAGGACGGGTTTGCTTTGATCCCCCTTTCTGTCTACTTGAAGGGCAGCCGCGTGAAGGTAAAGGTTGGGCTGTGCAAAGGTAAAAAGCTATACGATAAACGACAGGTCGCTGCAGAGAAGGACGCAAAGCGTCAGATGGAGCGCGCGATGAAAGAGAGGTACTGATATGAATCCTACATTCAAAATTACAATGGAAAACGGCGGCGTGATAGATGGGGAGCTTTACCCTGAAATTGCGCCCCAAAGCGTGTACAACTTTATTGATTTGGCAAATCACAACTATTATGACGGTTTGATTTTCCACCGTGTTATCCCGGGCTTTATGATCCAGGGTGGTTGTCCCGACGGCACCGGCATGGGCGGTCCCGGCTATTGCATTAAGGGCGAATTTTTCTTCAACGGCATAAAGAATGATCTGAAGCACAAAAGAGGTGTGCTTAGCATGGCTCGTTCCCAGAGCCCCAATTCTGCCGGCAGTCAGTTCTTTATCATGCATCAGGATGCCAAGCATCTGGACGGCCAGTACGCCGCCTTTGGTAAAGTGACAAGCGGCATGGACGTGGTGGATGCGATTGCCGCAACCAAGACCGGCATGCAGGACCGTCCTGTTGCAGAGCAGAAAATTGCTTCCATTACGGTGGATACCAAGGGCGAAACCTATCCTGAACCCAATAAACTTCCCGATCCTTACGGAAGATTCTAAAACAATACGAAGCCTGTCTGTGGAGGGAGTGTGTGATAATGAAACGTTTTTTCTTCGCACTGTTGGTGATTGCCTTATCCTTAAATTTGGCAGGATGTATTCCTATCACCTTGGACACGGATTACGAAATTTCTCAGGACGTTGATCAGATTCAAGCGATTGCTCTTTTTGAACGCACGGACGAATCGGAACGATTACATGATGCGCCGATTTCTGAGATATCCACAGAGAATTTTGGGGCATTTGTTGAGGAACTTGAGAGCATCTATGCATGGTCCGGTTTTTATCTTACCATTGCTGCACAGGATCCGAGTTTTGCCTTTGCTAAAAAAGTCATCCGGATTGATTACAAGGATGGTTGTCAAGAATTCATTTCCAATTTGGGATATCAGGAAATTCGTAAGAATGAAGAAGTGGTCAGTTCATTGCATTATTCCTTTAATGACGATGCCTGGGATGCGTTTTTGCTGAAATACTTTGCTGTTAAATGATGCAACTACAAGATACGGGATATATTCCCGTATCTTGTAACAAAATATCTCATATCTTCACACGGGGCCGTACTGGTTTCGACGGGGGTAGTGAGGCTGGATAAGCGTGCCGTGGCACCTGACCACGATAAAACGGGTAACTTTTAAATTTAACTGACAACAAAACTGTTGCTCTGGCTGCCTAATTAGGCGCCCATCCGCCCCGGAAGGTCCACGAGCCGGGCTCGGGTGTGATCTGAGTGGAGA
>SVMA01000024.1 GCA_015067635.1 Oscillospiraceae bacterium | reverse complement strand
TAAGCTATATCTTCCGTCCCCGAAGGTCCTTCCATTATAGCCCCGTTCGACTTGCATGTGTTAGGCACGCCGCCAGCGTTCGTCCTGAGCCAGGATCAAACTCTCAAAATGTTGTATCTAAACTCCTTTCGGAGCTCAAATCAATCTTTTGAATAAATTTGTTCTAGCAAATTTTACTCAAGAATTTCGTTGGCTGTTAATTTCGATTTTATATCGCTCAAACAATCCATTTATTGTCCAAGGTGTTTTTCGTTCGTCTCACATTATTCAATTTACAAGATACACGCGCCCGCTGCTGCGAACTTTGATATGATAACACACGAATATTGTTCTGTCAAGCATTATTTTCACTTTTTTGAATATTTTTGTATTATCTTTTGTTTATTCGTTTTTTACGCGGTTTCTTTGCCAAATTCGCACCGTAATCCGGTGATTTCCACTGTATCATTTCTGGCTGAGGTTTGAGCAAATCCCCTCCATTGCCTCAGCTGCATCATAACTGCTTTCCTCTCTTTTGGCAATATCTCCAACGCTCACAATTCCGCACAGTCTCCCCTCCTCTACAACAGGCAATCTGCGAATCTGCTCACGTCCCATAAGGTAGGCTGCCACAGACACATCCATGCCCGGTGCTGCCGTCACAATGCGTCCGGTCATAATGTCCTGCACTTTTGTTTGCTCCGGAGACCGATTCGCTGCAATGCAACGTGTGACTAGGTCACGATCCGTCACCACCCCACAAAGACTGCCGTCGTAATTGCAAACCGGCAAGAGTCCGATGTTGTGATTTGCCAGCAATCGTGCGGCAACTGCAACATTTTCCTGTGGGTGAATCTTGACGACCTCTTGGCTCATAATTTCTTTTAATTTCATAGTATCACACTCCTATGCCTTGATTATCGACGTAGAAGTGCTTTGTTATTCACCCCGCTGATTTGATTTTTCCGGAAATTTGTGATATTCTTGAATCACAAAGCAAAGGATGTGGATTCAGTGGGAAACAATTATAAAAATCAAGCGAAGGTACTTCTCAGCCAATCGGATCATACCTTCGTTTTATGCGGTCCCGACGTAACAATTGCCGATAATCGGCGGGGGGTTCGGCCGCTTCTGGACTTATGGGAGCAACATATCGATGTTTCTTCCTGTGCTGCTGCTGACAAAGTCGTAGGCAAAGGGGCAGCCTATTTGTATCTCCTTTTGAATATCCGGTGCCTATATGCGCAGGTCATCAGTCAACCGGCACTGGCAGTGCTGACGGAAGCCAATATTCCTGTGGAGTTTGATCTGCTGGTGCCCGCCATTCAGAACCGAGCGAAAAACGGCTTCTGTCCCATCGAAACTGCCGTATGGAGCATTCAAGACCCCACGGAAGCCCTCTCGGCTATTTACAAAACCATCGAAGCACTTAATAAGTAAAAGCCTCCCCAACGGGAGGCTTTTATCATTCTTCTGTCGGTTCCCGCGGTGTATATTGCCAGAAAATGCGGACAATAAACTTATCCTGCAAATAGGCAATCGCAGCGAAGCCTATAAAAAAGTAGAAGGTTAATGCAAGCATTGCGGACGGCAATGTATACATCAGCAACAATACCGGTGCAAAGGAAATAATGGACATGCAGACAGTTGCAGGAAGATGGCGAATCGCCAAAACCGCAGCAGTGCGAAGCATCAAGCGAATGGAATTCTCATACCGCGCCTGCAGGGGATAAATATATCTTCCTGCCATAAAGTAAACGACACAGCAAAGCGCCACAACAACCAAAATTACCTTATTGAAAATCGTCCCATTCCCAACGATCTGCCAAATGTAATACAAATCCAACAAAAGGAAGATTCCAATGCCCAGCTTCAGAAGTCCAACGGCCATTCCCTGCTTTAAATTGTCGCGGAAGGAATGGAGAAAAGGTGCCAACACCCGGTCTTCTTCGTTTGTTACATATTTTAATGTTACGTACCGCAAGGCTGCAGAAGCCGGTCCAATAGTTATGATCGGGATACAGAAAATCAGATATAACCAATTCAAAAGGACCAGATTTCCAAGCCGTTCCGTCATTCGGAACAGACCACCCTCCGGACTAAAAATACTTCTCATAGTAATCCTCGTTTCAGGGAAATACATCAACCGGGTGTCATACGGGTAGCCGCATCTGCGCTATAAGCACTCTGCAGTGGCAATCCGTTCTTCAACCGTTCAATTTCCTTGCACAGATCCAATGTAACGTTCTCACGCATATCAATCGTGGGTCCGCCCATGTGAGGCAGCAGCAGGGCGTTCTTACACTGACGCATCGGATGATCCACCGGAAGCGGCTCTTCACAGAACACGTCCAACGCACCGCAAATATGACCACTCATAATGTGCTCGAACATAGCTTCCTCATCAATGACCGGTCCGCGGGCGGTATTTACAATCAAAGCATCTTGCTTCATGCTCTCGATCAATTTGCGACTGACCATGCCATGGTTTTTCGGTGTGTTGGCGGCATGGACGCTGATGACATCGCAGGTAGAGAAGATTTCCTCCAGACCTGCCGTTCTCGCACCGTACTTCGCGGCCTCTTCCTGCGTCAAGTGAGAGGAGTAAATCAGCACTTCACAATCAAACCACCGGATCAGCTCAACAAAATGCTTGGCAATGGTACCAAAGCCAATAATACCAACCGTTTTACCGATCAAACCGCGGTTTTGGAATTCCGCTTGTCTCCAGCGACCTTCCCGAACCTCATTCAAATAGAATTCAATGCGGCGCAGGGCGTCCAGTGTATAGCACAGTGCTCCCTCAGCAACAGATTTTGCAAACACATTGTTGCCGCTGATTACCTGCACATTTGTTTCATACAAATCAGGAGCGGCAACGGGCACGACCGTACCGCCGGTATGGGCAATGAGCTTCAAATTCGGCATTTTCGCAACATCCGCCTTGGAATACTTACAGGTTCCCCAGCAAGTGACCAAGACATCGGCATCCTTTGCCCACTCAGTTACCTCATCCGTAGTCAGCTGACGTTCATTGGTGTTCAGGAAGACCTCACCCAACTCACGCAGGCGCTTCAGCGCCTTGGGAGTCAGAAATGTATCTGTTTGCTCAGAGGGAGGCATGGTGACGTAAATCTTCATACTATATCGCTCCAATCCATTAATAAATAACACAGGTGCCCCCAGGGAGGGCACCTGTGAGGTGGTAGATAAGAATTAACCCTTAACAGAGCCCATCATAACGCCCTTGACAAAATACCTTTGCACGAAGGGATAAACAATCATAACGGGAATCATAGACAACACAATCAGAGAGTTCTTAACACCGGTGGGTGTCAAACGGTTCTGATCGAAGGTGGGGTTCATATCTGTTTCCTTGTTCTCAATCAGCACGCTGCGCATAAACAGCTGCAGAGGCCACTTGTGCTCGTCATTCAAGTACAGCATTGCATTATACCATGAATTCCAGTGGGCAATAAAGTAGAACAGGCCGATGGAAGCAAGCGAGGCCTTTGTCAGTGGGACAGCAATCTTGTAGAACACCTGGAACTCCGAAGCACCATCCAAATAGGCGGCTTCATACAGGCTGTCCGGAACCGCGCGATAACCGTTGATCACGATAATCATGTTGTAAGTAGAGATCAAGCCCGCCAGAATCCAGGCCCACTCGCTGCCGTGCAGGCCCATGTTGCCCAACTGCAGGTAAATGGGAATCAAACCGCCGGAGAAATACATGGTGAAGACAAACATCTTCATCAGGAATGTGCGACCAATCAGCTTATACTTAGACATGGGATAGGCCACCAAAGCGGTAAAGAACAGGTTTGCAAACACGCCTTCCACCGTATACCAAACACCGTTAATAAAACCGGACAAGAACTTGGGATGGTCAATGAAGTATGTGTAGCTGTCCAGAGTAAGTCCGATTGGGAAAATGGAAACCTCATTTCTCGTGATAGGTCCCTTTTCACTGAGAGAAAGCGCAACTACATGAAGCATTGGGTAAAGGATGCAGATGCTGAACAAGACCAGAAAGGTGTTGGCAATGACATCAATATAGTCAAATTTCTTCTTCTTATGTAAACGCATGACACAACCCCCTTACCAAATACTCGTTCCGGAACGCTTCTTAGAAATGTAGTTAAAGGAAATCAGCAGGATACCGGATACCACAGACTCAAAAAAGCCGATTGCGGCGGGGTAGGAGACCTGCGCTGACGGATCGGCAATACCTATATCGTAGACATAGGTTGAGAATATCTGAACTTTCTCCGTCGTACCGGATGTACGCAACAACAGCGCCTTATCCGCACCAACCTTGATCAGAGAACCGATATTCAGCAAAAACATAGTGATGACCGTGGGAGAAATGGACGGCAGCGTAATATGAATAATTCTCTTAAGGCGGCTGCAGCCATCAATTTCCGCTGCTTCATACATCTCCTGATCAACACCGGCCAGAGCAGACAAATAGATAATGGCACCATTGCCCAAGCCTGCCCACAATCCACTGACTACATAGACCGTATAGAAGCCGCTGGTCTCCAACATAAAGTTGATTGGCTTTCCGCCAAACATCACAATAACCTTATTGACAATACCGTCACCAACGGAGAACAACTGAATGAAAATAGATGCAATGATAACGCCGGACAGGAAGGTGGGCAAATAAGAAATTGTCTGATATGCCTTCTTGATCTTGGGCATGCGGACCTCATTCAAAATCAGCGCAAACACAATGGTCAACGGGAAGGACGTACCGAAGGTCAGCAAGCTAATGAGCAGCGTGTTTCCAACCAACATTGAAAATGTTGAAAAGTTGTTTACAAACAGACGCTCAAAATGAGCCAAACCAACCCAAGGACTTCCGTCATAACCATCCAGGGAGAAGTAATCCATGAATGCGACACGCAAGCCGTACATGGGCATATAGCAGAAAATAACATAATAAGCGATTCCGGGAAGCAGCATCAGCATCAACTGCCGCTGGGCCCACAGCCGAGCCCAAAAGCTGGTTCCGCTCTTGGGGGTATGTCTGGAAAGCTGCTCACCCTGCGCAGATTTTGCGCTCGGATTTGAACCCGGCTTAGAGGATATTTTAGCCATTGAGATAGCTCCTTTCTCAATAAGTGGGGCGGTGAAACACCGCCCCACCTGCTGGGGTAAAATTAATAGTTGCCGTTCAGAATGTCAACGACAATGCTGTATTCTTCATTCCAAGCCTTGCACTGTGCTTCCCATTCTGCCTTACCAACGTTATCCTTGGTTACAAAGTCAGTACAGAAGCTCTCAATGCTCTTAAAGAGCTTATCAGCGTTATCGGCATAGGTTTCGCCCATGTCCTGAGGAATTCTGGCCAGAGGCACGCGGGGGAAGAATTCAGCGGCTTCACCCATATCCTGTGCTTTCTGCTCTTCAGGTGTGAAGGTGAAATATACGGAATCTCTGGGAGCCAGCATGTACAGGCCGCTGTTCCACAGACCGAACTGCTCTTCCAGGGTCTGAATGGTGGGATTGGGCTGCACGCTACCATCGGCCTTCAGATAAACCTTCTTGCCGTCCTCCATCTTATAGGTAACACCCTCTTCGCCAACGGTGGCCAAACGACCCTCGTCAGCATACAAGGCATTCCAGATAGCCAAACAGGCATCAACGGATTCGCTCTGGGCGTTAATCACAACACCGGAATCATTGATCAACTCCAACTGATCGTACTTGCCGTCACCGATCTGAGGTGCATAGGAAACCTGGAAATTGGGATCAACTTGTCTTCCCGCATAGTTCTGGTCTGCTATGTAGCCGATCCAGCTGTTATACACAAAGCTGTCACCATTGACAATAGCAGAGGTGATGTCACCTGTCTTGTTGGAGAAAATATCGGGGTCGACCAAGCCCTCATTCCATGCGGTCTTAAAGACCATCATTGCTTCATAGTAGCCCTCGTGAGTAGCACCGATGAACCATTCCTCGTTTTCCCAGTCATAAGCCAAATTGATGGCGTTTGCACCGTGCTGACTCATCATACGGTCGAAGCAGGCCATCATGGAGGCACCGGTCAGAGGATAGGAATTGGGATACAGCTTCTTCAGCTGACGCAGAACATTCAGGAAGCTCTCATTGTCATGCCACAGCTCAATGTTGTTCTTTTCGAAGATATCCTCACGGTACATCCAACCGAAGTTAACCAAACGGTTGGTGTTGTAACGGGGGAAGGAGTACAGAGCGCCTGCATCGGACTTGTAGAACTCAATGTTCTCTGCAACCGCAGGAATGTCCAAAATCTTCTTCAGATTGGGCATCTTGGCAAGGTTTTCGGGGTCAATCAAGTTGACCAAAGCACCACGGTCACCGTACATACCGGCAACAGCAGAACCTGCACCCAACGCACAGATATCGGGCAGTTTGTTGGTCTTCAATGCTGTAGCGATCTTAACAGCATATGTCTCACTGTCATAACGCTTGACATTGATCTGACAGCCGACCAGCTCTTCCAGCTTCTTAAATATGTAGGAATCGCTGCTCAGGTCATAGTGAGAAGAAACCCACCATTCAATGGTAACATCCTTAAACAGGTCGCCGTAAACGGGATTGCCGTCGGCGTCCACTTCATAGGGGAACTCCAAATCACCAGTGTTGGTGGAACCGCCCTGAGTGGGCTTGGTTGTGGGAGTTTCAGTTCCGGTAGAGTTACAGCCGGCAAACAAGCCGACGACCAACAGAACTGCAAGCATAAGCGCAATTAGTTTTTTCATCTTTTGGCCTCCTTGAAATACTTTCATAATACTTTCCGAGCGGAGAGGGCATAACACCCCTACCCACATCTTGGGTATATTATACATAATCTCTTTTCTTTTCGCTAGTGTATTTTTTCCACAGAAATGAGCCCATTTTTTCCTTATTCTGACACTCTTTTTAGTCAAAATGACGAAACACTGTCAACTTGCACAAAATATACCCGTTTTTCTTTATGATATTTGCCGCGTCTGCAATCGGGCTTCCGAAAAATAGGTTTGTGTATTTTTGCCATTACAGGCCCATTTCCCTCTTCACTTCTCCAAAACAGCGAATCGCAAAATCCAGATCCTCCTTGGTATGACCCGCAGAAATCTGGGTGCGGATACGGTCGCGACCCTTTGGTACGACCGGATAGCAGAACGCAACTACATACACGCCCTTCTCCAGCATCCGCCGGGAGAATTCATGGGCGATCTTGGGATCGTAGAGCATCACAGGAACGATGGGATGCTCACCGGGCAACAGGTCAAAGCCCAGCTTTTCCATGCCTGCGCGGAAATAACGGGCGTTTTCATGCACCTTATCCCGCAGGGCTGTGGACTCCTCCAGCAGTTCAATGGTGCGGATGGTCGCAGCGCAGATAGCAGGCGCCACTGTATTGCTGAACAGGTAGGGACGGCTGCGCTGACGGAGCAGATCCACAATGGGCTGCCGTGCAGAGGTATAGCCACCGGATGCGCCACCCAAGGCCTTTCCAAACGTACCGGTAATGATGTCGATGCGCTCCATTACACCGCAATGCTCCGGTGTTCCCTTTCCGTGGGCGCCCATAAATCCAACTGCATGGCTGTCGTCCACCATGGTCAGCGCATCAAATTCCTCCGCCAGGTCACAGATGGCAGACAGATTGGCCACATATCCGTCCATAGAAAAAACGCCGTCCGTTGCAATGAGAAGCTTCTTGCAGCCGGATGCTTTGGCATCCTCAAGGCAGCTGCGGAGCTCTTCCATATTATTATTCTTATAGCGGTAGCGCTTTGCCTTGCACAGGCGCACACCGTCGATGATGGAGGCATGGTTCAGCTCGTCGGAGATCACCGCATCTTCCGGTCCCAGCAGCGTCTCAAATAAACCGCCGTTGGCATCAAAGCAGGAAGAATACAAAATGGTGTCGTCCATTCCCAGGAAATTCGAGATCTTCTTTTCCAGATCCTTGTGGATCTGCTGGGTACCGCAGATAAAACGGACGGAAGACAGACCGAAGCCCCACTTGTCGTAGCTTTCCTTAGCCGCCTTCATCAACTCCGGATGGGCGGACAGTCCCAAATAGTTATTGGCGCACATGTTCACAACGCCCTTTGCCTGAGTGGTGTCCACACGAGATGTCTGGGGTGTGATGATAATGCGTTCTTCCCGCCATGTTCCGGCCTGACGAATGGCCTCCAGTTCATTGGTAATCGCAGTCAAAGCAGATTTCATGGTTTATGCCTCCTTTTTCGTCCAGTCCAAAATGACCTTTCCGGACATTCCGCTGTTCATGGCCGCAAAGCCCTTTTCAAATTCGGTGTAGTGGAATCGATGGGTAATCACCGGTGTCAGATCCAGACCGCCCTGCACCATATAGCTCATCTGATGCCAGTTGTCCATCTTCCGACCATAAATGCCCTGCAGGGTCAGGCCCTTACCGATCAGGGTGTTCATATCCATGTTCACAGGCTTGTTGCTGATGCCCAGCAAGGAGATCTTGCCGCCATTGCGCATGACGGAGATCATCTGCTGCAAAGCCATGCCGTTGCCGGACATTTCCAGACCCACGTCAAAGCCTTCCACCAAGCCCTTTTTCTTCATAACCGCCGTTAAATCCTCTTTCGCCGTGTTGACTGCCGCATCCACGCCCATTTTTTTCGCCAGCTCCAGGCGATGGTCGTTCACATCTGTGATGATTACCCGACGGGCACCAGCAAATTTGCAGACACCTGCCGCAATAATACCGATGGGACCGGCACCGGTGATCAGCACGTCTTCGCCGATGATGGGGAACATCAAAGCGGTATGGGTGGCATTGCCGAAGGCATCAAAAAATGCAACCACATCCTCAGGCAGGGATTCATCAATGGCGATCACATTCGTTTCGGGAATGCAGACATACTCGGCAAAGGCACCGTCTCTGTCCACGCCCACACCCTGGGTGTCCTTGCACCACTGAATATCACCGTTATGACAGTTGCGGCAATGATGGCAGGTCAGGTGACCCTCACCGGACACCCGCTGACCTACCGTAAAACCGGTAACGCCGATACCCAGCTGTGCTACCTCACCCACATACTCATGACCGATGGTCATGGGGGGCTTAATGTGGTCAACAGCCCACGGGTCCCAATTATAAATATGTACGTCCGTGCCGCAAATAGCTGTCTTGTGAATCTTGATCAACACCTCACCGGGACCGGGAACAGGAACGGGAACCTTTCTCAGTTCCAAGCCGGGACCGGCAATGGGTTTTACGATTGCGTCCATGTATTGCATAAACTCTTCCTCCGTATTTGGTTGTCTCCTATTTTTTTACCTATTGATTATTGTAACATACCAAAGACCGTTTGTCATCAACTTATTTGCTTTTTAATAGAGAAATATTTTTTATAAAAAGAATCATCAAGATTCTATAAAGCATCATGACTCGTAGATTGCAGGAAAAATTGAAAACCTGAATAATTTATGGTATACTGTAATTAGTTCGATAAATTGGGATTTGTCGGTCTCATAAAGCATCACAAATACACCCTATGACATTTTGCGGTCATGGGGTGTTTTTGAAAACTTGCACCAAATTTGCACCAAGACAGATTTGGAGGCAAAAGTAAAACCCCGAAACCAAAGATGGTTTCGGGGTTTTTGATGTTCTTGTAAGATAACAGATTATCTCTTGGAAAACTGGGGTGCACGACGGGCGGCCTTCAAGCCGTACTTCTTTCTTTCCTTCATTCTGGGGTCGCGGGTCAGGAAACCGGCAGCCTTCAGAGTGGGACGGAGTTCAGGGTTCAGCAGGATCAGTGCACGGGAAATGCCGTGACGGATCGCGCCGGCCTGACCGGAAACGCCGCCGCCGGCAACGGTAACAACGATGTCAACCTTGCCGACCATCTCGGTGGTAACCAGAGGCTGATTCACAACCAGCTTCAGAGTGTCCAGACCAAAGTAGTCATTGATGTCTCGGCCGTTAATGGTGATAGAACCGGTGCCGTTCTCGTAAACACGGACACGGGCAACGGAGGACTTCCGACGGCCGGTGCCGTAAAAATACTTCTTCTTGCTCTCGTACATAGTCAGTTACCTCCAATTAGTCCAGGGTCCAAGCGACCGGCTTCTGAGCAGCATGTGCATGCTCTGCGCCCTTGTACAGGTGCAGACGGGTCAAAGCGTTACGGCCCAGAGTGTTCTTGGGCAGCATGCCCTTCACAGCCAGCTCCATGGCATAGTCGGAACGGTTGTCCATCATCACGCGAGCCTTGGTTTCCTTCAGGTTACCAACCCAGCCGGTGACGCGGTAGTAGGTCTTCTGATCCAGCTTCTTGCCGGTCAAAATTGCCTTGTCGGTGTTGATGACCACGACGAAATCGCCGCAATCAACGTTCGGGGTGAAATCAGCTTTGTGCTTGCCACGGAGCAGGTTTGCAACAGTGACAGCGGTGCGGCCCAGAGGCTTGCCGGCGGCATCAACAATATACCACTTGCGCTCCAGGGTCTCTTTCTTCAAAAGAGTGGTGGACATGATACTTCCTCCAATAGGTAAAATATTTTGACAAATCTTTGTACATGATGTACAATGTCTTCAAATTGCTTGACAGTTATATCACAGGGAATTTCAAATGTCAACCGCTTTTTTGATAATTTTTATGAAATTATATCTAAACTCTTAAATTCTCTTATTTTCTTTCTTATCCTCTCATATTCTCACATTCAATTTTCACAAAAACACGGAGGAAATCCAACAATGCAAAAAATGATGGGTCTGGTACGACGCTGCGCAGAGGACTACAATATGATACAGCCGGGTGAACGCATTGCCGTGGGCGTATCCGGCGGCAAGGACTCTCTGGTGCTGCTGCAGGTGCTGGCCGGTCTGCGGCAATATATGAATTTCACCCCGGAAGCGGTGACCGTCGATATGGGGCTTGGCATGGACTACACCGGCATTGCCGAACTGTGCCGAAAGCTGGAAGTCCCCTTTCATCTGACCGAAACTCAGATCGGTCCCATTATTTTCGACCACCGGAAAGAAAAGAACCCCTGCTCCATGTGCTCCAAAATGCGCCGCGGTGCATTGAATCAAGCGATTTTGGATCTTGGCATTCACAAGATCGCGCTGGGACATCACTACGACGATGCGGTGGAAACCTTTGTCATGTCTTTAATATATGAAGGGCGCATCAGCTGCTTCCAGCCGGTCACGGATCTGGACCGCACCGGCGTCATCCAGATCCGCCCCATGCTCTACGTCCACGAGAAAACTGTTGAAAACTTTGCCAGACGCATGGAATTACCGGTACTGGAAAACCGCTGTCCGGTGGACAAGTACACCAAACGGGAAGAGATCAAAAAGCTGGTTTACGAGCTCAGTCAAACCTATCCCGACTTAAAAGAACGGATCTTTGGTGCGATGCAGCGCCTTCCTCTGCCGGAATGGGAGCCCCATGGGCGGTATAAGCGTCCAAAAGAACAGGAATAAAACCGGGAAAAATACCCATTTTTAATAAAAAGAAGAAAAAAATGAAAAATCCGAAAAAAACACTTGCTTTTTTCGGCAAACTTTGTTATCATATCTAAGCGCCTGCGAAAAGGCGATATTTTGACATCATCATGGAGATAGGAGGTGCAGTGAATGGCTAAGTGTGATTTTTGTGACAAAGGTGTGACCTTCGGCATTAAGGTTTCTCACTCTCACAGACGTTCAAACCGTGCGTGGAAGCCTAATGTGAAGCGCGTAAAGGCGGTTGTCAACGGTACTCCGTGCCATGTGTACGCCTGTACCAGATGTCTCCGTTCCAACAAGGTTGAGCGGGCCATCTGATTTACCCTGCCACCAATAACGCCATCGGAATTCCGGTGGCGTTTTTTGTTCCGGACTTTTCTCAAGGAGGTATGTTCTTGGATTTCATCATTCAATGGTTTGTAAGCAACCCGCAAAACGCCATTGCCCAATGTGTGGGGGTGGTTGCACTTTGCTTTATCGTTTTCTCCTATCAGCAAAAGACGAAAACCTCACTGATTCTTTGTCAGCTGGTGGGTGCCGCTCTGTTCGGTGTCCATTATTTCCTGCTGGGCGCCTATGCGGGCTTTTTGCTTAACTGCATCGCCGTCACACGGGCGTTGGTTTTCTGCAGGGAAAATCTTTCCCGCAAGGCCGGAAATATATGGGTAATCGTGCTTAACTGCCTGTTTGCCCTCTCCTATGCACTTACCTTCCTCATTTTCAATGTAGCGCCCACCCTGCCCAACCTGATCATGCAGGCCTTGCCGGTAATCGGCATGTGCTTCTCCACCGTTTCCTTTAACATGAGCAACGCCGGTCAGATCCGCGCCTTGAGCATTGTTACCTCCGGTGGCTGGCTGGCTTACAATATCTACTATTTTTCCATTGGCGGAACCCTGTGCGAAACAATGAGCCTGGTTTCCATCTTTATCGGTATCCTGCGCTACGATATCAAAAAGAAAACCAAATAATCGAAAGCCATTGCAGAATTCTGCAATGGCTTTTCCTTATTCCAGACCAAAATGCATTGCCAAAAACCGAGCAACACCGTCTTCATCGTTAGTAAAGTCCGTAATATGGCTGCATGTGCCATAATATCTCGGCTCCGCATTTTTCATCAGCACGCCGATGCCGGCCTGCTGCAGCATTTCCAAATCGCCCAAATCATCCCCAAAGGCGATCACATCCACCGGCGTGCCCCCAACCAATTTCATCAGATTCCGGTTTCCCTTTGCCTTGGTAGCATCCGGATGGTTAAACCGCCAGAAGGTTCCGCTTAAATATGAAGTGTATTCCAGCGCGTATTTTTCCGCAATTTCCCCCGCCTGCTTTTCCTCCTTTAGGGATGCGACGATCTTCAGTGCGGAAAAGGATACCCTTTCCCTATCAAAATCAAAAGCCACCGCATTTTGCCCCGTATATAGACCCCGGTGCGAATACAGCACCGCTTCCGTCTGAACGGTAATGTTTTCCGTCAGCTTCAGCAAATCATCCACAACGGCCTGGGTTTTGTCCGCATCCAGCTCTGCCCGGAAAATCGTTGTCCCCTCCCCGTCCACAATCTGTGCACCGCCATTCAGAATTGCATAATCCGGACGAATCCGGTCAAAGTATTCCTGACTGTACGCCTTGGACCGGGCGGTGTTGATCACCAGCTTATGCCCCATTTTCTGCATGCGGTGCAGCACATCCAGCGTGTAATCGGTCACCCTTCTTTGGTTGTTGAGCAGTGTATCATCCAAATCGAAAATAATATAGCGCATTCCGATACTCCTTTGTATTTTCTCCAGTATACCACAGTATCCCCCCGGATGCAAGAATCACGGAGGCTGATTCCTGTCAATTACTTTCCGGTGTGGACAAACGAAAAAAAGTATGGTATTATATGATATCATGGTATGGTTATATTCTGGAGGCGTTTCAATTATGGGTAAACTCATCGTTATTGAAGGAACGGACGGTTCCGGCAAGTCCACACAATTCAAAAAACTTACCGAACGGCTCATTGCAGAGGATATTGCATTTCAGAAGCTGGTATTCCCCCAGTATTCTGAACCCAGCTCTGCTTTGATCCGGATGTACTTAGGCGGTGAATTCGGCAAAAATCCGTCGGATGTCAACGCCTATGCCGCTTCTGCCTTTTATGCGGTTGACCGTTACGCTTCCTACAAAAAAGCGTGGGGAGAATGGTATGATAACGGCGGATTTATCCTTTGTGACCGCTATACCACCTCCAACGCCGTACATCAGACCTCCAAAGAACCTCCTGAGAAGCAACAGGAATTTTTAAAATGGCTCTATGAATTTGAATATGACAAGCTGGGACTCCCCTGCCCGGACCTGGTGATTTACTTAGATGTTCCCACTGCTTTTACAGAACGCCTCATGCGTTCCCGCGAACAGCAGACCAATACCAAGGCAGATATTCACGAACAGGATTCTCAGTATCTGGCAACCTGCCGGGAAACCGGTCGGAAAGCCGCCGGCTATTATGGCTGGCATATTATCGAGTGTGTCAAGGACGGGCAAATGCGCGGTATTGAGGACATTCACAACGAAATTTATCAGCTGGTTAAAGGCTGTTTGGAGGAATAACCATGGTTTATATGCTGTTGGGTACTGGATTTGAAGAAACAGAAGCCATTGCACCGTTGGACCTGCTCCGTCGTGCAGGAATTGATGTTCTGACTGTGGGCATTAACGGCAAAACTGTTTTCGGCGGTCATCGCATTGGCATTGAAACAGACATCTCACTCAGCGAGGTGGATCTGACACAAATGGAAATGGTCGTCATCCCCGGCGGTTTGGGCGGTGTTGCTTCCATTCGTGCCAGTCAGCAGGCTATGGACATCCTGCGCTTTGCAGGCGAAAACGGTAAGCTTGTGGCAGCCATCTGTGCAGGACCTACGGTTTTGGCAGATCTGGGCATCACTGACGGCAAAAAAGTCACCTGCTATCCGGGTTGTGAAAACAGCATGGGCAACGCTTCTGTGCAGGAGAATCTGCCCTGCGTACAGGATGGAAATGTCATTACGGGCACTTCTGCCGGCTGCGCAATTCCATTTGGTCTTGCCCTGATTGCAGCACTGAAGGGGCAGACGGCCGCCGACACCATCGCGGAGCAAATTGTCATCCGCTGACAGGAGGTAACAACGCATGGATAACAAGAATATGACGCCTTCCCCCCAGAACGATTCCGGCTGGTTGGATGAGCTTTTGGCTTCCTCAGATTATGGCGAGGATGCGTTGCAAGAGGTGCAGTCTGTCTCTGACCCTATGCTGGATCTGGAATTGGAACGGATTTTGCAGGAGGTTCAGGCAGAAAAGGATGCAGAAGCAAAGTTGGAGGATTTTCCGTCCGCAGCAGACGAAGCGCCTTCTGTGACACCGGAGAGTGACGACGTTGACGAATGGGATCTGACAGCGACGATCCTGCAGGAACAGCCTGCCTATTCCTATTCTGAAGATTCGCCCCAGGAGCTCTTTGAAATTCCGGAAGATACAGACGAAACAGAAAGTGCTCCTGTCGAAGAATACGAAGACGACCCGGACCGCAAGGTGCGCCCCAAGCGGAAGGATTCCTACGGCATGTTCGGTCTTCCCCACCTGGCATCCACCTTCATCTGGATCGCTCTGATTTTTGTAATCGGCACTTCCCTGGGACGCCTGCTTTGGGTGTGCGCTACGGATGTGCTTGCCTTTGGCCGCGAGGACCGTGTCACCACCATTACCATCACCAAGGAAGATGAAGGGAATATCGACGCAATTGCCGACAAGCTGTATCACGCGGGTTTGATCCAGTATAAGACCCTGTTCCGCTTCTATGCATCCATCAGTGATGCGGATGAAAAAATCAGCGCCGGCACCTTTGAACTGAATACCAAATTTGACTATAACGCACTGGTCAAGGGCATGTCAGCCACTTCCTCTTATCGAGAATCCATCAAGGTCACCATTCCCGAAGGTTACAGTTGTGCCCAGATTTTCGCACTGCTGGAGGAAAAGGGTGTTTGTACTGCCGAGGAATTGAAGGCCTATGAGGTACAAAGTGAATATTGGTTCCTGGAAGGTGCCAACAAGGATGCAGAATATCCCTTGGAAGGCTTCCTCTTCCCGGACACCTATAATTTCTATATCAGCGACACGCCCCAGGGCGTTTTCCGTCGGTTCCTTGCGCGGTTTGACGATATCTTTACCGACGAATTAAAGGGCTATATCGACACGCTGAACGATCGCTTCACGCGGGAATACACCTTGTACGATGTGATGATTATTGCCTCCATGATCGAAAAGGAAAGTGCCGGCAGTAGTGAAAACTATGATATTTCTGCTGTTATTTATAACCGTTTGAACAATGCATCAAAATATCCCACATTGGATATTGACGCCACCATCGTTTATGCGCAAGGCGGCAACTCCGATTTCATTGATGTGGATTTGGACAGTCCCTACAATAC
The DNA here is from genome assembly GCA_015067635.1 of Oscillospiraceae bacterium. Classification (GTDB taxonomy): domain Bacteria; phylum Bacillota; class Clostridia; order Oscillospirales; family Oscillospiraceae; genus Faecousia. Next base: position 6,127 of record SVMA01000024.1, on the reverse strand, counting down.
GCGGAAATATCCCGGTCTGACCCCCACTCCCATCTGCAATCCCAGTCTGCTGAGCATTCAGGCCGCCCTTTCCCCTACTGATACCAAATATTACTTCTATGCTCTGGATCCTTCCACCGGATTGCATCATTTCTCGAAGGATCTGGCTGAACACAATGCATTCCTGGAGAGTCTGAAGTAACATGACGAAAAAGATAGAATTATTAAGCCCCGCAGGGGATATGGAACGGCTGAAAATGTCCGTTCTCTATGGTGCTGACAGTGTGTATTTGGCCGGTACCAGCTTTGGAATGCGCTCCTTTGCCGGAAATTTCACTCCGGAGGAGCTTCCCATTGCTGTCAAATACGCCCACGACCATTGCGTAAAAGCCCACGTCACCGTGAATACCATGCCCCGCAATGACGAAATTGGTCATCTTCCGGCTTATTTGGAGCAATTGGATGACGCCGGTGTGGATGCCTTGATCGTGGCAGATATGGGTGCCTTTACCCTGGCAAAAAAATACGCTCCCCATTGCCAGCTGCATATTTCCACCCAGCAGTCCATCGCAAACTACGAATGTGCCTCTGCTTGGTATGATCTGGGTGCTAAGCGAGTCGTTCTCGCCCGGGAACTGAATCTGAAGGAAATTGCGGAAATCCGACAAAAAACTCCCAGGGATTTGGAAATTGAAACCTTTGGACACGGTGCTATGTGCGTGAGTTATTCCGGACGATGCCTGCTGAGCAATTACATGACCGGACGGGATTCCAACCGCGGTGCCTGTGCCCAACCCTGCCGGTATCAATATGCGCTGATGGAAGAAAAACGTCCCGGGGAGTATTTCCCCGTATATGAGGATGAAAAAGGTACATACATCATGAATTCCAGAGATATGTGTACCATTGACCACCTGAAAAACCTGATGGATGCCGGCATTGACTGCATCAAAATTGAAGGACGTGCAAAGTCTGCCTATTATGCCGCCATTGTCACAGGCGCCTACCGGCACTGTATCGATGATATTGCCGCCGGACGGGAAATCGACCCCATTTGGCGGGATGAGGTGGAGCACGTGTCCCATCGGGTTTATTCCACCGGGTTTTACTATGGCGAGCCGGGTCAATATACGGAAAATTCCCGTTACTTGCGGGAATGGCAGATTTGCGCCAAGGTGGAAGCCTGCGACGAAAACGGTCTTGCGCTTTGCAGCTTGAACAATAAGTTCTCCCTGGGAGATACTGTGGAAGTTGTGGGTCCCGATTTCCGTCCTATGACCGTTACCGCGGATAAAATGACTGATTTGGATGGCAATCCATTGACGGAGCCCCGCACACCGCAGATGAAATTCTATCTGCAGCTTCCCCAAGTCGTTCCCGCCTTCTCCATGTTGCGGCGCAGTGTGGATTTGTCTGCAAAATAAGCCGTGAATTTTACTTTTTCCCCCTTTACAAACGGAGGAAACCTTGCTATAATAATCGGGCTGTCAGGCAAATGCACCGGTGGCTCAATGGATAGAGCATCGGATTCCGGTTCCGAGGGTTGGGGGTTCGAGTCCCTTCCGGTGTACCAAAAAAGAGGAGGCAAATGCCTCCTCTTTTTTGGTACACCGGAAAAGATGGACTGGAAAGGGCGTTAAGAAAATATGGTTGTTTTCCTTAAAATAATGTGCTATAATGTCAGTAATGCAAAAAACAATGGCGAAAGTCGCTTTATTTGGAGGTCAACAAGATGGCTACTGCCCAAAATTTCCGTCCCGCCTTCCGCGGCTTCAACCGGGAAGATGTCGTGCGTTATATTGAATACCTCAACGCAAAGCACACCGGCGCGATCAATCAGCTGAAATCGGAAAATCAAACCCTTTCTGATGAACTGCGTGCATTGCGTGCCAATCCCGCAAAAGATGAAGCGTTGGAAGCAAGGTGCGCTCAGCTGCAGGAAGAAAACCAAAAACTTTCTCACCAATGTGAGAGCCTGACTGCTGAGCTTGAAAAGCTGGGAGCTGAACTGGCACAAACGCAAAAGGTTACACCTTTGGTGGAAGAAGAGCTAGAGGCTTATCGCCGGGCTGAAAAGGCCGAGCGTGCCGCCCGGGAGCGTGCCCGTCAAATCTACTGTCAGGCCTCCGGTGCTCTGGCGGATGCTACCACACAGGTGGATGAAGCCGCTGAACAATTCAAGTTGCTATCCAACCGTATTACCGTCCAAATGGCAGACCTGCAAGCAACGGTGGACCGCAGTAAGGATGCCTTGACCGGTGCGGCAGCTACCTTGTACGCTGTCTGCCCCACCGATTCCGATTCTCAGTAAATGGATGGAGCGCATATACCGCAATATGCGCTCTTTGTCATTGGAGGACGCCATGATCATTCATAAACCAGTCTGTTACGATGTTTTTTCCTGCCTTGCTGCCAAATGCCCCGACAGCTGCTGCAAGGAATGGGAAGTGGAAATTGACGAGACATCCGCGGCCTTTTACCACACACTGGAAGGCCCTTTGGGTGACCGCCTGCGTGCAGTTCTGAAAGAAGATCCCCAATGGGGCACAGTGATGTCCATTGAAAACGGACGCTGTCCCATGTGGTGCGATGACGGCCTCTGCCGCATCCAGCGAGAGTTGGGACATGATGCCCTGTGCAAAACCTGCCGGGACTTTCCACGGCTGTGCCATGATTACGGAAGCTTTCAGGAATGGGGTTTGGAGCTTTCCTGTCCTGAGGTCGCACGGCTCATTCTTTCTTCTCCGGATACTGCCATGCTCACCCTGGAAGTGTCGGGGGGCGAACCGCCGGAATATGACCAGGCGGATATGGATGTGCTGCTCCAAACCAGAGCCTTTGCCCGTGAAATCCTCTGCGACCGGCAGTACTCTGTCCCCCAAGTGCTGACGCTGCTTCTCTACTTCGGGTACCACGCTCAGGCAATTTTGGATGGCGGAGAAGCCCCGGACTTTGATGCCGAGGAAATACTAAAAGAAGCGGAAAACTTTGCTCAGGCAGACGGTAAGCAAGTGCTGCTGGAATTCTTCTCCGGTCTTGAGATTCTCACGAAGGACTGGCAGGAGCAGTTATCCCGGCCTCACTCCCCCACTCCCTGGACGGATTCCTTTCGGCAGCTTGCCCGTTATTTTGTTGACCGCTATTGGCTGCAGGCGGTTTCGGATTACGATATCGTATCCCGGGTGAAAATGGCAGTTACTTCCTGTATCGTCGTTCATCTGCTGGGCGGAGACATCATTGAGACCGCACAGCATTATTCCAAGGAGATTGAAAACAGCGACAGGAATGTGGAAGCCATCCTGGATGCTGCCTATTCCCATCCGGCACTAACTGATACCAATCTGCTGGGATTACTAATGTAATAAAGGAGTTAAGTTTTGAAAATCGAAATTTTACAACTGATCGAAGGCGCCCGGCAAGCGCGGGGTCTGACTGTCATCATTGATGTGTTCCGGGCAATGACCGTAGAATCCTTTTTGCTGGCACGAGGCGCCCAAAAGCTGTTCCCTGTGGGTGATGTGCAGACAGCATGGGACTATAAGGCCTCTCATCCGGATGTTATTTTATGTGGCGAGCGAGGCGGTGCCATCATTGAAGGCTTCAACTTCGGTAACTCTCCTTCTGCGATAGAGCATCTGGACTTTACGGGTAAAACCGTAATCCATACCACCTCCGCAGGTACACAGGGCATCGCCAATGCCACCGGTGCAGATGAGATCCTCGGCGGTTGCCTGTACAATGCCGATGCCACTGCACGATACATCAAGGCAAAGAATCCTGCCTATGTTTCTCTGGTTTGCATGGGGCTTGCCGGCGAACGGCCTACGGATGAGGATACCCTCTGTGCTCTGTATATCAAGAGTCTGCTGGAAGATAGCCCTTTGAGCGACATGGCGCAGCGAATTGAAAACCTGAAACACACTGACGGCGCCAAATTCTTTGACGAAGCACAACAAAACGTGTTCCCCCGACGGGATTTTGAACTATCCACCATATTGGGCACCTGCCCCTTTGTTCTGCACCTGACACAGGATCCGGAGTCCGGCATGGACTGCATGGAGCGTATCGATGTTCCCATGATCTGATATGTGAAAAGGACCGGGAGATTTCTCCCGATCCTTTTTTATTTATGTATATACATCCTTGCCGGTTCCGGCTCGCCGTCCCCCTGGGCCATGCAGAAAAATTCCCAGCCGTATCGCTCATAAAATCCTGTGTGATCTGTCAGCAGGTACAAAGGTGCAATACCCATTGTCCCCATGTCCTCGCAAACGAAATTCAGCAGTTCCCCTGCGATTCCCCGGCAACGGTACGTTTCCTCAACATAAACCGCGCACACATTGGGTGCCAGATCCTTGCGGTCATGAAAATCGTTCTCGATCACGCCCAAACCGCCTACGATCTGTCCGTTTTCCACCGCCGCGTACCATTGGGGCACACCTTCCGGCTTTGACAGGCACTCGTTCATGCTGTCCAAATACGCTTCCAGAGGAATCCCCCATTTTTCGTGGAACCACTGGGCCATTCGCTCTTTCTCACCGGGATTTTCCCGCAATTTGATGATCTCCATTTCCTGTTTCTCCCTGCCTTTACAGTTGTATATTGCCATTATACCACCTCTCCCCCGCCTTGACCATCTTTTTTCGGACTTTCCATAAAAATTAATTTCCCCCTTGACAAATCCTGCGTCTGTGGTATAATACAAGGGCTGTTTGACGGCACAACTGAATTTGGGGGTATAGCTCAGCTGGGAGAGCGCTTGAATGGCATTCAAGAGGTCAGCGGTTCGATCCCGCTTATCTCCACCACCGAGTCCTGAAAACCATTGGTTTTCAGGACTTTTTCTTTGTCAAAACGGTGGTTTTACCTCTCAAATGCCATTTTTTCGAACCAGGCCGCTACACCCGATTTGCCCGCTACACTTTATCTTGAATCCATCTTGAATCAGGACGATTTTAGGTGGTCCACTATGTCCAAAACATTTCCGAAAGTTCCCTTGCCTTTTTTCGAAAAAGCTTCGCTCATTCTTCTTGCAGCATCTTTCCGGACAGATTCTTCCACATGCAGATAATGTCTGGTCATATCCATATCCGCATGGCCGGCAATGCTCTGAATCGTCTCCATAGAGACGCCCAATGCCTGCATTTGCGAAATAAAGGTATGCCGGCAGGAATGTGGCGTCAGCACGCGGACACCCTCTACTGTTCCAATCGCTTCCTTAAATAACTTGGAGAAGTAGGACGGATTGCAGGGCGAACCGGGTTTCTTGGGAGATTCCCAAATAAACTTATCCCCGTTTTCCCGCAACAGCCTTGCGCAATACCGCACATTGTCAGGTACTGGGATCGTTCGATAACTGTCCTGGGATTTCGGCTCGCCAATGGCAACACTGCCCTTGATCCGAACCACAGCCTGTTCAATATTAATGGAAGAGCCATCCTTGGCAATATGCCTGGGCTCTAGCCCCAACATCTCCTGTCCACGCATACCCGTACAGAGCATCAGCCGGATCGACCAGCCGATTTTGTTTTCCGGCAGGTCACGGAGCAGAACACGAACTTCGTCCGCTGTGTAGGCTTCCTTGCGCTTCTTGGGCTGCTTGCGCATCTTATCGGCGTAAGCCACCGGATTTTTCAGGATGATGTCGTTGGCTGCGGCCTTGTTGAAAATCTGATACAGCATACCCCGGCACTGCGCCAGAGTCGAATCCGATTTGCCATCTCTGCGCAGCTTCTTAAGAAACTGCTCAATGTCCATCGCTTTGATCTCTGACAGCTTCCGCCGACCAAAATGATCCTTCAGAATTCGGAGGGTGTACTTGTAGCCCTCCTGGGTGGTGGCCGTGATGTTGTCCTTGTGGTTTTCGTACCACCTGTCCGCCCACTCATCGAACCGCAGATCCTGTCCGGTAAGTAAACCCATCGCCTTTTTTCGGAAATATTCGTCTCTTTTTTCTTTCGCTTCCTTTTGGGTTTTTCCCGAAAAGGAAAGAATGTTTCTTCGGCCATCGGTTTTGTATCCATCCATAACCTGGATCTCCCAACGACCATTTGTTTTCCGGGAAAGAGTGCCTTCCCCGTGTGACCGTTTCTTTGCCAATTTTTATACTCCTTTCTCAGTTGGCAAATACGGTGTTTCGTCACATCTA
>SVMA01000005.1 GCA_015067635.1 Oscillospiraceae bacterium | reverse complement strand
GCCTTCGGTAGCACCACATTCGGTACAAGTGCCGTCAACGAAGTTATGCTCACCGGCAGCCTCGATGATGATGGTTTCGCGGCTGAGCTCTTCGCCACAGCCAGCACAGTAGATTACGGAATCATAATAGCCGTCTTCTGTGCAGGTAGCTTCCTTCTCGTTCTCGATGACAGCAGGAGCTTCTGTGTGGGCAGTGTGTACCCAAGCGCCATTGGTCATAATCCAGGATTCGGTACCAATGGTAACCTTTGCAGTGTCCTCGCAGTCTACCATAACATCAGTCCAGCCCTCAGCAGCGTCCAGAGCAACTGTTGCGCCGGCCTCGATGGTCAGCTTACCGCCGTTAGCCTGGATGCTTGTAGCTGTAAGGGTCTTACCCTCGGAAACCACGCAAGTTACGCCGTCAGCCAGAATGGCAGCGCCATCAATGGTAGCATCCTGCAGAACCACTACGGTGTCACCGGACTCTGCTGCTGCCAGAGCACCTGCAAGATTGGAGTAGTAGGTCTCGTCGATCTGAGCGTCAAAGCCTTCAATCATGATGGAACAACCACCGTTGTCGAGGCAGGTAATCGTGGTGTTCTTGGAGGAATAAGAATGGATCGCAGCCGCGCCCTCAGCGGGAATCAGAATGTTATTCTGAATCAAAACGTTTGCATTTTCAAATGCGTTCAGCTGGATTGCTCTTTCTGCAACACCGGAAATGTTGTTGCCGGTGATGACCACATTGCCACGAGGCGCATAGTCACAACCGCTCTGAATGTTCAGCTGAATACCGTTCCACTCGGACTTGGTAATGGTATTGTTGGTGATGGTAACGCCGTTGAAGTCACGAACCTTGATAGAGGTTTCCAGAGTTACAGCATCTCCATCCTCGCCGCCGAAGGTACAGCCGGTGATGGTCACATTGGCTGCATACTTGGCCTTGTTTGCATAGCTTCCGGAAGTGTTGGGCTCGATGTACAGCACAGCGCCATCGACAAAGTCACAGTCAGAAATGGTCACGTCGCTGATGCAGCAGTTCTCAATATCGAGATTGTTTGTAAAGGTAACGCCGGTAATTGTCAGACCGGAAGCAACGGTGCAATCCTCCAGGGCAGTTGCCTTGGTTGCTCCGCTGGTAATGGTCATGCCGTTGATGGTATGGCCATTGCCGTCCAGAGTCAGATTTGCGGGGAATACGTCAATGCCGACCCAGTCGATCTTATCGATATCGGCATTCAGCGTGATAGTATCGCCTGCCTGAGCAGCCGCAACAGCTTCTGCCAGGGTAGCATAATTAGTCTCACCGATCATTGCCTCAGCAACCAGCATGGGAATCTCTTCCTCGTAGCTGTCGCCACAGCCGGTACAGGTAAAGGTCTTGACACCGGCAGTCTCAAATGTGGGCTCAGTGGTAACTTCGCCAACATAGTTGTGACCAGCGGGATCGCCGACTGTGAAGGTCTCCTCACCTGCTACACCGCAGATGCCGCAGGAGTAATAATACTTTGTGCCGTTTACGCAATCTGCTGCTGCTGCAAAATACTGCTCCTCAGTGATCTGCTGATCGAAGGTATGCTTACAGGTAATCTTCAGATTGTCAACATAGGTAGTGCCGATACCGGTATCTGCAATTACAGAGGACGTGCCCTTAACCAGCTTCAGCTTTGCGTAGGCAGCGCCCTCGGGAACTTCCCATTCCTTGGTTACGGTCTGCCATGCACCGTCTGTTTTGCTGATAAGAGCTGTGTAGCCGGAATCGGAAACATCTGCTTTGTCTGCATCATAGAAGTACAGGATGCAACCAATGGCGGTATCGGTATTGATGTCCATAGAAACGGACAGGTTCTCGATCTCGCCCAATGCTACATAGGGAGTAAAGTATTCATTGTTTCTGCCCTTGTTGACGTCCGTGGAGCTATTCATGGACATCTGCAGAGCCTTATTGCCGCTTTCTTCCTCGTAGATGCCGATCAGGCCGTAAGGATCTGTAACGGGAACAATGTGACTCCAGCCTGCATGACGCATGGAAGCGTCACCGGTGTAGCTTTCAAAATCACAGCTGAACTGGTCATAGCTGGGATTTGCTTCGGCGATAAAGAAGTTTTCCAGATAGCGTGTGCCGGGTGCGCTACTACCGATGTGAACCCAGATTCTGGCATACAGCGCAGTCTCCGGAACATCATACTGGTTGCTCATGGTACACCAGCCCTGAGCTGCCTTGGGTGTAACACCGGTACGGGCGCCGTTGGTCGTGCTGCCATTTGCATACTTATACTGGATGAATATACCGGTATTTGCGGTGGACAGCACATCCATACCGGCAACGATTTTAGAGCCACCGGTCACTTCAACCCAGGGGCTGTAGATTTGAGTTGTACCGCTGGCACCCTCGGGAACCACGATCTTCAGCGCGGAGGTGTTTCTGGTGGGCTCGGTTACCATGCTCATGGTGCCGATTCCGCCATTCTGCGTCCAACCACCTGCCAACAGCTCTGCGTTGCTGCCGTATTCCATGGGATCCAACAGAGTCTCCACAGAGGTCTTGGTTTCCTTAATGATCAGGTTGTCAAACTGGGCGGGGCCATTTGCGGCGCCCATAGCCATCAGAACTCTTGCGTATACAGCGCCTTCCGGAACTTCAAAATCGTAGCCAAAGGCCTTCCAAGCAGCGGGACCGCCGTTGCCCTTATAGCCGCCGCCGGTGACCTGCTTCTTATCGATGTCATAGAACGCCACCTGTGCGCCGCCGCCTTGTGTGCCTACTGCATCAAAGTAAACGGACAGAGATTCCATGCCTCTTACATCAAGATAGGGGCTCCATGCACCGTAAGGATCTGTCGTCGCTGCGACGTTCTCAAACCGCAGGGTGCCGTCAGCAATGGTTGCATTGCTTTCGCCAACGCCCTGAGCCAGCCAGCCTTTTGCCTTCAGATCGGCAAAGCTTGTAACATCGTCAAAGTTCTCAAACAGGCTTGTGGGCTCGACAATGCCATCGCAAATCACGATGTTGTCGTAGTAAACGCTGCCGAGGTATTTGGCACCGTTGGAGCCGTAGGGCATAACCTGAATGTACTGTGCTCCCTCGGGAACGTCAATGATCTTGGTGTGTGTAATCCAGTCGCCTGTGCAGGTGGCAGCGAGATAACCGCCAACTGTTTTGCCTTCCGCATCCTTGATTGCTGCGGAATACTTTCCATCCTCACCCAGGGTGTGGAAGGTAACGTTCATACCGACATTGAATGCACTCTTAATGTCCATGGAAACGAGGACCTTATCCAAGTGGGAAATGTCAATATAAGGAGCTGCGATACCGATGACCTGAGACAGGGGATTGCCTTCTTCGTCGGTCGCGGAGATTTGGATCTCCAATGCGGTATCACCGTCGGTAGCTGTTGCAGTTGTCGTTGTAAACACTGCATTGCTGTTGGTGTTGTACAGGATTGTCCAATGCTCGGGAACGCCTGCTCCGGTAGTTTCTCCTTCAAAAGAAGGGTTGTAGTCCGCCAGAAGGTTGCCGCTCTTAGCAACTGCATCCTGAACGGTTTCGGCTGCTGCTACTGTTCCCGGGAATGCCGGCAGAATGCCGAAAACCATTACCGCACACAGTGCAAGAGCCAGAATGCGCTTAATTTGCTTGCTCATATTTTTCCTCCGTTTATTATAGATTTAAGAGAACGACTCTCTTGCTTACCATGATACCGCGTCTGCCTTTTTTTGTCAAGGTACATTTTGGTAAAATTTCTTATTTTCTTGTTAAAATCGCTTAGCTTCCCCAGGGCGAAAACAGGGCAAATTAACGGATTCGTCAGTTTTCACAAATATCCCATGTATTTTTGTCCTCCCGCGGTGGACTGTTAGTTCTTTTGCTAAATTCTCTTTGGCAGAATCATTGCCCCTGTCACGGGATATACTACATTTATCATATTTCATTTACTTTTTAATTGTCGGCAAGTATTTACATTTCAGGAAATTTCCTATATAATTGGGTATCAAACAGGAGGGTTTTCTCAGGTGCGGCTTTTACCACGGGTAAAAGTCATTCCTTTTCCTGTTATGAAAAGAAAGGGATGTATTATGAAGCATTATCTCGAAACCGTGGATGCGGTATTTCAAGAGGTGCAATCCAGCGAGGCCGGTCTGACTTCTCAGGAAGCCGCCGCCAGACTGGAACGCAATGGCAAAAACAAACTCAAGGAAGCAAAAAAGGATTCCATGCTCAAGCGTTTCTTCAATCAAATGAAGGACCCGATGATCATTATCCTGCTGGTAGCCGCTGTGATCTCTGCAGTTACCGAAATGGTTGAAGCTCAGGGCTTCGTCCCACCCACGGACTCCATTATTATTTTGGTAGTCGTGCTCATCAACGCCATTTTGGGTGTGCTGCAGGAAAGCAAGGCGGAAAAAGCGGTGGAGGCTTTGCAGAAAATGTCTGCGGCAACCACCAAAACCCTGCGTGACGGCAAAATCGTCCAGGTCCGGAGTGAGGATCTGGTGGTAGGCGATGTGATTCTGCTGGATGCCGGCGATGCCATTCCTGCGGACTGCCGCATTTTTGAGTGCGCAAGCATGAAAATCGAAGAAGCCGCCCTGACCGGTGAATCCGTTCCCGTCAACAAGCTGATCCAGGCTCTTACCCTTGGAGAAAACAAGGGCATGGAGGTTTCTCTGGGTGACCGGAAGAATATGGCCTACATGGGCTCGACTTTGGTTTACGGTCGTGGTAAGGCAGTTGTGGTTGCCACCGGTATGGATACCGAGATGGGCAAGATCGCCGATGCGATCTCTCAGGCTGAGGAGGGCAAGACTCCTCTGGAAATCAAGCTGGAGGAGCTTTCCCGGGTGCTGACCAAGCTGGTCATCGGTGTGTGCCTGGTTATTTTCGGATATAATATTGTAACGCAGTATTTCCTTGGTGGTGCGGGTGTACAGTTCTTTGACGTGGCCATGCACTCCTTTATCACCGCCATCGCCCTGGCGGTTGCCGCCATTCCCGAAGGTTTGGTTGCCGTTATGACCATCGTGCTGTCCATCGGTGTGACCAACATGTCCAAAAAGAATGCCATCATCCGTCGGATGACAGCGGTGGAAACCCTGGGCTGTACGCAAATCATCTGCTCTGATAAAACCGGCACGCTGACCCAAAACGTAATGACCGTTGTGGATCACTACGCGCCCGATGAATTAAAGCTTGCCACCGCCATGGCTCTGTGTACCAATGCAGATGTGGACGAAAACGGCAAGGGCACCGGTGAGCCGGACGAGGTGGCGCTGATCAACTATGCCGCCACTCTGGGGCTTTCCAAAAATGCTTTGGTTGCCGCCAATCCCCGTGTGGGCGAGGTTCCCTTTGATTCCGGACGGAAAATGATGTCCACCGTGCATCAGGTGGATGGCAAATTTGTTCAGTACACCAAGGGTGCGCCGGATGAGATTCTGAAAAAGTGCACCCACGCTTATGTGGACGGCAAGGTTGTTCCTCTGACCGAGGAGCTGTTGGCAAAAGCCGCTGCAGAGAATACCCGTATGGGCAACAAGGCCCTTCGTGTATTCGCCGTTGCCTATAAGGAATATGATACCGCACCTGCCCAATACGAAGCTGAGGCTCTGGAAAACAACATGATCTTCATCGGTCTTACCGGTATGATCGATCCGGTTCGTCCCGAGGTCAAGGACGCGATTATTGAGTGCCGCAGTGCCGGTATCAAGCCCATCATGATTACCGGCGATCACATCAATACCGCCAAGGCCATTGCCCGGGAGTTGGGTATCCTGACCGATGATTCCCAGGCGATGATGGGCAGTGACATTGATAAGTACACCGATGAGGAATTCTCCGCGATCGTCGAAAACATTTCCGTCTATGCCCGGGTGCAGCCGGAGCACAAAACAAGAATCGTCAACTGCTGGCGTGCCAAGGGCTATGTCACCGCAATGACCGGCGACGGCGTCAACGATGCGCCCTCTATCAAATCCGCTGACATCGGCGTGGGCATGGGCATTACCGGCACGGACGTTACCAAGAATGTGGCCGACATGGTTTTGGCGGACGACAACTTTGCTACCATCGTTTCTGCCGTGGGTGAAGGTCGTCGAATCTACGACAACATCCGCAAAGCCATTCAGTTCCTGCTGGGCTCCAATCTTTCTGAAGTGCTATCCATCTTCTATGCGACCATTATGGGCTTTACCATTCTGGAAGCCCCACATTTGCTGTTTATCAATCTTGTCACCGACTCCATCCCCGCTTTGGCTTTGGGTCTGGAGAAACCGGAACGGAATATTATGAGCCGCAGACCCCGGGGTAAAAATGACGGCATTTTCGCCGGCGGTTTGGGTGTGGACGTGGCATACCAGGGATTTTTGGTTACCCTGCTAACAGTAGCGGCCTTCTATATCGGCGAATATCTGGAAACTGGAAAGCTGCTGTTTGCCAACATTCCCAACAGTGCAGACGGCATGACCATGGCCTTCTTTACCATGGCAATGTGCGAAATCTTCCACTCCTTTAATATGCGCTCCCAGCGCCAGTCCGCTGTCGGCATGGTGTTCAAGGGACACCACAACATCGCACTGTACGGTGCCATGATTGGCTCCTTCCTGCTGACTACCGCAGTGGTGGAAATTGATTTCCTCTCCAATCTCTTTGGCTTTACCCATTTGAATATGACCGAATATCTGATTTCTCTCGGTCTGGCATTCTTGATCATTCCTCTGGTGGAGATCATCAAGCTGTTGCAAAGGAAATTCGGAAAACCCCACGATTGATACAAAAATCCCCGGCCGAAGCCGGGGATTTTGCCTTCCCCCAGGGGAAGTCTTTTTCGACACAAAAGGCTCGCTTTTCAGCGAGCCTTTTCTTTATTCACATTCCTTAACAATGCGCTTCATTTCTTCCCACTTGGATTCCATATCGGCAACCAGTTTAAACTGGGTGCGGCAGCGATCCAGGTTCTGTCCTTCATAGTGGGTGCGGAAATATGTATCGCCATTGAGGTAGTCCGTCAGGAAGCGAACACCGCACTCCAAAGTCATCAGCTTGGCACCCATGGGCAGCATTTCCACTTCCAAATCTGTGAGATTGCCGCCACAGCCCTCCAAAAAGCCCTGGGTATAGGTTCGGAACAGCTCCATATCGCACCAGACCTTATCAAGATCTTTTTCATCCTCTGCCGCAGTAGATGCGCCGAACCGGATGGAATCGCCAAAGTCATACAAGGAAGAGCCTGGCATGATGGTATCCAAATCAATGATGCACAGGGGCGTTCTGCTGTCGTAATCAAAAAGAATGTTGTTCAGCTTGGTATCATTGTGGGTCACGCGCAGAGGAAGCTCACCGCTTGCCAGCTTGTCCACAATCGTACCTGCCTCCTGCTCCAATGTCAGAGCAAAGTCAATTTCCTTTTGGCACAGAGCTTTGCGGCCTTCAAAATTCTTTTCCAGTGCGGCATGCAGTTGTGCAAAACGGGTACGGGTATTATGGAAGTCCGCAATGGGCTCATGTAATGTTTGGGCTGGAAAATCCGCCAACTGTCCCTGGAACTTTCCAAAAGCCAGTCCGGAATAATAAAAATCCTTGGCGGTTTCTGCCTTTTGCAGACAAACGGTAGAACGCACGAAATCATACATTCTCCAATATTCTCCATCCGCATCCACATGGAAAAATCCGTCATCCCGCGTGGGGACCAGGTGCATGGAGCTTCTGCTGTCCTCACTGCGCTGTGCCAAAAACAAGGTAATTGCAGAGATGTTTTCCATCAGCGCATCCGGCCGGGTAAAAATGCTCTTGTTTATTTTTTGCAGAATGTAGGTCAGTCCGGAGTCGCAAGTAACCAAATAGGTCTCATTGATATGGCCGCAGCCAAAACGGGAACAGTGAACACTCTCTCCCTTGACCCGGAATTTCTGAATAATGTCGTTCATTTTCACACCTCATCAAATATCATCGGAAAGGCGGTATCTTCGCCTGCGTATATATTAACATCAACCATAGCAAAAAAGCAATAGCTATTCCGAGATATCATTGAAAGAGATACATTTCCCATTGAAGTGTGTACCAAACCGGCATTCTAGCCTTTCACGCCACCGCCGGTTACGCCGGAAATGATTTTTTCCGACATGAATATATACAGCAGGAATGTTGGCAGAAACACAATCATCACCGCCGCAAAAAGTCCGCCGTAATTACCGGAGTATTTCATGGAATTGATGATTTGCAGCAAACCGACCCCCACCGGCGTCATATCCGCACTGGTGGTGAATATCAAGGCCATAAAAAATTCATTCCACACAGAGAGGAAGTTGAAAATGGTTACCGTAATCACAGCCGGCTGTACCAGCGGCAGCATGATCTTCCAGAATGTTTTTATCGGGCTGCAGCCATCCAGATAGGCCGCCTCTTCGTAAGAACGGGACAAAGTTGCGAAGAAATCCTGTAAATAGATGGCGGTATAGGGTACCCGCAGCATAATGTACAGCACGATGAGCAGAATGCGACCCTTCAAGCCCCATTGCACTGCCAAAGTGTACAGGGGCATGATAATCATAATTGCCGGCACGCTCATGGAAATAACCAACAAAATCCGAGTTGCCCTACTGCCTTTGAATTTCCAGCGGGACAGCACATAGGCCGCGGGTGCCGAAATCACCAGCACGCCGGCACCGGAAACGGTAGCATAGAGTAAGGAATTTCCGAAAAACACGGATACATTTTGGGAATTCCAAGCGGTTGCATAGTTTTCCCAGTGCAAACCGGTTTCAAAGTCCAAAACCGTCCCGGAAAAGATTTCCCGGGAAGTGGACAAGCTTGCGCCGATGATCCAGCCGATCATCACCGCGGTAAATGCCACCCAAATGCCGACAATCAGATATCCGGGAAGGAGCTTTGCTTCTTTCTTCCAGTTGATTCTTTCCCGATGTTTCGTCATTGCTTCTTCCCTCCTCAGTATTCCATATCGGTGTCCTTCACCAGCAAATTCATGACACCGTAAATTGCAACAATCACAATCGTCAGGACAACACCCACTGCCGCACCGGCACCGGCATCCCGCTGAATAATGCCCTTACCGCCGAAGACGATATCGTATAAATAAATAACCGGCACGACTGTGGATTCCTCTGTTTGGATGGGGGAAAACATTTTGCTCCACAGGAAAAAGGTTGTGGCATTGATGCTCCAGAAAGTAATCGAGGTCTTGATAATCCTCTTGAGCAGGGGCATGGTAATGGTCCTAAACTGTGTGATCTTGCCGGCACCGTCCAGCATGGATGCTTCATACAACTCCTTGGGAATGCCCTCAATACCGCTGATATAAATCAGCATATAATAGCCCACACTGCCAAAGATAAAGGAAGCTGTCATCGCCCAAAATTTAGAATCACTGCCCAGCCACTTAAAGCCTTCCAGTCCGAAAAGCTCCAGCAGCTCGTTGAGCAGTCCGTAGTCATAGTTAAAGATGTACTGCACCCACATGGTTGCCAAGGCTACTGCGCTGATGATATTCGGAAGATAAATCGCCGCCCGAAAGAACTTGGCGCCGCGGATGCCGCTGGTAAGCACCACCGCCATCACCATGGCCAGAGCCAGTGTAATTACACCGCCTGCGACCCAAATCAGCAGCATGTTTTTCATTGCCATTTGGAATGTATTGTTGCTTATGATTGTAGTATAGTTTGACAGACCGTAAAAGGTCCATTCAGAAGTGCCCGCTGTCAGGCTCTCCACGCGGAACAGGCTCATCAATACGGTTCTGCAGACAGGATAAACATACATTACCAGCAGTGTGAGCACGCATGGGAGCATGAACAGAAAAATGAGCAGTTTGTTCTTTTTCATATTTGTGTCATCCCTTCCATCTCTTCCTGCAAAAACAGGCGGCACCCCGGGGTGCCGCCTGCCGGAAGCTTATTTGTACAAGGCGTCCAGTGCAGCGCAGAACGCTTCCCCGGATTCATACTTGCCCTCATAGAGCTTAACAAACTCGCTCTTAAAGCTGTTGATCAGGTCGCTGTTGGCATTGATCCCGGCGCACCAGGTCATGGGCGCATCTGCGGCAAGCAAAGTTTCCACCGTGCCGGACAGATGGGCAGGTGCCTTGTTGGCAGGGTCTGCGGGGATCTGCGCGGCTTTGTCCGCCATTTTCTGGTCAAATTCTCCGGTGGTCAGCAGCATGATAAAATCGAAGGCTTCCTGTTTCAGCTCCGAATAGGCAGTGATGGCCAGGGAGTTTGCTCCGGCGTATGCGGAAGTATTATCGCTTCCGGGAACGGTGGGATAATTGAACAGTCCCCAGTTCAGCTGAACGCCGCAGTTATTATTCACCTCTGCGGTAACATAGTTGGCACAAACGACCATTGCCGCTGAACCAAAGCCAACCTTGTTCTGGCTGGAAGGATACTCATCGGGAGCCCCGTCTGCCAAATTGCCAGCCTTGACAAAATCAATGATCTCCTGTGCGGCGGCAACCGCGCCGGTCTCCCTGCCCCAACCGCCGTTCATGGCGAGCTGCTCTATCTTCTTCTCCCCAAGATGGCGTACCAGTTGGTGATAGAAGGTAAAGTCTGCATACGCCGCATCCAGGGCCAGGGGTGCATAACCGGCATCCTTCAGCTTGGTGCAGGCATTCAGAAACTCCGCCCAGGTTTTTGGCTCGGCAGTGATGCCGGCCTTTGCAAAGGCGTCCTTATTGTAAAATACGCCGCCAACCTGAGGCTGCTCAACGATGGAATTTAAGTGTCCCGCCCAGGCAATTACCTGGTCGTTCAGGCAGTCATAGCCCTTGTAATTGGCCGCCTTTGCCATTTCTGTCAGGTCTGCAGTGTACTGCCCATAAATCTGTGCAATTCTCTGATAATCATCCTCGATGATATCGATCTTCTCTCCGGATTCCAGAGCTGCAGAAAGCAGTGTGTTGACATCCCGCCCCTTGAATTCGATATTCACCTGAATGCCGGTCTTTTCCTTGTAAGCCGCGGCAGCCTCTTTAATGACTTCTGCCTGCGGCTCTCCGTCACTCCACATGGACCAAAAAGTCAACGTCTTACCGCCGACTGTGCTGTTGACACTGCACCCTGAGAACACACCCAAAACCAGCAAAGCAACCAGTGCAGCAGACAATATCTTTTTCATTGTTTTTCCTCCTTGTAAATTATGATTCCCACAGAAGGAAGCTTCCGCAGGTAAGCACAGTATAGCGCATCGGAAGGAAACAATAACCAAAATCTTGTCGACAATGTATTTATCCTGTGATAATTATTTTGTCTTGTTTATGTCAATAAATTACTCCCTGTGTTTTTTACCGCGCAAAAACCGGCTTGTGCGGATCGCACAAGCCGGAATCGTTTCTGTTTTTGATTTTACATCATCAGGAAATATACCAAAAGTGCATTGCCAATGCCAATCAGCACACCGGCCAGCACCTGCAGCGGCGTATGCCCCACCCATTCCTTTAAGTCAGCGTTGTGTCCTGCCTCAAAGCTCTTGAGCAGCTCATTGAGTATTTCCGCCTGCTGTCCCGTTTGCCGACGCACACCGCTGGCATCGTGGCAGACAATAATCGCCACTACCGCACTGATCGCAAATTCCACTCCGCGGAATCCGAACACCAGACCGCACATCGTCGCCAGGGAGGATACTGTGGCGGAGTGTCCGCTGGGCATTCCCCCGTCTCCCATGAAACGCTTAAAGTCAAACTTTTTATAAACAAGACAGTGAATAATCGTTTTGAAAATCTGCGCAATGAACCATGCCCCAACCGCTGTCATAAAAAACGGATTGGAAAATATGTCTGTAAACCAGTTCATAATCGTTCCTTCCTAGTTATTCGCTTAATAAACTATATCAAATTTTTCTGTGACTTGCAAGAGAATTCTTGTCGAATTTAGTATGCATATGCACAATATAATCATTCTATGAAATAATTTGAAATGATTTAGAAATTTCTCTTTACAAATGTCAAATCATTTGATATAATCGCAAGTGCTTTGGCCCGGTGGTGCAGTCGGTTAGCACGCCAGCCTGTCACGCTGGAGGTCGACGGTTCGAGTCCGTTCCGGGTCGCCAAAAAAGTCATCCCATTCGGGGTGGCTTTTTTTCATGCCCAAGGGGCGGACTCGAAAACCGACTCTTGACAACATTTTATGAAAAGTGGCTATCCAACGGATAGCCACTTGGTTTACTTTTTGCGGATATTTTTTTGCCGTCTGCCAATGCCGTAGATTATCGCCCACGCAACAAAGCCCACTGCCAAGGCAATTCCACCCCAGCGCACCAGCATCTGCATTCCGTCATTGGATACGTTGCGGATTCTGACCTCCAAGAACAAGCCTTCCACAAACCGCGTTACTGCAGGGTCCAGATTGGCAAATGCAGAGCCGTGGGACTGTACCTCAGGACTGGGATAGAGGATGGGGTCTTCAATCAACTCCGGATCCATATATTCCTTCGCCGCAGACAGCGGAACACTGTACCCAACCCAATCCATGTTTGCCGCGGCAATTTCCGGCTCACACAGGAAATTGATAAACAGCTCTGCCGCAGCCTTTTCCTTGGCACACTTGGGGATGCACATGGCATCCACAAACAGGTTGAAGCCCTGATTTTCCGGCAAATAGAACGCCAGATCCTCGTTATTCTCCGCCATGGTCATGTAGTCGCCCACATAATAGGGCGCAATCCAGGCTTCCTCATTTTCCATCAGATCATAGATCTGATCCATGACATATTGCTGTACCAGCGGTTCCTGCTCTGCCAGCTTGTCAGCGCAATGACGCAGTTCTTCCTCGTCAGTAGTATTGACATCGTAGCCCAACAAATAGGAGGCTATGCCAAAGGCATCCCGGGAATTGTCGAACATCAGAATCTTGTCTGCATATTTTTCGTTCCACAAAAGCTCCCAGCCGATCAGATCCTCTTCGTCCACGTATTTGGTGTTATAAATGACACCAACTGTACCCCATGTATAAGGTACAGAATACTTATCCTCCGGGTCATGGGGCATGCCCTTAAAATCCTCGTCAATGTACTGATAATTGGGAATGTTGTCAAAATCCAGCTCCAACAGCATGTCCTCTTCAATCATCCGTGCGACCATGTAATCTGACGGGAAAATCACGTCCACCGTAACGCCGCCGGAAGCAAGCTTTGTATACATGATCTCATTGGAATCAAAGGTGGAATAATTGACATGGATATTGGGATATCTGCTTTCAAACTCGGCAATGATATCCATGGAATCATCACTGCCATCGGCAATGTACTGACCCCAGTTATAGACATTCAGGGTAATGCTCCCCTGCGGAACATTTCCTTCCACTGCTCCGGCAGGCACCACACCGCTTACAAGCAGCACCAGTGCAGCAAGCACACAAACCAACTTTCTCATCTGCGCACCTGCTCTTTCTTCTTGTCGGAGCGCAGCTGCAGCAGATTCATGGTAACCATTAGCACCAAAATCAGCAGGAACAGCAACGTGAACATAGCGTAGATCTTCGGTGGAATAGGCTTTTTGGTATAGCTGTAAATCTCCACCGGCAGCGTGACAAAGTCCATGCCGGATACGAAATAGCTGATGACAAAATCGTCCAGGCTCATGGTAAAGGACATGATGGCACCCGCCACCACACCGGGCATGATCTCATGCAGTGTCACCTTAAAGAAGGATTGCACCGGTGTACAGCCCAGATCCATGGCCGCATCCGTCAAAGAACGGTCCATCTGCTTCAGTTTGGGCATCACATTCAAAATGACATAGGGCAAATTGAAGGTGATGTGTGCAGTCAGCAGAGTCCAGAAAGTCAGACTGTCCCGCTGTCCCAGCATTTTTGTGCCCACGAAAACAAAAAGCAGGCTCAGGGAAATACCGGTAACGATATCGGGATTGGTCATGGGAATATCTGTCAGCTGCATAACCACACGGCGCATTTTGGGCCTTAAACTGGAGATTCCCACCGCCGCAACCGTGCCAAATACGGTTGCCGCCGCACTGGCGATCACAGAAATCAGAACGGAATTTCCCAATAACCTCAGCAAATCGCTGTCACGAAACAGCTCTGCATACTGGTCAAAGGTAAAGCCGTCAAAACGGGCAAGACTTTTTCCTTCGTTGAACGAACCGACAATGAGCACCAGCATCGGCACATAAAGAAATACGAAAATGGCGGCAGTGAAGATACGATTTGTCTTTTTCATACAACCACCCTATCCTCTCCGTCTGCGTCCGTCAGCTTATTCATAATGCCGGTACACACAAACACCAAAAGCATCAGCAGCAAGCTCAGTGCCGCACCGAGATTCGCATTGTTTCCCTGCTTGAACATCCGCTCAATCACGTCGCCGATGAGCATTTCCGTACCGCCCAGCTTTTGGGAGATATAGAAGGTGGAAACCGCAGGCACAAACACCATTGTCACTCCGGAAACGATACCGGGCATGGACAGCGGTAATACTACCTTGGTAAAGGTCTGTGATGGCTTGCATCCCAGATCCTCTGCCGCTTCGATGAGTCGGCCGTCAATCTTGACGATAATGGCATAAAGCGGCAGGATCATATAAGGCAGATAGTTATATACCATGCCCAATATCACTGCGCCCGGTGTGCGAATAAGCGACACACGCGCCAGTCCCACCGATTCCAAAAGGGTATTGATAATGCCGGTATCCTGCAACAGACCGACCCAAGCCAGTGTGCGAAGCAAAAAGCTCATGCACATGGGCAGCATGACCAGCATGTACAGCAATTTCTGCGCCACAGGACCCCGATGGGCAATATAATACGCCACAGGGTAGCCCAACAGCAGGCAAAGAAATGCGGAAATAACCGAATACCCGATGGAACGGCCAAACACGGGCAAATAGGTACCCAGCTGTGCCATATTGCTCCAGGTAAAGGCGCCGGTATCCGGGTCTGTAAGGGCGTAGTAGCCCACCACACCCAGAGGAATCAGCGTAAACACCAGCATCCAAAGGATGTAAGGCACGCTGAGAATAACAGACTTATTCTTCTTCATCGGCTACATCCTCCGCCAGCTCGTCATACTCAGCAGAGTAGGAGCTGTAGTCGCCAAACATACCGGAGTATTCACTCTTTTTCATGATATGGATGTCTTCCGGATTCAACCGAATGCCGATGGTAGAGCCTTCCGCGCAATAATCCGTAGTCTGAATCAGCCACTTGAAGCCCTTGAATTCCACGATAATATCGTAGTTCAGGCCCTTGAAGGTAATATTGGTAACCTTACCTACCAAATGGCCCTGTTTCGGTTCTACAATGTCGATATCCTCAGGACGAATGACCACGTCTACAAGCTCATTGGGTTCAAAGCCCTTGTCCACACAGTCAAAGACACGTCCGAAGAACTTGACTTTGAAATCCTCCAGCATGACTCCGTCCAAAATGTTGCTTTCACCGATAAAATCCGCCACAAAGGCATTTTTCGGCTCATTATATATATCCTCAGGCTTGCCGATCTGCTGAATGCGGCCCTTGTCCATTACCACAACGGTATCGGACATGGAAAGTGCTTCCTCCTGGTCGTGAGTCACATAAACAAATGTGATGCCGGTAGTCTGCTGAATCCGCTTCAGCTCGTTCTGCATATCCTTACGAAGGCGCAGATCAAGTGCACCCAACGGTTCATCCAGCAGAAGTACCTTGGGTTCATTTACCAGCGCACGGGCAATGGCCACCCGCTGCTGCTGACCGCCGGACAGAGAGCTGATACGGCGATGGCCGTAGCCCTTCAGGCTGACGATTTCCAACATGCGGTTGACCCGTTCGTTAATTTGCTCTTTTGGCAGCTTGGCCACCCGCAGACCAAATGCGATATTATCAAACACATTCAGGTGGGGAAACAGAGCATAGCGCTGAAACACCGTATTGATCTGGCGTTCATAAGGCGGAACATCATTGATACACTTTCCGTCAAACATCACCGTACCGTCGGTCGGGGTTAAAAAACCGCCGATGATCCGCAGTGTGGTGGTTTTGCCGCAGCCCGATGGGCCTAGCAAGGTTAAAAATTCATGGTCGTTAATGTAGAGATTGATGCTGTCGAGTATACACTCCCCGTCGAACTCCATAGTGAGATTCTGGAGCCTGATGAGTTCCTTGGACATTATCCTCCCCCGTTTCTTTCTTTATTTTTAGTCACAATATGACAAGTATAAATATATCGTAATTTTTACGGTTGTCAACGATTATTTCATATATTTTTGCAGTTTTTCCCCGTTAAGCTTTCCTTCGTGCAAATTTATTCCAAATTTTGGTTTAAGTTCCGTTTTTTTGGCCATACTGAAGGACGGAGGTGCTTATCAATGAGCAAAAAATTTAATTTTAAGCGCAGCTTTGGCAAGAAGGGCTACTACATAGCCCTGATCCTGTGCGCAGCTGCCATCGGGATTTCCGGCTATATGTACTATCAGTCCGCAAATCAAACAGAAGATCCACAACTGAACAACCCCGCAATCACCCCGGGAGATGATGTCCAGGCAGGCATCATTACCCCCACCGATCCCACAAATCCCGGTAATACCACAGCGCCCGCCAACCGTCCCAAGCCCATCGGACAGCCGGTCGCCGGGGAAACCATCAAGGACTATGCCATGGACTGTCTGAGCTACAACGAAACCACACGGGATTGGCGTGTCCACAACGGAATTGACATTGCCGCCGATGCCGGCACTGTTGTTTGTGCCGCCGCACCCGGAACGGTGTACACTGTTTTCAAGGATGATACCATGGGTAATACGGTAGTTATCCGGCATGATGGCGGTTATGTTACCACGTATTCTTCTCTTGCTGAGAACGTGACGGTGAATGCCGGTGATGTGGTAAAAACAGGAGATGCCATTGGTACGGTTGCCAACACCGCATTGCTGGAAAGTGCCCAGGGAGACCATCTGCACTTCTCCGTAACGTGGAATGACCAACCTATGAATCCGGCAGAATTCCTGCAAATGGACTGATTTTTCTTTCCTCTTTGTTTGGGGCAGCTTCGGCTGCCCCTTTCTTTTTTATATTCCCATTGAAAATGATCCGGTTATCCTGTATACTTATCATACATTGCACCGAAACGGAGTGAAGAGCATGTCACACAGCAATACTCAAAAGATCATCGAAAAATGGTACTTGAAGTTAGGTTTTCCGAAAGATTACAATGTAGAATTCTACAAAGCATTGGAAACCTATCCAATTTCCGATACCGTCACCATCGACACATACGATTTAAACTGTGAAGACGGCAAGCAGAATCTTCTGTCATTTCTCTTTATGTGTGAAAGTCTGGAAGAACTGTACCGCAAGCACGGTATTGAGGAAAATATTCTGATTGACACGCTGCAGGATGTGGTGCGCTATACCAAAATCTGGACTGAGGTAAAAGGGACGCTCTATTTGGGCGAACTAATGTGGCTGAAACGGCATTTTGAGGGTATTTTGTTTCAGTTGGGACGTTTGCAATTCTGTATGGCTCCTGCCCACCGTGGCATCCCGGAAAAAGGCATATCCGAAGGTACGCCCGTTCTTGAGATACACATTCCGGATGAAGGCCCTTTAACGCCGGGGGCTGTGGATACTTCTATTGCGGCCGCCAGAACCTTTTTTGCAGCTTATTTCCCCGCATATTCCTACCAAGGGATCACCTGTCATTCCTGGCTTTTGGATCCAACATTAAAAGAGTTTCTGAAGCCTGACAGCAACATCCTCGCGTTTCAAAATCGATTCCAAACCTTCTTTCGTATGGAATCCGATGGACTGCTGCGGTATTTGTTCAAATGGGATACCACGCGCACGAATCTGCAGGACTTCCAGCCAACAAGCGGCTTTGCCGCCAAGATCAAAGACAGTATTCTTTCCGGAAAAACCTTTTACACCGTCACCGGTTTGCTTGCAGAATAAAATTGCGGACAGGCATTTGCCTGTCCGCTTAACTTTATTCCTTGATGTTCAGTGCGATATGCACGGTATCCAGCTGGATCTGCTCCACAGGGGTGGGCGCATCCATCATCAGATCCTGGGCATTCTTGTTCATGGGGAAAGTAATCACTTCCCGGATGGATTCTTCTCCGGTCAGGATCATGACAATGCGGTCAATTCCCGGAGCCGCACCGGCATGGGGCGGTGCACCGTAGGTAAAGGCATTGTACATTGCCGGGAACTTGGCTTTCACATCTTCCTCGCCCAGGCCAACCATCTGGAAGGCCTTAACCATGATTTCGGGGTCATGATTCCGTACAGCGCCGGAAGCGGTTTCATAGCCGTTGCAAACCATATCATACTGATAAGCATTGATCTTCAGCAATTCTTCCACATTGCCCTCTGCCTTTTCCAGTGCCTCCAGACCGCCCTGAGGCATGGAGAAGGGATTATGACAGAATTCCAACTCACCGGATTCCTCTCCCATTTCGTACATGGGGAAATCCACGATCCAGCAAAATGCGTATTGCTCCTCGTCGAAGTGACCGGGAACACGTTTGCCCAACATGGTGCGAATAACGCCGGCAGTCTTCTGAGCCGCCTGCTTTTTGCCTGCCGCCATGCACACAAAGGAACCGGGCTTCAGGTTTAATTTGGCGACCAGCGCATCCTTGCATTCCAGCAGGAACTTGGAAACACCGCCGGTCAGCTCTCCGTTCTCGTCCACCTTGACCCAGCAGGCCTTGTTTCCGGTCTGGACTTCCACGTCTACCAGCAACTTGTCGATCCATTTACGCGCCTGTTCAAAATTATCCACGCACACGGCCTTGACCGTAGCCCCCTCAAAAGGTCCGAAGCCGCAGCCCTGCACCTCCTGCGTGATATCCTGCACTTCCAGATCAATACGCAGATCCGGCTTATCGGAGCCGTAGCGTTCCATGGCTTCATTGAAGCCAATGCGGCGGAAGGGAGCTGTGGAAACCCGCTTATACTTACCCAGCTTCGTGAACAGAGGTACCATCACATCTTCCAGAGTGGACAGCACATCATCCTGTGTGGCAAATGCCATTTCCATATCCAGCTGATAAAACTCGCCGGGAGTACGGTCTGCCCGGGCATCCTCATCCCGGAAGCAGGGCGCAATTTGGAAATAGCGGTCAAAGCCGGAGGTCATCAGCAGCTGCTTGAACTGCTGAGGTGCCTGAGGCAGAGCATAGAACTTGCCGGGGTGATTCCGGGCAGGCACCAGGTAGTCACGGGCACCTTCCGGAGAAGACGCCGTCAAAATCGGTGTAGTGATCTCCAGGAAGTTCTTTTCCGTCATCAGCCGGCGAATTTCCGCCACAGTCTGGCACCGCAGAACGATATTGCTCTTCACTGCCGGATTCCGCAGGTCTAAATAGCGGTACTTCAGACGGGTATTTTCATCCGCATCTTTGGACTTGTTGATTTCAAAAGGCAGCTGATTATGGCGGCACTTACCCAACACCTTGACAGCAGTGGGTACCACCTCAATCTCGCCGGTGGGCAGCTTGGTGTTCTTGCTCTCCCGTTCCCGAACGGTACCGGTAACGGAAATGGTGGATTCCTTGTTGATGGGCTTGATGATCTTCATCATTTCCTCAGTTTCCACCACTACCTGCGTAGTGCCGTAGAAATCCCGCAAAACAAGGAATGCGAAATTGGAGCCGACTTCCCGGATGTTTTCCAGCCAGCCGACAAGGGTTACTTCTTTTCCTGCATCTGCCAGCCGCAGCTCGCCGCAGTTATGGGTTCTGGATTGGGTCATTTCTTCTGTTCCCCTCTTCTTTTATTTCGTTTGTTATTATTTCACAAAATACCCCAAATGTCAATCTTCCAGTCGCAGAAGCTCTTGGGATAAATATTCAAAAAACGGCTTGACTGTATCCTGCTGATCCTCTGTGATCGGAAAGGCGATATACATGTACTCGCTCTCAAATACGCACTGCTCCGCCAAGGGCGTGCCGACGATATTGATTGCAATGGGATGGCGCATATCGTTTTTATCCTCTACATATGCAAAGCGCGCTCCCCATTTCAGCATATCCTCTGCGGACAAAATACGTTCCAGATCTGCAAAGGCACCCACGGACACCAGTACATTCAAGGCTTCTTGGTCCAAAAGCATATAGTCAAAATCGCCTGCCAGCATTTTGGTTCGCAAAACCGGCATCAGCTGCAGATTTGCATTACTGATGGCATTGGGAACCAGCGTTACTTCCTGTTTGCCGGGTTCCACACCTCCCATATGGGCAAAGGCATCTTCCACCAGCTTTTTTTCCGCTTCCTCCGAAACCTTTACGTTCACCGCTGTTCCGGAAAGCAGCACCTCCGGCTTGGGACGGCTGGCCTGATAAACAATATCCACAAACATAAAGATCAAAAACGCGAAAATGATCGTATATTTTCCGTAGTAGTATAGGAAATGCTTCACTTTTTCCTTGAAGGTCATTCCCTTCATGCTTTTCCGAAAGCTCCGCAAGCCTTTATCCACATGCTCCTGATTCATCGTCGTTCTCCTTATCTCAATGCATTTGACACCATTTTACATCTTTTCTCTTCATTCGTAAATACCCAAATTGGGAATATTTACGGATTCTTTACGATTTGCAGGCGTTTTTCCCATTTTTTTACCCCCTTTCGCATATCCGAAAAAATACCAACGCGCATTTTTCACAAATTTGCGACAATTCTCCATTTTTTTATGTATATTGTATTAAAAAATGCCTGAAATATAAATTTTTGATTGATTTTATGGAAAGTTTCGCATACAATAAACAGGCATAAGATTTCCGTCGCAGTTTTTTGGAGAATGGAGGACCAAGATGCTGAATATTGTTTTGGTAGAGCCTGAAATTCCCCAAAACTGCGGCAACATCGCCCGTACCTGTGCCGCCACCGGCTGTCGGCTTCACTTGATTCGCCCTTTGGGCTTCGACATCTCTGAAAAAGCCGTCCGTCGGGCCGGTTTGGATTACTGGAACGCTGTGGAAGTGCTGGACTATGCGAACCTGGACGACTTTTTCTCAAAAAACCAGGTTTCGCAAATGTGGTGTCTGTCCACAAAAGCACCCCGGTGCTACACAGAGGCCGATTTCGCAGATAACTGCTATCTCTTCTTCGGCAAAGAAACCAAAGGGCTGCCTGAAGCGTTCCTTGCACAGCACTATGATCAATGCATCCGCATTCCCATGCTTCCGGACACCCGCAGTCTGAATTTAAGCAACGCTGTGGCGATTACAGTTTACGAAGCACTGCGCCAATTGCATTTTCCCGGTTTGCAGGATTTTGGAAAAATGAAGGGGTAACGTCCCCTGATATATAATGGAGGAATCACTATGAACTACAACAAGAAGTCCATTGAGGATATCGAAGTTGCCGGCAAGCGCGTTCTGTGCCGCTGCGACTTCAATGTTCCCACCAAGGATGGCAAGATCACATCCGACAAGCGTATCGTCGCCGCAATGCCGACCATTCAATATCTGGTTGACAAGGGTGCAAAGGTCATTCTCTGCTCTCACATGGGTAAGCCCAAGGGCGAATGGAAGCCCGAGCTGAGCCTGAAAATCGTAGCAGAGCGCATCAGCCAGCTGTTGGGCAAGGAAGTTATCATGGCTGCAGATGTGGCCGGTGAGGACTCCAAGGCAAAGGCCGCTGCTCTGCAAAACGGTGACGTGATGCTGCTGGAAAACACCCGTTACATCAAGGGCGAGACCAAGAACGACCCCGAGCTGTCCAAGGCCCTGGCAGATTTGGCCGATATTTTCGTTAACGACGCTTTCGGCACTGCACACCGTGCACACTCTTCTACTGCCGGTGTTGCTGATTACCTTCCTGCTGTCTGTGGCTATCTGGTGCAGAAGGAAGTTTCCATTATGGGTAAGGCTCTGGCTAATCCCGAGCGTCCCTTTGTCGCTATTTTGGGCGGCGCAAAGGTCTCTGACAAGCTCAACGTCATCAATAACCTTCTGGAAAAGGTGGACACCCTGATCATCGGCGGCGGTATGGCCTACACCTTCCTGGCTGCGCAGGGCTATACTGTTGGCAAGTCCCTGGTGGACAACGAGAAGCTGGATTACTGTAAGGAAATGATGGCCAAGGCTCAGGCTAAGGGCGTAAAGCTGCTGCTGCCTGTGGATACCGCTGTTGCCGCTTCCTTCCCGGATCCTATCGACGCAGAAATCCCCGTTGACTATGTGGACTGCACCGCTATCCCCGCAGATCAAATGGGTCTGGATATTGGCCCCAAGGCTTGTGCTGAATTTGCAGCCGCTGCCAAGGCCGCAAAGACCGTTGTTTGGAACGGCCCCATGGGCGTGTTCGAGAATCCCACCCTGGCAAAGGGCACCATCGCTGTTGCCCAGGCTCTGGCCGATTCCGACGCCGTAACCATCGTTGGCGGCGGAGACTCCGCAGCTGCTTGTGAACAGCTGGGCTTCGCTGATCAGATCACACATATTTCCACCGGCGGCGGTGCCTCTCTGGAATTCCTGGAAGGTCTGGAACTGCCCGGTATTGCCTGCCTGCAGGATAAGTAATTCCCTTTCCGTATGCGTGGGGGCGATTTCGCCCCCACTTCCCTGCCACATAATATTGAATTTGTAAATCACATCCAATCAGGATGACACATATAAGGAGAAACATGTCATGAATAAAAAGTATCGTAAGA
Source organism: Oscillospiraceae bacterium (assembly GCA_015067635.1). GTDB lineage: Bacteria > Bacillota > Clostridia > Oscillospirales > Oscillospiraceae > Faecousia. Next base: position 87,265 of record SVMA01000005.1, on the reverse strand, counting down.
CCGTCATTGCTGGTAACTGGAAAATGAACAAGACCCCCTCCGAAACCAAGGAGTTTATGAATCAGCTCAAGGCTATCCTTCCCAAGGGTCGTTGGTGCGATGTCGCGCTGTGCGTCCCTGCTGTTTGCATTCCTGCCGCTGTGCGTGCCATGCGGGAGACCCGTGTTGGTATCGGTGCTGAGAACTGCAACGCAAATGCAAGCGGCGCCTACACCGGCGAAATCGCAACCAACATGCTGACAGATGCAGGCTGTAAGTACGTAATTATCGGTCACTCCGAGCGTCGTGCCATGGGTGAAACCGATGCCGATGTCAATGCAAAGGTTTTGGCCGCCCTGGAAGCCGGTTTGGTTCCCATCATGTGCTGCGGCGAATCTCTGGAACAGAGAGAGGCTGACATCACCGAGGAATGGATCTCCATGCAGATTAAGCTGGGTCTTGCCGGTGTTCCCGAGGACAAGGTCCGCAAGGTAGTTATTGCTTATGAGCCCATTTGGGCCATCGGCACCGGCCGTACCGCCACTCCCGAACAGGCTGAGGAGGTCTGCAACAGCATTCGTGCCGTTGTGCGTAAGCTGTATTCCTCCAAGAATGCCCGTGCCATCTCCATCCTGTACGGCGGCTCCATGAACGAGAAGAACGCTTTTGAGCTGTTGGCTCAGCCCGACATCGACGGCGGTCTGATTGGTGGTGCTTCTCTGGTTCCCGAGAAGTTTGTGCAGATCATTGAGGCTGCCAACCAACCCACTGTGTAAAATATTCATGGAGCAGTTGTGCAATACAGCTGCTCCATGTTCTTTTCGGAGAGGAGGTGTTGTCTGTTGGAAAAATGTAAATATCCCATTGTGCTGGTGCATGGCATGATGGTGAAGAATACACGCTTTCGTCCTGCCTTTCGGGATATTTCCCAGGCTCTGCGCCAAGCGGGTAATGTGGTTCATATTGCCAACCACGATGCCGTCGGTTCCGTTGCCGGCAATGCCGCCCAGCTAAAAACCGAGATTTTGAATCTGCTTGAAACAGAACACTGTGAAAAAGTAAACATCATCGCCCATTCCAAGGGCGGTGTTGATGCCCGATACATGATTTCCCTCTTGGATATGGTAGACTGCGTGGCATCTTTGACCACCCTTTCTTCTCCTCACCACGGCTCCGGTCTGAGCACAAAGCTTTTGAAAATGCCACTGTTTTGCGCAAAGACCATTGCCTTTTTTGCAAACACCTTTTACCGTATTCTCGGTGACCGAAAGCCGGATATGCTCCAGCTGGGCCGGGATCTTACCTATGACGCTATGGCAGAATTCAATGAAGCCACTCCCAACGACCCGTCAGTTTACTATCAAAGCTATTCTGCCAACACCCGGGACAAGAAAGCCTTTTTGATGTACCTGCCCTATAAGATTTCCCGCTTTTGCGAACAGGGTGATTCTGACGGAATGGTCTCCGTTTCTTCCAGTCAATGGGGAAACTATCGGGGAAATATTGAAAGACCCATAGACCATTTTCAAATGGACGGTACATTTGGAAATAAACAAAAACGCAAGGACGTCAGTCTTTTTTATCTGCATATCGCGCACGAATTACAAACGATGGGATTTTAGATTTCGGAGGAACTTCCATGAAAACCCTTGTTTTATCCGCCAATCATAGGGATACTGCCGCTATTGCGGCGCAAATTATTAGAAGCAGCGGTTTGGTCGCCATTCCCACCGAAACCGTTTACGGTTTGGGCGCCAACGGTTTATCCGACAGCGCTGTTGCCAAAATTTTCATTGCCAAAGGTCGTCCTCAGGATAATCCTTTGATCCTCCATGTGGCTGATGCCGGGGACATTGAAAAATTTTGCCACAGCATTCCGTCCGCCGCTTATAAATTGGCAGAAGCCTTCTGGCCCGGCCCCTTGACTATGGTCCTGCCTGCCCGGGATTCTGTACCAAAATGCACCACAGCAGGACTTTCCACTGTGGCAGTTCGCTGTCCCGACAATGCGCTTACCCGGGAAATTATCCGACTCTCCGGTGTCCCCATCGCGGCTCCCTCTGCCAATATTTCCGGCAAACCCTCTACCACTACCGCACAGCATGTGCTCCATGACCACGACGGAAAAATCGATGCCATCGTGGACGGCGGTCCCTGCCGTGTGGGCGTGGAATCCACCATTGTGGATTTGACTGAGGAACGCCCCCGTTTGCTTCGTCCCGGCGGCATAACACCGGAGCAGCTACGGGAGATTCTGGGTGATTTGGTGGTGGACAAGGCTGTGACCTCTCAAATCAGCAAAGATGAAGTGGTCAAAGCGCCCGGTATGAAGTACAGGCACTACGCTCCCCAAAGCGAAATCATCATCATCTCCGGAAGCCGGGAAAAAGCGGCCGCATATATTCGCAGGCATATTTCCCCTGAGGATCGGGTACTTTGCTTTGAAGAGGAATTGGCGCTGTATGAAAACTGCCGGCCTCTTGCATACGGCAGAGAATCTCAGGTTGATACCCTTTCTGCCGGTTTGTTTGCCGCCTTACGGGAACTGGATGACCCGTCAGTTTCCAGAGTCTATGCCCGTTGCCCTGAAGGGGGCGGTGTGGCCTACGCTGTGCAGAACCGTTTGAAGAAAGCGGCGGCTTTTCACATTGTAGATGCGGAGGTGGCGCTATGATTATCGGTATCACCGGCGGCAGCGGCAGTGGAAAAACCACCCTCTTGCAGCTATTGGCTGCTCAGGGCGGTATGATCCTGGACTGCGACGCCATTTATCATCGGCTCCTTCAATCCGATGACGCCCTTTTATCCCAGCTGCAGCTGCGTTTTCCGGAAGCCTTTTCCGGTGGCAGTCTTGACCGCAAAAAGCTGGGCGAGGCTGTTTTTGCCGACGAAAAAGCTCTGCTTACGCTGAACCGGATTACCCATGGGGCAGTCCGGAAAGAGGTGCTATATCAATTGGAAACAGCGTCTGACTTAACCGCAATTGATGCCATCGGCCTTTTTGAAGGAGATCTGGCATCGGTATGCGACATAACCGTAGCTGTGATTGCGCCTGCAGAAGTGCGGATACGGCGGATTATGGAACGGGACGGCATTTCCGAAAGCTATGCCCGCAACCGTATTTCTGCCCAGCCTTCCGATGACTGGTTCACCGCCCGGTGTGATTACGTTCTGGAAAACAACGGGACACCGGAAGAATTTACTGCAAAATGTCTTGCCTTTTTTCATAAGCTAGGTATAATAAAAGAAAAAACCAAAGGAGAATGACTATGACAAGCGAAGAACTTCGTGATTCCCTGCTGATGGCTCCCAAGAACGGTTTTTCCCGCATTGATGAAGCACAGCGCAAGGAAATCGACGCATATTGTAAGGACTACGTTGCCTTCATGGATGCCTGTAAGACAGAACGTGAGGCCACTGCCTGGGCGATTGCCGAAGCCGAAAAGCACGGCTTCAAGCCGTTTGCTACCGGTATGGATATCCAGGCCGGTGACAAGATTTACTACAACAATCGAAACAAGGCCATTGCACTGGCTGTGATTGGCACTTCTTCTCTGGCAGAGGGTATCAATATCTGTGCCGCCCATGTGGATTCTCCCCGTATTGACATCAAGCCCAACCCCTTGTACGAGGAATCCGAAATTGCCTACCTGAAGGGACATTACTACGGCGGCATCAAAAAGTACCAGTGGCCCACCATTCCCCTTGCCCTGCACGGCGTGGTATACCGCAAGGACGGCACTCTGGTAACTGTCACCATTGGTGAAGAGGATACCGATCCGGTTTTGATGATCTCCGACCTGCTGCCCCATCTGGCCGCTGACCAAATGCAAAAAACCGCTGCCAAGGTCATTGAAGGCGAACAGCTGAATGTGATCATGGGTACTGAGCCGCTGGAAGGGGAAGGAGCTGACTTGGTAAAGCTGCATATCATGAAATTGCTCAACGAGAAGTATGCTTTGGTGGAAGAGGATTTCCTGTCCGCAGAGCTGACTCTGGTGCCCGCCGGAAAATGCCGGGATGTGGGTCTGGACCGGAGCTTAATCAGCGGTTACGGTCATGATGATCGGGTATGTGCCTATGCTGAGCTGTATGCTTTGTTCCAAATTGACACCCCTGCCAAGACTGCTGTTTGCATTTTGGCCGACAAGGAAGAGATTGGTTCTGTTGGCGTTTCCGGTATGCAGAGCAAATACTTTGAGCATTTTATCGAAGGGCTGTGTGAGGCACAGAATGTAAAGCTGTCCGATTGCTTCTCCAACTCCTTCTGCCTGTCTGCTGACGTTTCCAATGCCTTTGACCCCAACTGGCCCGAGACCTGTGACCGGCGCAACAATTCCAAGCTGAACTACGGCGTTGCCATTTGCAAGTATACCGGTTCCCGGGGCAAGGGCGGTGCATCCGATGCATCTGCAGAAGCCATGGGACACATCCGCACCACCTTCGCCAATGCCGGTGTCATCTGGCAGATCGCTACTTTAGGTAAGGTGGATCAGGGCGGTGGCGGCACGGTAGCCGCCTATATGGCAAACCGAAACATTGTCACCGTGGATGCCGGTGTGCCCGTGCTGAGCATGCACGCGCCTTTGGAGCTGGTTTCCAAGCTGGATTGCTATGAAACCATGTTGGCCTGCAAGGCAATTTATTTGGCATAAACTTTTCTGAAATGGTCTGCCGCGTACGGCAGACCATTTTTTATATATTCGGAATCGGTTGCAATCCTCTATTTACTTTTTGGGGATATAATGATACAATATTGGAACTGGAAAAGGAGGTGGCAACATGCGCGAAACTTTACAAGAGGCAAAAAGCTTTTTTCGTAAGGGCGATATCGTCCTGCTGATTTTGTGTCTTGCCACCTCTGCCTTTGGCTGTCTGGTCGTTGCCAGTGCCACCAGTGCCGCGAAATTTGGCGGCTCCACCCGATATATCGGAATCCAGCTTGTTGCAACGCTTGTTGGCGTTTTCGCATATATTCTCATGTCCTCTATTGACGTTGACGCCCTCTCTGAGCGCCGTCGGGGTCTTACGGTTTTCAATATTTTCCTGCTGCTCCTGCTCATTCCCCTGGGAACCGACAACAATACCGGCAACAAAAGCTGGATCCCCCTACCTGTGTTGCCCATCAATGTCCAGCCGGCAGAAATTTGTAAAATCTTTTTCATCGTCGTACTGGCCTCCGTCATGGCATCTCACCAAAACCGTATCTCCGGTGCCCGTTCTGTGCTTCATATTCTGTTTCACTTCGGATTGATCGCCGGACTCAATTTCGTGATATCCCACGACCTTGGTGTTACCCTGATCTTCGCGGCAATTTTTCTGGGTCTGTTCATTGCCGGCGGTATACGCCTGTCCTGGTTCTTTGGCGGTCTTGGTGCTCTGGCCGCAGTCTTTCCTGTTCTTTGGGTGAAATTTTTATCGGACGAACAGAAAAACCGTATTTTGGTCCTCATTGTGCCGGAGGTGATCGACCCAACCGGTTTGGACGAACGGTGGCATACCACGCAAAGCTTAAATTCCCTTACCGGCGGCGGTATGCTCGGACAGGGGCTCTTTAACGGCAACCGCACCCAAGGCGGTCAGTTGTTTGCACAGCATACGGACTATATCTTTTCTTCCATCGGTGAGGAGCTGGGTTATGTGGGATGCCTGCTTGTGATCGTATTGATGCTTGCCATTATCGGCCGCTGTATCTGGGTGGGAACGCAAAGCAAGGACTATATGCGCCGCATGGTTTGCTTCGGTGCCGCCTTTGCCCTGATGTTCCAGGTAATGATCAACATTGGCATGTGTCTGGGTGTCATGCCGGTTATCGGTTTGACCCTTCCCCTGATCAGTTACGGCGGCAGTTCCATTATTGCCACCTATCTCATGCTGGGACTGGTATCCGGGGTCCACGCACGGCCGGCACCCCGAATCCACGAACGGTATATCCGACCCCCTTTATAAGCTGAAATCCCCCGTTTCGGGGGATTTTTCAGAGCCCTGCAGTTTGAGAAAAAAGTTGTTGCAAAACAAAAAGAAATGTGCTATAATGTCCACCGTGTCCGATGCTCGGCACCGAGACATTGGGATGTCGCCAAGCGGTAAGGCACCAGACTTTGACTCTGGCATTCGTAGGTTCAAATCCTGCCATCCCAGCCAATATGATCCGCTAGCTCAGTTGGCAGAGCAACTGCCTTTTAAGCAGTGGGTCCGGAGTTCGAATCTCCGGCGGGTCACCAGAAAGCAGATGCCCTTTGGGTGTCTGCTTTTTGCTTTTGAATACTCCGGCTTTTCCGTTCGTTTCTATGCCATTTGCCCAAAACTTGTAATCATAATATGGCTAAACTGCTAACTTTTCCGGATATTGATTGACACTTTCGACAATTTGTGTTAGTATAACGCAAGACGGCGATACCTGCGCCGTTGTTTTACTATGGAGGGAGATGAGGCAGTGAACGCGCTGACGCAGTCATCCTTTGTGCGCCTTTTCAATGACTTTCTCTATAAGCCGGCCTACTTTCTTCTTGTGGGTCTGCTTACGGTCTTTGCCAACGTTTTCGGTGCAGAGCTGTTTACATATACCTGTTTTGTTCTGATTGCAATCTATCTTTGCGTCTTTGGTCGGGATTTACTTCCCATCATGCCGCTTGTTATCTGTTCCTATATTGCACCCTCCCGGGGAAATAACCCCGGTCGAAACACCGCCTCGGTCTTTTCCTTTGAAAACGGCGGTCTTTATATGCTGATTCTGGTTGGCTTACTGCTTGCCGCTTTGATATATCGGCTGATTCGGGATGCAGATTTGGGTAAAAAGCAGTTTTGGAAAACAAAACGCAAGCTGCTGCCCGGTATGCTGGTGCTATGCGGCGCTTATCTTCTATCCGGTATCGGCAGTGCCCAGTGGAATAAGGTAGCCGGTCAGAATCTGCTGTTTGCCTTTGTTCAATCAGCCTCTATTCTGCTGCTTTACTTCCTGCTTACGGGACTGGTGAACTGGGAAAAGGCACCCAAAGGTTATTTGGCGTGGACCGGTATGTGTATCGGTTACGTCCTGCTAGCAGAGCTGGTATACATTTACCTGCGTTACGGCATCATTATTAACGGTGTCATCCAACGAAGCGCGATTTATTCCGGTTGGGGGCATTACAATAATATCGGTGCTTTGTTGGCAATCATGATCCCCTTCCCCTTCTTCCTCACCGGAAAAGGAAGGACCGGTATGTTCTACCTGTCGGGAATGCTGTTTTTGGCAGGTGTGCTGTTTACCTGTTCCCGGGGTTCTATTTTGTGCGGTGTGGTCACATATCTGACCTCCTATACAATTTCCCTGCTCCATAGCCGGCATGCCCGGGCGAATGCCACCATTCATATTCTCTCTGTTTTGGCGCTGACAATCGTTTTCGCAATATTCTATCAAAAATTGCTGTATCTGTTCCAGGCTCTGCTTGGACGGGGGATGGATCCCGCTGAGCGTGTAAAGGGTTACATTGCCGGATGGAAGCAATTTCTGGAGCATCCCGTTTTGGGTGGAACCTTTTACCCCATTGAGGAAGGCTTATACGAATGGTCCTCCTCCCCTACCTTCAAAGCATTTTTCCCTGCCCGGTGGCACAACACCGTCATACAGCTTTTGGCCTCCTGCGGTATTGCAGGTCTGGCGGCTTATTCCTATCACCGGATCCAAACCCTGATGCTCTTCTTTCGTCGGTTCTCCGGCAAAAAGATGTTTGCTTTGGTTTCCATGCTGACACTGCTGGTAACAAGCCTGCTGGATTGTCACTTCTTTAACGTTGGGCCTGTCCTGTTCTATTCCATGATGCTGGCCTTTGTTGAAAAACGTTTGGACGGTTAACGCTGATAAAAAAAGGGTCTGCTGCAATGTGCAGCAGACCCTGACTTTATTTTGTAGATGCCACGCTTTTACGTACCATCGCACGGTACAGACGCGCCTGCGCCAAGCGAATATCCGCTTCCGGTGCAGATTTTGCTTCCAGCACCTTCTGTGCCCGTTCATAGGAGCGCTCGGCCCGTGCCACGTCAATGTCCTCCGCCCATTCAAAGGTGGTTGGAACCAACGAAACGGCGCCGTCTATCACGGACACCATTCCGCCAATGCAGGCGCCATAGCGTTTCTGTCCGTCTGCCAAAACCGTCGCCCGTCCCATACCCAAGGGCGCAACGCAGTTGGTGTGATTGGCCAAAATTCCCATATCACCGGTGGTAGTGCGGACAATCAACTCTTCCACCTGCCCATCAAAGCGGACACCGTCCGGTGTGACAATTTTAAGTGGGAAAGCTGTCATTCCTGCTCACCGCCCCGGAATTTGGCTACCACATCATCAATGGTGCCGGCAAAGAGGAAGCAGGACTCAGGAATCTCGTCGTGCTTTCCGTCCATAATCTCCCGGAAGCCCCGAACGGTTTCCTTCAGGGGAACGTATTTGCCCTTCATGCCGGTAAACTGCTCTGCCACAAAGAAGGGCTGGGACAGGAATCGCTGTACCTTTCTGGCGCGGTTTACGGTCAATTTATCTTCATCGCTTAATTCATCCATACCCATGATGGCGATAATATCCTGCAGTTCCTTATATCTTTGCAGCATCTGCTGCACATCCCGCGCTGTTTGATAATGCTCCTGTCCGACCACATCCGCAGAGAGAATCCGGGAACCGGAGTTCAGGGGATCTACCGCCGGATAAATGCCCAAAGAGGCAATGCCCCGGTCCAGCGCTGTGGTTGCGTCCAGGTGGGCAAAGGTCGTGGCAGGAGCCGGATCGGTATAGTCGTCCGCAGGGACGTACACCGCCTGCACGGAGGTGATAGACCCATTCTTCGTGGATGTGATACGCTCCTGCAAAGCGCCCATTTCCGTCGCCAGCGTCGGCTGATAGCCCACAGCAGACGGCATCCGGCCCAGCAGTGCAGAAACCTCACTGCCGGCCTGGGTGAAACGGAAAATATTGTCAATAAACAGCAAAACATCCTGATGCTTTACATCCCGGAAATACTCCGCCATGGTCAATCCGCTCAAGCCCACACGCATACGGGCTCCGGGCGGTTCATTCATCTGTCCGAACACCATAGCAGTCTTGTTGATAACACCGGATTCTGTCATTTCATTGTACAGGTCGTTACCTTCCCGTGTACGTTCACCCACACCTGTGAACACCGAATAGCCATTATGGGCAGTGGCAATATTGTAAATGAGTTCCTGAATCAAAACCGTTTTGCCCACACCTGCACCGCCAAACAGACCGATCTTTCCGCCCTTGGCATAGGGGCAAATCAAGTCTACCACCTTGATGCCGGTCTCCAAAAGCTCGGTTGCCGGCACTTGCTCTTCATAGGCAGGTGCAGGGCGGTGAATGGGCCATTGCTCTGCGCCGGCTACCGCCTCTTTTTCGTCAATGGGCTGTCCCAGCAGGTTAAAGACCCGACCAAGACACTCCTCGCCCACCGGCACGGTAATGGGCATACCGGTATCAGTTGCTGACACACCTCTCTGCAATCCGTCCGTAGACGACATGGCGATGCACCGCACCACATTGTCTCCAATGTGCTGGGCAACCTCCGCCACAATTTCGGACTCCCCATTGGGGATGGTAATTGCATTGAGCAGTTGGGGCAACTGTCCTTCTTCAAATCGGATATCCAAAACGGGACCCATGACCTGGATGACCGTTCCTTTATTTTGCGCCATCGGATTTCACTCCTTGTAATGAAAATTAAGAGCCTGCAACAATTTCCGTAATTTCCTGGGTGATGGAAGCCTGACGGGCCTGATTGAATTTCAGGCTTAATGCGTCGATCATTTCTTCCGCATTTTGTGTAGCCGCATTCATGGCAGTACGTCGGGCCGCCTGCTCAGATGCACGGCTTTCGCACAAAGCTCCATAGAGTACGCCTCCCAGATATTCCGGTATGATTGCTTCCAAAACTGCTTCGCAGTCCGGCTCATAAAGCATTTCCTGCCTGGTTTCTTCTGTTTTCTCCGGTGTCAGCGGAAGCAACCGCAGGGTCTGAGGCATTTGGGATAGTACCGATACAAATCGGGTATAAACCACATACACCTCATCAAATTCGCCTGCGCAGTAATCCCTGCACAGCCGCTTTGCCATGGAAAAACAATCCCCAACCGAAAGGGTCCCCGCTTCTGCCGCACCCGGCAGCACAGGAATTTGTCTGGCCGTGAAAAAGTCCATTGCCTTCCTGCCCACAGGCAGCACCACCGTTTCCTGATTGGCGGCAGTTTCCTGATATCGCTTGAACAGGTTGCTGTTATAGCCACCGGCCAAGCCCCGGTCTCCGGCCATGACCACATAAGCAGTCCGCTTCACCGGCCGTGCGTCCAGATAGGGGGATTTTACATCTGCATTGGAGGAAACAATCCCACCGATGGTTTCCAGCAGAATTTCAAAATAAGGACGGGACGCCACTACCTGAGTTTGGGCATGACGAAGCTTGGATGTCGCTACCATCTCCATGGCGCGGGTTATTTGTTTGGTGGATTCCATACTTCGAATCCGTGTTTTGATTTCCTTTGTAGAGACGGTTGCCACAAGCCCCCCTCCTTTCTGTTTACATTGTTACCATTGCCGCAGCAATTCTTCCAAAGCTGTTTTCAGCAATTCTTCCGTTTCCGCTTCCAGTTTGCCTGTGGTGCGGATGGCAGAAAGCACATTGTCATAGCGCTGCTCCATAAATATCTGCAGCTGCTTTTCAAATTCCGGTACCTGTTCCACTGCAATATCCTTCAGATATCCCTTGGTAACCGCATAGAGGATACACACCTGATGTGCCACCTCTGCCGGTGCATTATTCTTCTGCTTCAAAACTGCCACGATTCGCTCGCCCTGAGCAAGCCGCTGCTTTGTATCCGCATCCAGATCCGAGCCAAACTGTGCAAAGCTTTGCAGTTCCCGATATTGGGAATACAGCAGTTTCAGGCTGCCCGCCACCTTTTTCATGGCCTTGATCTGGGCATCACCGCCCACACGGGACACAGAGATGCCCGGGTTCACCGCCGGCATGATACCTGCATTAAACAGCTCGGATTCCAAAAAAATCTGGCCGTCAGTAATGGAGATCACGTTGGTGGGAATGTAGGCAGAAACGTCACCGGCCTGGGTTTCAATAATCGGCAGTGCCGTCAGGCTGCCACCGCCTAATTTATCCGAAAGCTGAGCAGCCCGTTCCAACAGCCGGGAGTGGAGATAGAACACGTCGCCGGGATAGGCCTCCCGTCCGGGCGGACGGCGGATCAGCAGAGAAATGGCGCGGTATGCCACTGCATGCTTGCTTAAGTCGTCATAGATCACCAGTACATCCTTGCCCTGGTGCATAAAATGCTCACCCATTGCACAGCCGGTATAGGGTGCAATATACTGCATGGGAGCCAACTCCGAGGCCGTGGCAGAAACCACAACCGTATAGTTCATCGCACCGGCCAGGGTAAGATTTTCCACTATTTTGGCAACGGTGGAGCGTTTTTGTCCAATGGCCACATAGATGCAGATCACATCCTTCCCCTTTTGGTTCAGGATGGTATCCGTTGCAATGGTGGTCTTTCCGGTCTGCCGGTCGCCAATGATCAGCTCCCGCTGACCGCGGCCAATGGGGATCATGGAGTCGATCGCCTTGATACCAGTTTGCAGAGGACGGCTCACGTGCTTCCGGTCAATGATGCCCGGTGCGGGCATCTCGATGGGACGGTAAGCTTCCGCTTCGATACAGCCCTTGCCGTCAATGGGCTCACCCAGCGCGTTGACCACGCGGCCGATGAGCTTCTTACCCACAGGAACGGAAACCACCTTGCCGGTGCGTTTGACTGTATCCCCTTCCTTGATGCCCCCGTCAGAGCCAAGAATCACCACCGAAATCGTATCCTCTTCCAGATTTTGCGCCATGCCAAAGGCACCGCTGGGAAATTCCAGCAGTTCACCGGACATACAGTCGCCCAATCCGGAAACCTTGGCAATACCGTCGCCCACCAAAATGACCATTCCGGTTTCCCGCTGTTCCAGCTTGTTTTCGTAGTTTTTAATTTGTGCACGAATAATTTTCGTAATTTCTTCGGGTTTTAATTCCATACTGTTCCTGCTTTCTACCATCAGAGTATGGTGTTATTCAGCAAATTCCGCACTGCCTCCAGGCGGTGTGCTACGGTATCATCCACAGATTTACCGTCAAAGTCCAGCCGCATACCGCCCAAAACATTGGGATCAATGCGGTTGGTAAGCTCAATCGTTTTGCCGGTTTGCTGTTCCAGCTTTTCCGTCAGCCGTTTGCTTTGCTGTTCCGACAGCGCGACTGCCGATACGGCTGTGACCGGCAGAATGTTGTGCTCCCGGTTGTACTGCCCGCGATAGGCATCACAGCACTGGGAAAAATATCGCACATAGCCCTTTTCTGTGAGGATTTTCAAAAAATTCAACACATAAGGGTGTACCTTATCCCCAAGACTGTCCTGCACAATGCTGCACCGTTCCGCTTTGGACAGGTGATAGGCTGAGAGCAGCTTCAAGAAAGATGGTTCCTGCGCAAAGCTTACAGACAACGCCTGCAGCTGACCGAGGATCTCCCGGGAAAGCTGCTCTGCGGATGCCAAGTCATACAAAGCACCGCCGTAAACTGTTCCAATCTCCGTCATGCCTGCTCACCCAACCGATCAATAAAGCTATCCACCAGCGCAGTATGGTCTGCACGGTTCAGCTCCCGGCCCACTACCTTTTCCGCAATGGACATAGCAATGTCCGAAATCTCGTCCTTGGCATCGTTGAGGGCTTTTTTCTTCTCCTGGGCAATGTCCGCAGAAGCCTTCTCCATAATGGCAGAAGCCTCCTGATTGGCCTGGCGGATGATTTCCTCCTCACGGTTTTGTCCGCGGATGACGGCTTCCTTGACCATTCGCTCGCCGGTTTGGGCGGCCTGGGAAAGCTTTTCCTTGTATTCCGCCTCCAGAGCCAAAGCGTTTTCCCTGGCGGTGTCGGCATCGCTGTACATATCATCGATCTCTTTTTGACGTTCGGTGATCATTTTCATCACCGGCTTGAAAAGGTATTTCTTAAGCACCAAAAACAGCCCAATGGTATTGACCAGGGTAAACAGCGCGGTAAAAAAGTTGATATTCAGAAATTCTCCCGGTCCCATACTTACAGCTCCTTTCCGTTCGTATTCGGGAAGGGATCTGCTTACAGGGCAAACAGGATGAGTAGAGCAATAACCAGAGAGTAAATACCGGTCGTCTCCGTAACCGCACAGCCCAGGATCATGTTGGTACGCAAATTACCTGCGGATTCCGGCTGACGGGCCATGCCCTCCAGTGCTTTTCCCACGGCATTGCCTTCACCGATGGCGGGGCCGATTGCGCCGATGCCCATACACAGGCCTGCGCCAATTGCCTTTGCAGCGATTATCATAGCTTCGTTCATAATAAATTCCTCCTGAATGTTTATAAATAAGTTTATTTCTCTTTATTTCTGCGTTTCCGGTGGCGGACAGGCTCCTGCAATGTAGACCATGCTCAAAAGACTGAACACGAAGGCCTGTACGAATCCGGAAAACAAATCAAAGTAAAGACTTAGCAACGCCGGGATTCCCAGCTGTAAAACAGGGATCTGAACATTGCCCAACAGTCCCAGCTTCGTCACAATTCCGGTTGCTCCTATAATAAGCAACAGAACAGCCACGACTGTTCGAAGCATTTTCTTCCTGCGGATTCCGATGATAAGAAGCACGATTCCCAACACAGCCAAAATTCCGGGCATGATCCAATTTGAGGACAGTAGACCGATCAATGCCGTGGATGCCAACGCCAGGGCTGTATAGATGATCATCGTAATAATGCTGCCGCCAGCCACATTGCCAAAATGACGGAAAGCCATTGCCACAGGTTGGGCAATCTCCGAAACAACATTCATCGGTGTCATCACCACGATGGGATCGGTAAAGCCCTTCAGCCAGCCCCAAACCCCGTTGCGTTTAATGGACTGATACCAAATGATCACGCTGGTCATAATCGCCCAGGTCAGCACCACCGCAAGATCCGCTGTGGTGGGTCGCAAAAAGCCCGTAAGTCCGATCAGGCTTCCCAAAATGGACGAAAGAAAAATCGTACCGATGTAGGGCACCCAATTCATATTGTGTTCGCCCATGGTATCCCGAACCAGATTCATCAGCATACTGACCCCTTTTTCCGTCAGTACCTGCAGCATCCCCGGACGCTTCTTTAGCTTTCTTCCCAGTAAGATGCCTGCGATTGCCAACGTGAGGGTTACAATGATGAGAGAGAAAATCGTCTCTGTAATGGCGATTGAGCCGATTTGGAACAGGGTTTGGGCGCCTTTTACTTCAATTCCGTCCATCAATCACCCTTCTTTCCGAAAAACTCCGCCAGCATCAAAATGGGACGCAAAAACGCCAGCGGCAGTACCAATGCGATCACATTTGCACCCAACTTGATACCAACCACCATCGCCACACCCATCAGTACCAGACGAATCAGCGAGGACAGCTGGATCATTTTTTGACCCTGCTTTACTTCTCCCCGTTCTGCCCGGTCTGCAGCCTGATTCACCGTGACGGCCATAAAAAAATAATTCACCGTCATTACCAGACTGCCTTCCAACGCGCCCCACAGAACATTCATCTGAAAATATCCCAAGGCAGCAAATACGGCAATCATCGCACCGGAGCAGATCAATTCTCCGACAGCGACAATGGCGGTTTCTTTCCATACGATCTTTCTGGGATCCATAGCTCCTCCAACTTACTCATGCTCATTAAAAGCCGCCGGTGGGTCTTCCTTCTTCCCTTCCGTCAGCCGTTTCAGGGTTTTTAAGGAGGTATACAGTCCGTAAACCGCACAGTAAATACCCAGACCGATCCCGACCCAGATCACCCATGCACCCCAGCCCAGACTGTCCCTGAGCCAAACGGCCAGCAGGATGAACATCACAGGCGGTACAGCTACAGACAGCCCCAACTGTGTCAGCCACACCAGCAATGACAAATCTTTCATTATCTGCCACTCCTTAAAAAGCCAATTCTCCCAATTTATGTTATTATTATACTGAAAAAGCGCTGAAAATCAATAGTTTTTTTGTAAATACCCGGGAATGAAGCCACTGTGTTCTTAGTAGTATGCACTCTTTTTGATTTTCTCACAAAAAAGATATAAAAAATCCTTTTCAACAGGCAGAAAATATTGTAGACTATAGGTAAGCTTTACGGAAGGAGGCGCAGCAGCTTGACAGAACAGGAACTGGATATCCTTCAGGGCACGATTGCTGCCGTGATTTTTCAAAATTACGATAACGGCTATGCTGTTTTGCGCCTTGACACCGGCGACAAACAAACGGTAACCGTGGTGGGAAC
This sequence comes from Oscillospiraceae bacterium, assembly GCA_015067635.1. Classification (GTDB taxonomy): domain Bacteria; phylum Bacillota; class Clostridia; order Oscillospirales; family Oscillospiraceae; genus Faecousia. The sequence continues at coordinate 71,926 of SVMA01000005.1, read as the reverse complement.
GATTCCTCTGCCTGCTATCGGTGAACGGCTGATGGTCACCGGAAAATGGAGCACCCACTCCAGCTACGGACGTCAGTTTGAGGCAGAATTTTTAGAGCGTATGCTCCCCCAGACCGGACCGGAGATTCTCAGCTATCTGTCCAGCCGGATCATCAAGGGCATCGGTCCGAAAACCGCCGCCCGTATTGTTTCTCGCTTTGGCGAGCAAACCCTGCTTGTTATGGAACAGCAGCCTGAACGGCTTGCTGAAATTTCCGGCATTTCCCGTGAAAAGGCGCGACTCATCGGAGAGGAATTTCGCCAGCGTGTGGGAATGCGTCAACTGATGGAATTCTTTACCCTTCATCAGCTCCCTGCCGAACTGGCAGTCCGCACCTACAAAGTTTACGGAGAAAGCACCATAGAGCTGCTTTACGACGACCCTTATTTGCTGATGGAACAGGGTCTGGACGCGCCCTTCGGTGCAGTAGACCGTTTTGCAATTGCTTTGGGGATTTCCGGAGAGGATGCCCGGCGAATTCGTGCCGGCATTCTGTTTGAGATGACCTATAACCTGACCGCAGGTCACAGCTTTTTACCTCAGGAAAAATTGATTCTGGCCGCCGGCGAGCTATTGTCTGTAAACAGCGAAGCCATCTCATCGGGCATTCACGACCTGGTTGCCAACCGGCAGTTGATTCGCGTGGACCTTGCCGGAATCACGGTGGTCTATCTTCCCAGCCTTTTTGAAGCAGAAGAATATATTACACAGCGCCTTTTGGATAGTGCCCTCACCGCCTTCCCCGCCCCCAGGCATTTGGAGAAGCTCATGAAGGCCGTGGCATCCGAGAGCCGTATTTCCTATTCCCAACAGCAAGAGGATGCCATTCGTGCCAGCATCACTTCCGGTGTTTTGCTGATCACCGGCGGTCCCGGAACCGGCAAAACTACGATTCTGAAGGGGCTTCTGTCCCTTTTGGGGCAAATGCAGTTAAGCTATGTTCTTGCCGCCCCAACGGGACGGGCCGCCAAGCGTTTGACCGAGGTCACCGGTGAAGAGGCATCCACCATTCACCGTCTTCTGGAATGCACCATTGACCCTGCCAGCGGCGACATGGTCTTTTTGCGGGATGAAAATAACCCGCTGAAAACCGATGCCGTGATCGTGGATGAAATGAGTATGGTGGACGTACTGCTTCTGGACAGCTTGCTCCATGCCATTCCCAAGGGAAAACGGCTGATCTTCGTGGGCGACCCCGATCAGCTCCCCCCTGTTGGCCCCGGGTTTCCCTTTGGAGATATGCTCCGAAGCGGTGTCTTGCCCTCCGTTCGGCTGACAGAGATTTTCCGTCAGGCACAGGAAAGCCTGATCGTTATGAACGCCCACCGGGTCAATAACGGTCAGATGCCGGAGCTGAAAAATGTAAACAGCGATTTCTTTTTCCTCCCCTGTCGCTCAGAAGAGGAGATACGGCAGACCATCACCGGACTCTGCACTACCCGTTTGCCTCAAAAAATGGGGATTCCGGCAAGTCAAATTCAAGTGCTTTCTCCCACGCGAAAGGGCGGCGTGGGCACCGGTGTGCTGAATCAGGCGCTGCAGACAGCGCTAAATCCTGCCGGCAGTGGCAAAAGGGAGCGACCGTTCGGTGATTTCTCCTTCCGGGAAGGAGATCGGGTAATGCAAATCCGGAACAACTACGACATTATGTGGAAAAAGACGGATGGCAGTGCCGTCGGAACCGGTATTTTTAACGGAGATGTGGGCACCATTGCCACCATCGATCCCCAGATGGAGACCCTGACGGTGGTATTTGACGATCGGCAGGCGGATTATGATTTTACCCAACTGAACGAACTGGAACCGGCCTACGCCATGACGGTGCATAAAAGTCAGGGCAGTGAGTACCGGGCAGTGATTCTTTCTGCCTGGAGCGGTTCTCCCTATCTGCTCAGCCGCAGTGTTCTCTACACCGCCATCACTCGTGCACGGGAACTGCTGATCGTTGTTGGGCGGGCTGAAACCGTTGCCGCAATGACAGAAAACGCAAAACGTGGCCGCCGATATACCGGACTAAAACTGCGTCTGCAAGGAAAAGCATAATGAGAATAACAAATAAACTATGGCAGCTGCTGTTTCCAAGCAAATGCCTGCTGTGCCGAAAAATATTGGAACCTGAGGAGTTGGATTTGTGCCACAGCTGTCGGGAAAATGCACCGCTGTGCACAAATTTACAAAAAAAGTTTCCCTTTATTGACAGTTGGGTCGCCGTTTGGTATTATGAAGATAATGCAAGAAGCAGTCTGCTTCGCTATAAATTCCGCGGTGCCCGAAGCTATGCTCAGGGCTACGGACGGCTTCTTTCCCTGAAATTACAGCAGCAAGAGCAGTCCTACGACCTTTTGACCTGGGTTCCCATTAGTCCCAGGCGCAAGCTGTCCCGCGGCTACGACCAAGTGGAATTGTTGGCGCAGTCAGTTGGACAGGAATTGGGAATGGAGCCGGTGCGGTTACTGCGTAAAATTCGCCACAATCCGCCCCAATCGGGTATTGCGGGAGAGGCACAGCGGCGTGCAAATGTTTTGGGTGCCTACTGTGTCACCGATGCTGTAATCCTCACAGGCAAAAGAATCCTGCTTCTGGATGATGTGATTACAACCGGTTCAACCGCCGGAGAATGCGCCCGCATGCTGCTGACTGCCGGTGCAAAGGAAGTTCATTGTGGTGCCATGGCCGTAGTAAGGCACCAAGCAAATAAAAAAGTCAGGTGAAGCTTATGCAACTATTTTCTCATGACCTGGGCGTGGACCTGGGCACCGCCAATGTATCGATTTACGTAGATGGCATGGGTGTGGTCATCCGGGAACCCTCTGTGGTTGCTGTGGATAAAAACACAGGAAAAATTATTCAAATCGGTGCGGCCGCACGCAATATGCTGGGCAGAACTCCCGGCAATGTTGTGGCCATGCATCCGCTGAAGGACGGTGTCATTTCCGACCATGAAATGACAGTGCAAATGCTTCGGGAGTTATTCAAGGCGACTGCAAAAACCTCCCTCTTTACTCCAAAGCCCAGAGTCGTCATCAGTGTTCCCAGCGGCGTGACGGAAGTGGAAGAGCGAACCGTTATCAATGCCGCCATTGAAGCCGGTGCCCGTCGGGTATATCTGATCGAAGAACCGCTGGCCGCCGGTTTGGGTGCCGGATTGGATCTGCACGGACCCAAGGGCCACATGGTGGTAAACATCGGCTGTGGTACTACGGATATTGCGGTGCTGACCCTCAATGGCGTAGCCACCTCCAGCTCTATCAAAATTGCCGGCAACGCCTTTGATGAAGCCATTGCCCGTGCCGTACGAAAGAATCACAATGTTCTGATCGGGCAGGCCGTAGCAGAGGATGTAAAAATCCAGATCGGTTCTGCCTGTCCCCGGGAGGAAACTGTCAGCTACACCGTCAAGGGGCGGGATGCCAAATCCGGTGTGCCTTGCAGTGTTCCCCTGCTCTCCGGTGAAATATATGAAGCGCTCCGCCGTCCCACACGCCAAATCGCAGAGGAGGTATTATCCGTTTTGGATGCCACTTCTCCGGAGCTGGTGAGCGACATTGCAGAAACCGGCATTACCCTGACCGGCGGAAGCAGTCAGCTGTGGGGCATGGATCAGCTGTTGATGGAATACACACACATTCCCTGTGCTGTGGCCGATGATGCCGCTTCCTGCGTGGCCTACGGCTGTGGAAAGAGTCTTGCATGGATCAATCACATGCAGGAAGGTCCGATCAACATTGCAAGAAAGCGCTTGCTGCGCGGATAAAACTTGTGCCTGTTGCTTTTGCAACAGGCACTTTTTTTAATTACATATTCCTTTTGATCGTGCTGATCAGTATATCTCCCGCCACTACCCGGTCCTCCGCGGCAAAGCCTTCCGCAAAGTTATCTGTGTACAGCACCTGGGCATTGGGTGGGAATTCTTCGTCCCCTTCCCATACCAGAATCTGCATCCGGTAGCCGCCGATAAAATCAAATTGATAGCCCGCATCTCCATGATTTACAGGGATTGCGCCCATTTTCTCACAGGCAGTACGAAACCCAGCGATCCGTGTACCAAAGGTAAATGCCGCACGGGTCAGCACCCGTCCGGTATAGGGCTTGATGTACAGTTCTCCCCAGGGCATCTCTCGAAAGGTCAGCCATGTGTCTGTCCCGGAAAGCGCCTTCCCTTCCAGCAAATACCGAAGCAGGAAGGTCTGGGTCGGCAGCGGGGGTAAGCTGCCTGCATCCAATGCACGCAGGGAATAATCCGGGTGAGAAATGGCAAAAGTTCTTCCCAGTAGGTTTACATAAAACTCTTTCCCGTCCCATTTGACACCGGTCCTCCGGGATGCTTCTTCCACATCCAACGCCCGAAACAGATTCTCATAATAGGAAAAAGGCACTTCTTCCTTATTGTTTTCTATTTCCATCTCAAACCTCCTGGCAGCTGCTGGGAAACAGCCGTGCATCCGTATGCGGCAGGAAGCAGGCCGCCACAAAGGAATCCATATATCCGGGGTATGTGGACAATTCCAGATATGTCATATTGGCCCCCACCTCTGCACATTTGGCGGTTGCCCCATCACTGAGCACCATAGCATAGGCACCGGTGAGAGAGGAATTGCCAATGTATTGGAACTTTTCCAGGTCCACATCCGGCAGCATACCGATATTCACCGCATTTTTCATATTGATGCCGGATCCGATACCGCCGGCAACATACACCCGATCAATGCACTCCACAGTCATATCAACAGACTGCAACAGCGTATCAATAGCCGAGAAAATCGCACCCTTTGCGCGAATAAAATTGTCAATATCCACTTCATTGATGGACACTTCCCTGCCGGTCTCCGTTTCCTCGGGAAATGCCAAAATGTACCGCCCCATGCCATGCTGATCCCGTTTCACACGGTTTCCCTCACGGATAAACAGTCCCTTGGCATTGATGATACCGCAACGGAAGAGCTCAGAGATTATATCAATAATACCACTGCCGCAGATGCCCACGCATTTTTGTCCTGCGTCGCCCACAACCGTCAATTTGGGTTCCATGGTCTCCCGATCCAATACACAAGCTTCCACTGCTCCATCCGTAGCCCGCATACCGCAGGAAATGTCGCCGCCCTCAAAGGCAGGACCGGCAGAGCAGGCACAGCTCATCAGAAAATCCCGATTACCAAATACAATTTCCCCATTGGTGCCCAAATCGATAAACAGGCTCATTTCATCCTTGTCCCAGATCAGGCTTGCCAGAGTGCCTGCCGTAATATCGCCGCCTACATAGGAGCCGATGTTTGGCGCAATCAGTACCGGAGCCAATGGATTTACCGGCAGACGCAAATCCCCTGCCAGCAGTCCATCCCATCCGAAAAAGCTGGGAATATAGGGATCCATCCGCACCGGATCGGAATCCACTCCCACAAGAAGATGGTTCATGGTGGTATTTGCACCGACGCTTATACGCACCACACTTTCCGGTGTCACCTTTGCCGAACGGCACAAATTGCGGATAATGGGAGCGAGTGTTTCCTCCACAATGGCTTTCTGCAGTTTCTCTTTACCGCCGGGACGGCTTTGCTGAATGATGCGGTTAATTACATCCGCACCGTAACGGATCTGTCCGTTTCCAGAAGAACCCTTTGCAAGAATTTCTCCACTTTCCAAATTTACCAGCACCATGGTAACCGTTGTAGTGCCGATGTCAATGGCACATCCCACCAAAGCAGTATCCTCGGGAGCGCAAATCTCCATACATTTGAAGGTGCTTCCCTTGACTTCTCCCTTTACGGACACGGTAAAATCATTTGCCCGCAGGGTGCTTGCCAGCTTGACCATCACTGTGTAGGGAATCTCCACCTTTTCAACGCCAAAGGTCCCTTCAACTGCCCAGATAAACCGTTCAACATCGGGCATTGTATCCTCCTGCGAAGGTGCTGTCATGGAAACCACACCACTGCGGAACGGGTTTTCAAAAACAATCCCGCTTTCCTTCAATTCCCGCTGGGCGGTCTCAAAAATCGCCACTTCCTGAGGACTGCTCAGGTCTGCCGTTTTCATCCGGGACTGATACGCACTGGCAATATCCGGCACCAAAACCGTACAGTCGCCGGTCACCTTGCAATTACAGCTGAGACGCCAGCCGGCATCAAATTCCTCCTGGGAAATATGGCGGGAGGGAATGGTCTCCACCTCACCCTCCAACAGTTGTACACGGCACTTGCCACACGACCCGTTTCCGGAGCAGGGTGCATCAATTGCCACATTAACCCTGCGCGCCAATTCCAAAAGATTGTCGCCCACATTAGCATCCACAGTCACCGCACCGGCACCTTCCAACTGAAAAATAACCTTTGCCATGAAAAAACCTCGCTTCTTCGCATTTTTGTCATTATAACACAAAAAGCAGGAAATGTCTAATATTTCATTAATTATGGCGGAAATACACCATTTTTGTTTCCTGGGCTAATTGCCGATGCGAACGGATACGATTTTGGACTCGCCTGCGACATAATTTTCCGGTCTGAGGGTACGCCGTTCCTCCGGTAAAAGGCGGAAAAAGTGGGCAGAATAAGCAATGCCCCCCAAATAATAATCCTCGTCCTTTACATATTGCTTGTACCGCAGCGTCACATGGTCCTGCTCCCGCCCTTCCCGATTGATGATCGTTAAATACGGCCCAAATCCCAAATAATCCACCTGTTCCCGGGACATTTCCGGATAATCCCAACGGATATTCATTTCCCGTACCCGGGTGATGGCCGTATCGGTATAGGCTTTTCGGTTTTTTTCCAAAATAAGGCAACGGCTCATTGGCGGCAGCTGATAGACAAAAAAATACAGATTTTCCTTTCCCTGCTCTACCACAAAGGCTCCGAATTCCACCAGCCGTTCGGTGGGATTATACAGCATCAATGCCGCTACATCCGTCACGATTTCTCCGCTGCGGTCCTCCCAATAGCATCCTTGATAACGCATGAGCTTTTCTGCGACCAAGGTGCTGCCTTCCATGGTATACGGCAGGGTCTGCTCTGAGGTCGCAGCGTGGATGGTATGGACTTTTGACACCGTGGGCGCAGAGATGGATTCTGGTATTTTTCTGCTGCATCCCCACAGACAGCTCACTGTCAGAATCCATATCGCCCCGCGACAAATCCATCTCAAACCCATGACCATTCCCCTTTGTACAACAATGTATGGGCATTATAAAAAAGGAGGCTTGGCTCTTTCAAGGGAAACACCGAGGTTTGTGGAAAAACAAAAATTAAATCATCGACAAAAATAGTGAGTTTTGCCTATAAGTGGTAATTTTTACTGATAATTTCTACGATAAAATCAATATTCTGTGCACATTCTAGTTTCGGGAGGGATGGCCATGAATATTGCATTTTTCAGATTTTTACGCGGTCTTCTTGTGATTACTGCCACCCTCTTCCTTCTCACCGGCTGCTGCCGAATCCATACAGCTCCCAACGAACGACCATACCGCATCGTCAGGTGCGTCCAACTGTTTTATGCTGAGGATGCAGTACAATCCCAACGGCAGTATTTTCACCCTGAGAAGCTTCAGCAGATCACGGACTATCTTCGCTTTATCCGTCCATACGGAACACCCTCGGAGAATCCCGACACAGTGCAGGGGCGTTTCTTCCGCATCACTCTTTGCTATTCGGACGGCAGCTGCCGCATATACGAGCAAAAGGCAGAACGGTTTATGCGCATAGACGGTGGAGCCTGGAAGCGTATCGACCCAAAGCTTGCCCAGCAGCTGTATTTTCTATGGAAGAATCTATCCGAGGACCCGCTTCCCCGGGAGTCACCGCCACCTCCGCTGGAATGTCCCCAAATTTAAAGGCTCATTGCAAACGCAATGAGCCTTCGTCTTATTCATCCTCTTTATGGGATTCAAACAGAGATACCTTGGTAGCTTCCCCGATTTCCCGCCCTTCCATGCAATCTGCAAATTGGGCACCGGTCATGGTTTCATGCTCCAGCAGGAAATCCGTTACCGCCATCACTTTATCTTCATTGTCCTTCAAAATCTGTGCGCACTGAGCATAGGCTTTGTCCACCAACAGCTTTACCTGGTCGTCAATGGTGGCTGCCACCTTTTCGGAATATCCCTTGGTGGTCTGGTAATCCCGACCGATGAACACCTCACCGCCGTCCAGATAACTCACTGTTCCCAGCTCTTCACACATACCAAAGCGTGCTACCATATCCCGAGCCAGCTTTGTTGCCCGGTCAATATCATTGGAAGCGCCAACAGAAATATCCCCAAGGAACAACGCCTCTGCCACACGGCCGCCCAAAAGTCCGACGATTTCTTCGTACATTTGGTTTCTGGTGGGATTAAAGCTGTCATCTCTGGGCACATGCCAGGTCGCGCCCAAGCTCTGACCTCTGGGGATGATGGTGATCTGAAGCACCGGATCCTGTGTGGGCAGATGATACATCGCAATTGCGTGTCCTGCCTCGTGAATGGCCGTCTCCTTCAAGTCCTTCCGCTGCCGCACACGACTGCGCTTTTCCGGACCTGCCATAATTTTCATCATGGCCTCGTTTAAGTCTTCCATGGTCAGCAGTTTGCGGTTATCACAGGCCGCACGAATGGCCGCCTCATTCATCAAATTACTCAGATCTGCACCGGTAAAGCCCACCGTAGACCGTGCCACCAGACGCAAATCCACGCTTTCATCCAAGCGCTTGCCCTTGGCGTGAACCTTGAGGATTTCCTCGCGGCCCTTCACATCCGGCGCGCCCACATGGATCTGCCGGTCAAACCTACCGGGTCTAAGCAGGGCAGGATCCAGAATGTCCGGCCGGTTGGTGGCCGCCAGAACGATCACACCTTCATTCCTGGTGAAACCGTCCATTTCCACCAGCAGCTGATTCAGCGTCTGTTCCTTTTCATCGTGACCGCCGCCCAGACCGGAGCCGCGCTTCCGTCCTACCGCGTCGATCTCGTCAATAAACACAATCGCAGGCGCAACCTTTTTTGCCTGCTCAAACAAATCCCGGACACGGCTGGCACCGACGCCCACATACAGCTCCACGAAATCGGAACCTGAGATGGACAAAAACTGCACCTTCGCTTCACCGGCAACAGCTCTGGCGAGCAAGGTCTTGCCGGTACCGGGAGGTCCCACCAGCAACAAGCCATGGGGAATTTTCGCACCGATCTCTTTGAATTTTCCCGGATTGCGGAGAAAATCCACGATCTCCCGCAGCTCCTCTTTTTCTTCGTCTGCTCCTGCCACATCCGCAAAGGTAACATTGTCATTGCTTCCCAGCGTAGTACGGGCTTTTCCAAAATTGGCCGCAGGATTTCCGCCGCCACTCAGCTTGCTCATAGCAAAGAACCACAATAGCAGCAGTACGCCGCCCACAATCAGCAAAGGCCAAATCAATTCAAAGGCTGAAAATCCACTTTCCGGTCTGAACGCGTATGTTTTCAGTACGCCGCTTTTGCTTTGCCTGTCGAAAGTCTCCTGCATTTCCATACGGAAGAATTCCGGATTTGCCAATTCACAGATCAGATCGGTTTTTCCCGAATACTTTTCGCTGGGCTCGTGCAGTTCCAAATAGATGGTCTGCTCTTCCACCACAAAGCTCTTAACCTGCGCATTTTCAAAAAGCTCTTTGATTTGGGTATAACTCAAATTGTCCTTCTTGCCTCCAAACATGGAGGTAATCCAGCCAAACAGCAGCACCAAACCCAAAATGTACAGCACTACCGGCAACAATCTACGCTTTCTCAAATCGGATACTCCTTTGTTAATTTAAGTATATGCCTCCGGCTTTAAGATGCCCACATAGGGCAAGTTCCGATAATATTCATTGTAATCCAGACCGTACCCCACCACAAAAGCGTTGGGAATGGTAAAGCCTACGTAATCCGCCTCCAATGTCACCCCCGGCTTTCTCCGTGAGGGCTTATCCAAGAGGGTGCAAATCTTCAGGGATGCCGGTTTTTTGTCCATCAAGTGCTTATGTACAAAGGTCAGCGAGTTTCCTGTGTCGAAAATATCCTCCAATACCAACACGTGACGCCCTTCAATGTCCGCAGCGATATCCTGCTTGATAATAACCGAACCGGTGGAATCCGTTCCTTCATAGGAGGATATCCACATGAATTCCATTTGGCAGGGAATGTTCAGTCTCCGAATCATATCGGCGTAAAACACCACGACTCCCTTTAAAACCCCAATGATAATCGGGTTTTTGTCCCGATAATCCTCCGACAGGATTTTTCCTAATTCGTTGATTCGTTTTTGAATTTGCGCCTCGGTCAGTAAGATTTCCTGGATATTTTCTTCCATAAAAAAACCCCCTATCTCTACATTACAATGACATTAATTGGATTTGCATAGCCGGTTTTTCCCGGGCAATTCGCTGGACATTTGCCCCGATTCCCATGACGCCAATTACGCCCTTTTCGTCTGCCAAAACCGGCAGAAACGGGCGCCGATGTACAGGAATCTTCCGGTCAATGAATAACTTTTTAAGCGTGCAGGTCCCCACATTTAACCGCATGCTGTCCCCGGTCTGCCGGGATCGCAATACGATGGGACCTGTGGCATCCACAGTAAAGATTTCTTTGGTATTACAAATTTCTTCTGCTGGTATATAGGCAACGGATACGCCCCATTGGGGCAAATCCAGACAATCCCCGGGATACAGCTCTACTGGCTCCGGTTCCTGTTCTTGCGTCAGCACCGTAAGCCGGTTATATTCCCGCGCCACCGTGATGCCACCGGGCAAATTCGCTCTTGCAGACGGCTTTTCGGAAAGCATCAGCGCCTCCACCAAATGAATGTGACTGCGCTCCGGCTCTCTCACTCCGTTTTCCTTCAGAAATCTTCCAATCACACGGCTGCGCAATGCAGGCGGCATCTGCCGCAGCTGCTCCACTTCCGGTAACATAGGCGGCATTTCCAACGCCTGCGCATCTTCTCGCAATTCCATTGACATTTGGGAAAGATTCTCCGCCAACCGGGGATTCTCCTCCTTCAAAAGCGGCATTACCTGATGGCGGATACGATTGCGTAAGAATGCATCCGTTTTATTGGAGCTATCCTCAACATAGTCTAAGGAATACTCCGCGAGAAAGGACAGCACCTCCTGCCGCGTGACCGTAAGCATGGGACGAATCACGTTCCCATTCACGGGAGAAATTCCTCCCAGCCCCCGCAGACCGGTTCCCCGCACCAAGTGCATCAAAACCGTTTCCGCATTGTCATCCGCGGTATGGGCGGTGGCAATTTTTCCGTCCAACGTAGCAAAAAAGCTGTATCTTGCCTCCCGCGCTGCCGCCTCCAGCCCTTTTTTGCCGGAAACCACCTGTCCGCGTCCCACTGCGAGAGGAATCTCATAACGGTCGCACAATTTCCGGACAAACGCCTCATCCCTGTCGGATTCTTCTCCCCGCAGCTGATGATTAAAATGTGCCGCAGACAGCCTGATATCCAATTTTTCCCGCAAAAGATACATTCCAAACAGCAAAGCAACCGAATCTGCTCCACCGGATACGGCACATATCACCCGATCGCCGGCTTTGAGCATTTCATATTGCTTCAGCTGTTCCAGCAGCTTATTCAGCATGCTTCCACTCCCTGTCTGCAAAGGTGGTATACTGGGGCAGCCATTGCAGCTTGACGGTGCCGATTTCCCCGTGACGGTTCTTGGCAATGATACATTCTGCAATGTTCTTTTCTTCCGTGTTGGGATTATAGTAATCATCCCGGTACAGCATCATCACGCAGTCTGCATCCTGCTCGATAGAGCCGGATTCCCGCAAATCTGACAGTACAGGGCGCTTATCGGAGCGACCTTCTGCCGCACGGTTCAGCTGACTCAAACAAATCACAGGAACATCCAGCTCCTTAGCCATGACCTTCAAAGAACGGGAGATATCACTGACTACCTGTACCCGGTTTTCATTGCCTCTGCCATAACCGGAGCCCTGCATCAACTGCAGATAGTCGATGATCACCAAGCCTAAATTATCCAGACGACGGCACTTGGCGTTAATTTCTGCCACCGTGATGCCACCGTTGTCGTCCACGCGAATATCCGTTTGGCTCAACGCAGACGAAGCCATTCCGATTTTTACCCACTCTTCTTCCGTGAGTTTGCCGGTAGCCATTTTTTGGCTGTCCACAAAGCTCTCACCGGACAGCAGACGCATGGCAAGCTCCTCCCGGGACATTTCCAAAGAGAAGAATGCCACGGTTTTTTTATATTTCTTGGCCACGTTCAATCCGAGATTTAGTGCAAACGAGGTCTTTCCCATGGCCGGACGGGCCGCCACAAGCAAAAGATTTCCCTTGTTCAATCCATTGATTTTGGTGTCCAGATCCCGCAAGCCTGTGGAAAGACCCGGAATCGCAGAATCCGACTGTGCCAATTCATTCAGCCGGTCATATACCTTATGCAAAACCGTACCGATGTGCTCCAGGGTATCCTGACGGCCGCCGTTGCGCAGAGCATAAATTTTCTTCTCCGCAGTTTCCAGCATCTCATCCGGTGTTCCCGTTTGCGCCTGCACCATTCGGGTAATATCTATACCGGCCTGGGACAAATCCCGCAGCATCGCTTTTTCCCGCACGATTCCGGCATAACGGACTACGTTTGCCGCTGTGGGTGTAATTTCCATCAGCTGCATGATGTAATCTCTGGAGTTGTCATGATAGACACCATGCTCGCGCATCTTGTCCAGCACCGTTACAGGGTCAATGGCCAGGGAATAGTTAAACATGGAGTATATGACTTCAAAAATCTCCCGATTCTGCTGAAGATAAAAGTCCTCCGGCCGCACCATGCCGATGACATCGGCGACACACCGACTGTCGATCAGAATGGAGCCCAGCACCGATTGCTCTGCTTCCAGAGAATGGGGCTGCTGTCCTGCCAACAATTCTTCATCCATGCTTCTCTCTCCTCTCTGTTCCCCCTCTGTTTTGGGGCGTTTCTTTAAGCTTCTTCGATCTTTACGGTCAGCGGGGCATTGATTTCATAGCCCAGCTTACAGGTGACCGTATAGGTTCCAACAGATTTGATGGTATCTGCAATGACGATCTTCCGTTTATCCAGTGCAATACCGGTCTTTGCCTTCAGGGCGTCTGCAATTTCCTGATTGGTCACAGAACCGAAGAGTCTGCCGGCTCCGCCGCCCTTGGCAGTCACCACCAGGGTCATTTCCCGCAGCTGCTTGGAAAGTGCCAACGCCTCTGCCTTTTCCTTAGCGATCCGTTCCTGGGTCGCTTTGTCATTCATCCGCATGGTGTTAATGGCATCTGCGGTTGCCTCAATCGCCATTTTCTTGGGCAGCATGTAGTTACGGGCATAGCCATCGGATACTTCCAGCATCTGACCCTTCTTGCCCTTGCCCTTTACATCCTGCAACAAAATAACCTTCATATTCTAAAATCTCCCTGCGTTAAGTTTCATAAAATTGATCAATGGAAGTCACCAGCAGATCCAGTGTCTCCTTCACCGTACAGCCCGGCAGCTGTGCGCCGGCAGTTGCGGTATTTCCGCCGCCGCCCAAAGGTTCCAATATCACCTGCACATTGGCATCGCCAATAGAACGGGCGGAAACAATGGTTTGGTCTCCTTCGGGATACAGCACAAAGGATGCTGTAATCCCGGAAATGTTCAGTAATTCATCTGCCGCCTGAGCAGCCAGCGCCCGGGAAGTGGGTGTTGTCAGGGCCGCAATGGCCAACTCCTGCCGATAAAGGCGGGCAGATTTGATGATTTGATACTTGGACATGGTATCCTGGAAATCGTTTTGCAGAAGCTTCTTGACCTCCACCGTATCCGCGCCCCATTGCCGCAGCACCGCTGCCGCCTCAAAGGTACGTTCACCGGTGCGGACATTAAAGCTCTTGGTATCCAGGAAAATACCCGCCATCAGGCTCTTTGCCTCAATGGGTAGCACATCCGATTTTTCCACCGCATATTGGAGCAGCTCCGTTACCAATTCCGATGCGGAAGAGGCAAACGGCTCGTGAAGATTCACCACAACGGGATTGATATATTCCGCAGCTCTGCGGTGATGGTCCACTACGCAAACCTTAGGAATGGCCTCCAGCAAGGGAGGATATTCCACCTGATCCGGACGGTTGGTATCCACGACCACCAGGGTGCTGTGGCTATCGCTGAGAAGCAAAGCATCCTGACCGGAAATAACGGTATCCCGATACTCCGGTACTGCCAGGATCTCATCCAGCAGCCGATCTGCCACATTCCGTTCCAAATCCAGCACAATGTATGCCTTTTTCCCTTTTTTCCGGCACATGCAGGAAATACCCATTGCCGCGCCCACAGCATCCAGATCCGCATTTTTATGACCCATAATAAAGACCTGGCTGCTCTGTCCGATGAGCTCCATCAGGGAATTGGAGGTAACACGGGAACGAACCTTACTGCGGTGATCATTTTCCCGATTGCGTCCGCCGTAGAAATTGAAATTGAACCGATCCTTAATGACCGCCTGGTCACCGCCCCGGCTCAGCGACATTTCTATGGACAGCGCCGCAAAATTGTAGTTTTCTTCAAAGCTTACCCCATCAACGCCGATGCCCAAAGAAATGGACGCCTGCAATCCGGAGGGATTCTCCACCTGATGAATGTCCTCCAGCAAGGAAAACTTCCCTTCGATGGCTCGATCCAAGTCCTGCTTCTCAAACACCAGGAGGAAGCGATTGCGTTCCATACGGCGAAGCAATCCGTGATAATCCTCTGCCCAGGAGGTGATAACGTCATTGATCTGGGCATTCAGGGTGGAAATCGCACTCTCTGTTAAATTCTTAATCAGTTCCTCATAATTGTCCACCAAAAGTATGCTGACCACCGGACGGGAACGGATATACTCATCCCGCACCAGATACAGCTCTGTTAAATCTCCAAAATACAGCATACCCAGAGCCGTACCCTCCGGATCATCCGCCCGCAGAGCTGTTCCGTAAACGCGGTATCTCCGGTCGCCGATATTGATATCATAAGGGTATTCCGTTTTTCCGGAGGATAGCCAATCCAAAGACAGATTCGGCAGGACGCTGCTCAGGCGCTGATGCAGATACTTGTCCTGAAAACCGGTAATGGAAGCAAAGGCATCATTTGTCCACAGGACGCTTCCATCTCCCAGACGCACCAAAACCATCGGAAAGGGCGTATCCGCCCCGTTGTCAATATCGGCACTGCCAAAAGCCGTCTTCACATACTGCTGAAGCTCCCGGCGTCGGTAAATGCGGCACACTACATAATAGATTCCCAGTAATGCGGTAACACCGCCTTCTACCGCTGCCATAATATAGTTTTCTGTCATCACAGCGGCTACGGCAAAACCTGCCGTTACCAAGAAGAAAACCCACAGATTCGGCCAAAGCAGCCACCCAAGTTTCTTATTCAAATGCCACACCTCCTAAAAAATAGTTATACTATCCACATTACTATTGAATATATCGCATATTATATCAAAAGAAAGCGAAAGGTGCAACCATTTTTCCACGATTTTTACGAAAGTAAAAATATATTTTTATTTACCCTTGACTTTCCAACGTCACATCGCTATACTCTAATCAATATTTATATATTGATTCCACGAGAAACAAAGCATGGGGGTAATGTTATGTCAACTAAAATCACCGTCATCGGCGCAGGCAGTGTAGGCTCTGCAATTACCAACGATATCATGGTGCAGGGTATTGCCAGCGAGGTGGTGCTCATTGATATCAATAAGCAAAAGGCCATGGGCGAGGCTCTGGATATTTATCAGGGTGCTCCCTTCTGTTCTCCCGCAATTATCCGTTCCGGTGAATATGAGGATGCCGAAGGCTCCCAAATCGTCATCATTACCTCCGGTCTGCCCAGAAAGCCCGGTCAATCCCGGCTGGAGCTGGCTCAGGCCAATGTGAATATTCTCAAGGAGATTACCCCGCAGATCGTTAAATACGCTCCGGATGCCATTTATATTTTGGTGGCAAATCCGGTGGATATTCTGACCTATGTGTTTACAAAAATCTCCGGCATTCCGGAAAATCGGATCCTCGGCTCCGGTACCGTGCTGGACACCAGCCGTCTGCAGTCGGAGCTGGCAAAGCGTTTTCATATCAGCCCCAAGAACGTCCACGCTCATGTTTACGGCGAACACGGTGACAGCTCTTTCGTCCCCTGGTCTCTGGCTGCCATTGCCAACAACAAGATCGACAACTATAAGGACAACGTAGGGGATTCCTCCTGCATCCGCTGGGATGGCGATCATGAAGCCGTGGAAGAATTCGTCAAGCGTTCCGGTGCTCAGGTAATCAAAAACAAAGGAGCTACCTTCTACGCGGTTGCCATTTCCGTGTGCCATATCTGTAAATGTATCCTGAACGGAAGCGGAACGGCACTGACCGTCTCCACCATGATGCACGGTGAATACGGCGTGGAGGATGTGTGTCTTTCCACTCTTGCATTGGTAGGCAGTGACGGTGTCCACACCAAAATCATATCCCCCTTGACACCGGAGGAAACCGCAAAAATGCAATTCAGTGCTCAAAAGCTCCGGGAAATCATCGACGGACTGGAAATCTGAATAAAACACACCCGGCTGCAGAAATGCAGCCGGGCTTTTCCTTTGTGCGAATCCTGTCGGACGCATCTTTGAAAAATAGGTATACTTTTTCTGTAAAGTGTGTTATACTATCCCAAGAGTGCGCCGGGTCGGGCAGTCCCGGGCAGATTCAATTAAAGAAAAATGCAGGCATTTCCCTCACATTCGCCATTACAGGGCGCAGGAATGTGATAAATGGTTGCCTGCTTTGTTGTGGCCATTTGGCCTTATTTGAAAGGAGTATCTATACTTTGGCAGAAAAATTAAGAATTATCCCCCTGGGCGGTCTGGATGAAATCGGCAAAAACTGTACCGTGCTGGAATACGGCAAGGATATGATCGTGGTGGATTGCGGTGTCGGTTTCCCGGACGAGGATATGTACGGCGTTGACCTGGTCATCCCCGATTTCAGCTATTTGGTGCAAAACGCCAAAAAACTGCGGGGTATGTTCATTACCCACGGTCACGAAGATCACATCGGCTCCATTCCCTACTGTATGCAGCAGGTGAGCTGTCCCATTCACGGCACCGCCATGACCAACGGTCTGATCAAGCTGAAATTAGAAGAACACGCCTTGGAAAATACCGTCAAGCTCATCACCCATAAGCCCGGCGACGTGGTGAAGGCCGGTTGCTTTACCGTGGAATTCATTCACGTAAACCACTCCATTGCCGACGCGGTGGCTTTCGCCATCAAAACGCCCGTGGGTACCGTCATTATGACCGGTGATTTCAAGATCGATCCCACTGCAACAGACGGTATGATCGATCTGGCCCGCTTGGGTCAGCTGGGCAATGAAGGTGTGCTGGCTCTGCTCGCTGACTCCACCAATGTGGAGCGTGCCGGCTATACCCCCAGTGAAAACATGGTCGCAGAAAGTCTGGACCGTCAGTTCCGCAACTGCGACAAGCGTATTATCGTCACGACCTTTGCCTCCAACATGCACCGGATACAGGCCGTTTTGGCTACCGCACACCGCCACGGACGGAAGGTTGCCGTGTCCGGGCGCAGCATGGAAAACATGCTGAAGGTGGCTCAGGATTTGGGCTACATCAAGGTTCCTGCCGGTACCATCGTGGAACTGGGTGCAATAAAAAGCCTGCCGAAAAACAAGGTGGTCATCGTTTCCACCGGCTCACAGGGCGAGAACATGTCCTCGTTATACCGCATGGCATTCTCTACCCATAAGCAAATTGACATTACTGCGGATGACCGGATCATCATCTCCGCTTCCGCTATCCCCGGCAACGAAAAGGCCGTTTCCCGTATCATCAACGAGCTGTACCGCAAGGGTGCTGACGTGGTGTATGAAAAGAGTGAGGGTCTGCACGCTTCCGGTCACGCCTGCCAGGAGGAGCTGAAAATCATCCAGGCGCTTTGCAAGCCCCGTTTCTTCATTCCCGTCCATGGCGAACAGCGGATGCTGCAGCTGCACGGCCGTCTGGCAAAACAGTTGGGCATGGCCTCGCGGAATGTCATTATCGGCGAGATCGGTTCTGTTATGGAGCTGAGCAGCCGCAGTTGCAAGCTGGCCGGTACGGTCACTGCCGGCAAGGTCTTTGTGGACGGCACCGGCGTGGGCGACGTGGGCAGTGTTGTTTTGCGGGACCGCAAGCATTTGGCACAGGACGGCATGATCGTGGTGTGCCTGAACCTGTCCGGTCAGGACGGCAGTATCATCTCCGGACCGGATATTATCACCCGCGGATTTATTTATGTAAAGGAATCCGAAGCCCTGATGGAGGAACTGCGCAGCGTCACTTTGGAAGCCCTTGAGCGCTGCCAACGCAAGCGCATCCGCGACTGGTCCACCATCAAAACCGCCATCAAGAATGATCTGAGTGGCTACCTGTATAAGACCACCAAGCGCAATCCTATGATTTTGCCCGTAATCACCGAGCTGTAAGAAAAGTACCCCTGTTTTCTCTCAGAAAACAGGGGTCTCTTTGACGGTTTGATTCAGCGAATGTATATCTCCCATAGGAACGCATCACTTAAAAAGACGCACATTTGTCTATTGGACAAATGTGCGTCTTTTACATGGAGCGGGTGACGAGGCTCGAACTCGCTACCTCCACCTTGGCAAGGTGGCGCTCTACCGGATGAGCTACACCCGCGGAACAAAAGGTATTATAACAGAAAATCCCTGTTTGTCAATACCTTTCCTCCGGTTTTATGAAATTTCTTTTGCCCGGGCGGGATAAATGGAATAATCCCAAACATAGTCCGTCATTTCCTCTTTGGTATACAGCTTGAAGCCATCGGCACCGTCACAGCGGAGCAAATCCAGATGATAGAATATCCCATCAATCTCCATAACGTTCCATGCCCAAGGCTCTCCCGATCGGGTTCCGATCACGACCTTGCAATTCAACTCCACCTGCCGGCACATGGCCGCATATACGACTGCAAATGCCTGGCTGTCGCCCACGCCATGCATGAGGAGACTGTATGTAGGTGTGATGGAGGTTTGTTGCATGTACTTGTACCGGTTCATCAAAAAGGAATACAGCTTTTGGGCCTTTTCCTTTTCATCCTGCTCTGTTGCGGCATATTTCTCAGCAGAAACAAATACAGGAGCAACCTTTTCCTTCATTGCGCGCAGTTCTTCCCGACTGCTGCGATAGGAAAACCGCAGTTCCACTATCTGCTTTTCTCCCATTTCCGGATAGAGGCTGACCGACACCTCCGGCGCCTCCATCACCTGCTGGGGATTCTCCCACGCATAATCTGCCACCATCTGCACATAGTCAATCCGCACAGGATTCTGGACGTACAGCACAACACCGGCTGCACAATCGTCCAGCTGCTGACTGACGATGGCTTCAATCTGCTCCGCATTGGACGCTTTTTTTATTCTCTTCATCTCTGCGCGGTTAGGCCGGTAAGTCACCCGCACACTGACTGTTTTAGGACCGGTACCGCTGCTCATTTCGTATTGGATATCTTCCACCGCATATACTGCGTAAGGATTGCTTTGGCAGATTTCGTTTACTGCCTTATCCATATCCGGGCGGATGCGTTCCTCATCCGCATATTTCACGCTAAGCAACGCGCTTTCTTCTCCGCCTTCCACCATGGATACCAACACATACCGAAGCTGCTCATAGCTGGAAATAGTATTTGTGGGTCTTCCCTGGTGATTTGCCGGCTCTGTGTGAGGCGTAACCACAGCATAACTGCCGTTCATCCAGGAACTGCAGCCGCTAAGCAGAATACAAAGTAATACCGCTGCCGCAATGATCTTCTTCATTTCGCCTCACCCCTTTTTATTAAAGTGCGTCCTTGGAATAACGGGAAAAACCGTCTCCCAACACCTGATGCGCCTCCTGAACAATGATGAAAGCATCCGGATCCACTTCCACCACCAGCTTCTTCAGCTCCGCCAGCTGCTGGCGTTTCACCGCCGTCAAAACCACCTTGGTGTTCTCTCCGCTGTAAGCGCCTTCTCCCTGCAGAAGGGTGGCGCCCCTTCCCAGCTCCTTACCAATGGACCGTGCCACCTCTGCATGATGCTTGGTGATGATCAGCGCCACTTTGGAATAGTCAAAGCGGTAAACCACTGCATCAATGACCCGTCCCATAACAAATACTGCTATGATACAGTAGAGCGTTTTGCGCATATCCCGAAATACGATGCCGGTGAGAATTACCACCGCCGTATCCAGGCAGATACTGATGGTTCCGATGGGTACGTTTTCCCATTTCCGCTTCAGCAGTCGGACAATAATATCTGAGCCGCCGGTAGATGCCCCGGAAGCAAACACAATACCCAGTCCCAATCCGCAAAGCACACCGCCGTACAGAACCGCCACCAGCGGCTCTATTTGTGGTGCCGGCAAAGCCGCAAAAACGTCAATGGCAACCGAGCTGGCGATCATTCCCAGCAAGGAGGAAACAAAGAACCTCTTACCGATTTTCCAGCCGCCCAGCACAAAAAGTGGAATATTCAGCAGCATCGTCACCGTACCCACCGTGCCGCGTCCGATCAGATGCACCAACACCATGGACAAGCCAGACAGTCCGCCGGCGTTCATGTCGTAAGGGATCATAAACAGATTAAAGCCGATGCCAAACAGCGCGCAGCCCACCAGGATTTTTATTACATTTACAACATATCCCACTTTTTTCATACTTGCACCCTATCAAACCTCAAAGCTGATTTGCTTTTCCTGAGCATCTTCTTCCTTCAGAGGCGCTCCCGCTGAAGGAATGTTTCTACTCCGATAGCGGCTTTGATTGGTAATACCGCAATTTGCCAGCAGCTGTACCTGACAGACCGCGGCCTTTTTCTTTAAGGATACCACGGATACGCCAATGGTATTCCGTGTCGTCTTGGGCAATAGCTGTGCGGTGGAGAAAATTACCGCCCGGCTGTCGGTGGTAAACACCGCCATTTGGGTATCTTCCGTCAGTGCAAACGCTTCCACCAAGGGACTCTTATCCGAATAAGCACCGGTGAGTTTTTTCCGGTTGGTCTTGGTTTCATAAGCCGACAGAGGAACCTTGGCCGCCTTGCCGTTTTCAAAGAAGAACAGCACGAAGCCCTTGTAATCTCCGGGCAGAACCACCTGAATCACACTTTCGCCGGGATCCATTCCCAGCTTTTGCGGCAGATAATCTCCCAACTGGGAGGCCTTTCCGTCCTCAAAATCAGCCAATCTCGTTTTATAGCACTGGAATTGGTTGGTAAATACCAACAGTTCTTCCTTATTGCTGGTTTCCACGGACAGACGCAGACTGTCGCCTTCCTTGAATTTTTGCTCACCACTCATCCGCAAAGATTGGGCAGTAATTTTCTTCAAATAGCCTTCCTTGGACAAGAACAAGGTCACAGGATAATCCGGCACAGGCTCGTCCTCATCCTCCGCCTCGATCAGACTGTTTTCATAGAGGATTTCCGTCTTTCGGGGCTGACCGTAGGTTTCCGCCACCTTTTTCAGTTCCCCGATGATCACCTTTTGCAGCTTGGAATGACTGCCCAAAATGCCCTTGAGCTCTGCAATTTCCTTCTCCAGATCGGAAATTGCCTTGGTCTGCTTCAGAATGTATTCTTTATTGATGTTGCGCAGCTTGATTTCCGCAACGAAATTCGCCTGCACTTCATCGATGCCGAAGCCGATCATCAAATTGGGAATAACCTCCGCATCCAGTTCCGTTTCCCGGATGATACGGATGGCTTTGTCGATATCCAGCAGGATCCGTTCCAAGCCCTTTAGCAGGTGCAGGCGGTCTTCTTTTTTCTGAATCTGGAAATAGATCCGCCGCTTGACGCACTCCGTCCGCCAGGCTGTCCATTCCTCCAGAATTTCTCCCACACCCATAACACGGGGCATACCGGCTATCAAAATATTGAAATTGCAGGGGAAGCTGTCCTGCAGGGTAGTCAGACGGAAGAGCTTTTGCATGAGCTTTTCCGGCTCTACGCCACGCTTCAGATCAATCGTCAGCTTCAGACCGCCCAGGTCTGTTTCATCCCGCATGTCGTTGATTTCCTTGATTTTGCCGGCCTTCATCAGTTCCGCCACCTTGTCCATAATGACTTCCGTGGTGGTGGAGTAAGGAATCTCGTATATCTCGATCAGATTGCCTTCCTTGATATACCTCCATTTTGCCCGAAGCTTGAAGCTGCCCCGGCCGGTGGAATAAATCTCCCGGGTGGCATTCTCATCAAAAATCAGTTCTCCGCCGGTGGAAAAATCCGGACCGGGCAGAGTCTCCAAAACATCATGGTCGGGGTTTTCCATCAAGGCAATGGTCGTCTCGCAAACTTCCTTCAGGTTAAAGGAACAGATATTGGATGCCATGCCAACAGCAATACCCTGATTTGCAGAAACCAGCACATTGGGAAAGCTGGTGGGAAGCAAAGAGGGCTCTTTCATGGTGGCGTCATAGTTGTCCACCATATCCACCGTATCTGAATCAATATCCCGGAACAGCTCGTGACAGAAGCTGTCCAGCTTTGCCTCCGTGTAACGGGAAGCTGCGTAGGCCATATCCCGGGAGTATACTTTACCAAAGTTTCCCTTGGAATCCACGAAGGGATGCAGCAGCGTTTCATTGCCCTTAGCCAAACGAACCATAGTTTCGTAGATTGCCGCATCGCCATGGGGGTTGAGCCGCATGGTCTGACCCACGATGTTGGCAGACTTGGTCCGTCCGCCGCTGAGCAGACCCATCTTATACATGGTATACAGCAATTTTCGATGAGAGGGCTTGAAGCCATCGATCTCCGGAATTGCTCGGGATACGATGACAGACATGGCGTAGGGCATATAGTTGATCTCCAGGGTTTCGGAGATCGCCTGCTCTGTGGTAGAGCCTACCAAGCCCATGATACCGCTGGTGTCAATCTTTTTCTTATTCTGTTCCGGTTCTTTCTTCTTTCTTGCCATATGGACCCTCTCTTAAGAAATATCAGCCAGCTCCAAATACTTGGGGCCGTTTTCTGCAATAAAATTCTTACGCTCCTGCAGGGCATCTCCCAACAGGACATCAAAATAGTGGCTGGTACGCTCCGCATCCTCAGGCATGACCTTAATCAGCCGACGGGTTTCCGGATTCATGGTGGTCATCCACATCATTTCCGGATCGTTTTCGCCCAGACCCTTGGAGCGCTGAATGGTCACCTTTTTGCCTTCCAGTTCTGCAAGGATTTTCACCTTTTCCGATTCATTATAGGCAAACCATGTCTGATCCTTACAGCTGATTTCAAACAAAGGGGATTCTGCAATATACACATACCCGTCCCGAATCAGCGTGGGACACAGCCGATAGAGCATCGTCAGAATCAGTGTGCGGATCTGGAAGCCGTCCACGTCCGCATCGGTACAGATGACCACTTTGTTCCACCTCAGCTGCGAAAGGTCGAAACTGCTCAGTTCCTTGGCTTTTTTGCCTTCAACCTCTACACCGCAACCCAACACCTTAATCAGATCGGTAATAATGGGAGATGCGAAAATTTTGTTATAATCCGCCTTCAGACAATTAAGGATTTTGCCCCGCACCGGCATAATGCCCTGGAATTCTGCATCCCGACTCAGCTTGACGCTTCCCAACGCGGAATCGCCCTCCACGATATACAGCTCCCGTCTGTCTGCATCCTTACTGCGGCAGTCAACAAACTTCTGCACCCGATTGGCAATGTCCACCTTGGCAGACAGATTCTTTTTTATGCTGGTTTTTGTTCTTTCCGCAGATTCACGGGCTCTTTTGTTGATGAGCACCTGCTCGGCTGCCCGTTCCGCCTCCTGTTTATTCTCAATAAACCAAACTTCAAACTGTTCCTTGAAGAACGCAGTCATTGCTTCCTGGGTAAACTTGGAATTTACCGCCTTCTTGGTTTGGTTTTCAAAACAGCCGATGGTGGAGAAGCAGTTAGTGACCATCACCAACGAATCCTGAATATCCTGATAGAGAATCTTATTCTCGTTTTTGGTGTACTTATTGTTTTCCCGAAGGAATTTGTCAAAGGCCGCCGTTACGCCGAACCGTACCGCACGGTCCGGACTGCCGCCATGCTCCAGCCAGGAAGAGTTGTGATAATACTCCACGCGGCTTACCTTCTTGCTGAAGCAGAAAGAGCAAGTGATCTTCAGCTTCATTTCCGGACGGTTTTCCGCATCCCGACCACGACGTTCCGTTTCCCAATACGTGGGCATGGTGAACGCATCATCTCCCACCAACTCACCAACGTACTGGCGGATGCCGTCTTCATAGCAGAATTCTTCCTCTTCAAATTTTTTGCCCACCTGATTGCGGAATTTGAAGGTAACCCCTTTGTTTACCACCGCTTGACGGCGCAGTACATCCCGATAGTAATCGGCAGGAATATTGATATCCGTAAACACCTGACGGTCCGGCCGCCAATGGAAACGAGAACCTGTTTTCCGGCCGCGGTCAGTGGGTTCTTTTTTCAGTCCGCCCTTGTTCCGTCCTTTTTCGAAATGCAGATCGTAACGGAAACCGTCCCGTCGGATAGTGGCATCAAAGAATTCCGAAGCATACTGGGTGGCACAGGAGCCCAAACCGTTCATACCCAAAGAATAGCCGTAATTTTCGCCATTCTTTCCGTATTTACCGCCGGCATACATCTCGCAAAATACCAGCTCCCAGTTGTAGCGCTTTTCCTTTTCATTGTAGTCAACAGGACAGCCCCGACCGAAATCTTCCACTTCCACGCTCAAGTCTTCATAGCGTGTAACGACGATCATGTCTCCATGACCTTCCCGGGCTTCGTCAACTGCATTGGATAGAATTTCAAATACTGCGTGCTTGCATCCTTCCAGATCGTCAGAACCGAAAATAACTGCAGGGAGCTGGCGGACACGCTGTTCGTCTTTCAGCATGGAAATGCTGGAATTTCCGTATTGTTCCTGTTTTTTTGTAGCCATAAAAATACCTGCCAAACTTATCCATATTTTATCTAGTTTATTATACGCATTTTCCCGTGAAAAGTCAACAATTCGCCCCTTTGGTTTTTTCGTCGGGAATTTTTCCCATCCCCTTGCAATCACGCGACAATTGCGCTATAATAACCCCAAAGAAAAGGAGATATGCCTATGAAGCTGACAATCAAACAACTGATGTTGATAATCATGTCTACATTACTGGTCTTAATGATTGTGATGGTAGCCATCGTTTTCAACCGTGTCGGCGGCGTGTTCCAGATGCTTTTCAATTCCGGCACACCGACAACCGCCCCTTCTACTGCCCCCTCTTCCTCCACGCCGGACGGTTCTACCGCACCCACACTTCCAACAGAGCCTACGGAACCCACGGAGCCCACAGACCCTCATGAGCACAGCTATACCATTGAATCTGTGAAAGCTCCCTCCTGCACGGACTTGGGATACACCGTTTATACCTGCTCCTGCGGAAAAACCGACATTCGGGATATGAAGGATGCGAAGGGTCACAATTTGGGCGATGCGACCATTATTCCTGTCACCTGCGAAACCGACGGATATACGGAACAATATTGCTCCCGCTGTAAACAGCACATTCGCTCCAACATTGTAAAAGCTTCCCATAATTTTGGAAATTGGAGTGTGGCAGAGCAATCTGTGGCAGATCCCGCTACCTACGACCAACGGGTCTGCAGTGTCTGTGATGCTGTGGAATTGCAGATAAGAGGACAGTCTTCTCCCTGGATCATTCGCAGATATGTCCCCATAGCCGCAGGGCGATACTTCCTGCAGAGAGTTTTTGTGGACATAGCAGATTATGCGTTCGATCCGTCATACGAACTGTTTTTCGACGTTTCTGTTTCCAATGTGTATTTCGCCTACGACGGCATGTTCGGTCTGATTATCGAATACGACGCAGGTGGTCAGCATTTTGAGCGCGCACTTTCTGTAAATACTTCCACATTTATCACCGTTGAAGCTGACGGTAGTATCAGCTATACCAAACCGGATACTTCCACTGAAACTCCTACTGAGCCGACAGAGCCATCGGAATCGACAGAGCCCACAGAGCCTACTGTTCCCACTGGCCCAACAGAACCAACGGAACCTACCGACCCGATAACCGAGCCCCAGGCATAAAAATATTGACAATCCTCTGTTTTTGGCATACAATACTACCAATCTGTGCCGATATTCGGTACGTGCTTCACAAACACAGAAAGGGACTTTGAAAACAGATGGATGCCATAGCTGCCTGGTTTGGAGAATCTTTAGGTCAATATATTCCCGCAGAGCTGGTAACGTTTATCGTTTCTCTGTTCCCGATTCTGGAGTGCAGAGGCGGTATTGTGGTTGGGCGTTTACTGCATCTTCCTCTATCCGTTACCCTCATTATCTCTGTTATTGGAAACGTTTTGCCAATACCCTTCATATTGCTGTTTATCCGGCATATCTTCCAATGGCTAAAGCCAACAAAGCATTTTGGTCGGATCGTCTGCAAGCTGGAGGATCGGGCTATGAAGAAAAGTGATTCTTTTAAGCACGGTGAATTTATCGGTTTGTTGCTGTTCGTCGGCATCCCCCTTCCCGGTACCGGCGCATGGACAGGTGCTTTGATCGCGTCCCTTTTGGGAATGCATATCCGAAAATCGTCTTTGGCCATTCTTTTGGGTGTTGCCATGGCAACCACCATTATGAGCCTGTTGATGTACGGAATCCTATAAAATATCCCTGCCTGTTTATATAACAGGCAGGGTCTTTTCTCTATCGGCACAAACCCCCAGCGGAGGAATTCCGCAGGGGGCTGTTTTGATTAGGCTTTCTTTTTCTTTTTAAGGAACAGGATTGCCGCTGCACCGCCGCCAATCACCACAATCGGCACGATTACGATCCACCAGGGGAATTTGCCCTCCGGTGGATTTCTGCCTTGGTTCGCAGTCACATCCAATTTATCCAAAGTTTCTTCCTTGGTCGCATCGCAGACGGTACAGGTGTATTTTTTCAAGCCTGTTTCCGCCTCGGTGGCTTCCTTGGTCACTTCTCCATCGTTCCAGGCGTGGGCGGCATAATCGCCCTTTTCCTCACAGCCGGAGCAAGGATGCCAATGGCTGTTTTCATCCGTCGTCCAATCGGATGCGTAGTCGTGGGCATGGGTAACTGCACCAATATAGGCAATCGGTATGCCACTCTTTTTTGCATAATTTTCAGCCTCTAATCCTTCCTCACAATGAATCGTCAGCAGGTTGCACCCGGAAAAAGCAAAATTTCCGATGTCGGTCACACCGTTTGGAAGGGTAATATCAGTCAGCTTGGCGCAGTCTGCAAATGCGTTGTTCCCTATGCTTACCAAGCTGTCCGGAATGCTGATCGCCGTCAGCTCCGCACAATAATAGAATGCACAGCTGCCAATAGAGGTCACTCTATCCGGAATGGTCATTTCCGTAAGGCTGGTACAGCTATAGAATGCGCAATCACCAATCTTGGTCACGCTGTCCGGAATCGTAACGCTGGTCACGTGGGTACAGCAGTTGAAAGCGTAGTTGCCAATACCCGTCACAGTATAACCCCCGAAAGTGGACGGGATTGTAACATTTCCGGATATGGCTGAGCTTACGCTTGTAATTGTCGCTTTGCCACCGATAATCGAGTAGGTATAGTACCCCATCGCTGCCGCTTCCGTCTCTACCGGTAATGCTGCTGTGCAAGCAACTGCCACAGCCGCCAGCAATAAAATACTGAGTAACCTTTTCATTGTCTGCTCTTCCAAAGCATCCAGCGCATTTTGCCTGCGCACCATGCGGTAATTTTCTTCCATTGATGGTATCATAAGGGAAAGAAAACGGCAAGCGCTTTAAGAAAAATTTTGCAAAAAGCCCGGGAATCGCAAATGCGATTCCCGGGGGTAGGTTTTTATAAGTTGTAATTACTTCAAGCTTTCCTCAACAGCGACAGCCACGGAAACGGTCATGCCGACCATGGGGTTGTTACCAGCGCCCAGGAAGCCCATCATTTCCACGTGGGCGGGAACGGAGGAAGAACCTGCGAACTGAGCATCGCCGTGCATACGGCCCATGGTGTCGGTCAAGCCGTAGGAAGCAGGACCTGCTGCCATGTTATCGGGGTGCAGAGTACGGCCAGTGCCACCACCGGAAGCAACGGAGAAGTACTTCTTACCCTGCTCGATGCATTCCTTCTTGTAGGTGCCGGCAACGGGGTGCTGGAACCGGGTGGGATTGGTGGAGTTACCGGTGATAGATACGTCCACGCCCTCATGGTGCATGATGGCAACACCTTCCCGAACATCGTCACAGCCGTAGCAGTTAACTGCGGCACGCTCGCCCTTGGAGTAAGCGATCTTGTTGACGATCTTCAGCTCGCCGGTGTAGTAATCAAACTGGGTCTGCACGTAGGTAAAGCCGTTGATACGGGAGATGATCTGTGCCGCATCCTTACCCAGACCGTTCAGGATGACCCGCAGAGGTTCCTTACGTGCCTTATTTGCGCTGCGGGCGATGCCGATGGCACCTTCTGCAGCAGCAAAGGATTCGTGACCTGCCAAAAATGCGAAGCACTTGGTCTCGTCACGCAGAAGCATTGCGCCCAGATTGCCGTGACCCAGACCGACCTTACGGTCCTCAGCAACGGAACCGGGGATGCAGAATGCCTGCAGGCCGATGCCGATAGCCTCGGCAGCCTCAGCAGCGTTCTTGACGCCCTTCTTGATAGCGATGGCGGCACCTACGCAATAAGCCCAGGCAACGTCCTCAAATGCGATGGGCTGGATTCCCTTGACGATCTCGTAGGGATCAAAGCCCTTAGCGGTGCAGATCTCACGGCAGGCTTCTACAGAACCCAAGCCGTACTGAGCCAGGACACCATTGATCTTGTCGATTTTTCTTTCGTAACCTTCAAACAATGCCATTTCTGTGTCCTCCTCTTATTCGTGACGGGGGTCGATGTACTTGGCAGCATCAGCAAAGCGACCATAGGAGCCCTTTGCCTTCTTCAGTGCCTCGTTGGCATCGTCACCCTTCTTGATGAAGTCCATCATCTTGCCCAGATTGATGAACTCGTAACCGGTGATCAGATTATCCTCATCCAGAGCGATGCGGGTCACATAACCCTCAGCCATTTCCAGATAACGGGGGCCCTTTGCCTTGGTGGCAAACATGGTACCCACCTGGCTGCGCAGACCCTTACCCAAGTCTTCCAGAGATGCACCCACTGCCAAGCCGTCCTCAGAGAAAGCGGACTGGCTGCGGCCGTAAACGATCTGCAGGAACAGCTCCCGCATAGCGGTGTTGATGGCATCACACACCAGGTCGGTGTTCAGAGCCTCCAGCAGAGTCTTACCGATGAGGATCTCAGAAGCCATAGCGGCAGAGTGGGTCATGCCGGAGCAGCCCAGCGTTTCTACCAGAGCCTCTTCAATAATTCCTTCCTTCACATTCAGGGTCAGCTTGCAGCAGCCCTGCTGAGGTGCGCACCAGCCGATGCCGTGGGTAAAACCGGAGACATCCTTGATTTCCTTGACCTGAACCCACTTGCCCTCTTCGGGAATGGGTGCGGGACCGTGATATGCGCCCTTGCCAACGCTGCACATATGTTGTACTTCGCTACTATAAATCATGGCAATTTTCCTTTCTTATGGAGACGAAATGCTTTCGCCCCTTATTTTCCGCAAATATTATACATACAAACCTAAAAAATGTCAATCAGCACTTAAATGTAAATTCTGTGTTATCCAGTGTCGCAAAGTAGTCTTGGGGTGTCTCTGCGCGGCGGATCATTTTGAACGAACCATCCGGCCGCAGCAGCACTTCTGCGGAGCGAAGCTTACCATTGTAGTTATAGCCCATTGCGTGGCCGTGAGCACCGGTATCATGGATGGCCAGAATATCGCCGATCTCGATCTGAGGCAGGCTCCGCTCGATGGCAAACTTATCATTGTTCTCGCACAGACCGCCGGTCACATCATAGACATGGTCCAAAATGGCATCTTCCTTGCCCAGTACGGTAATGTGATGGTAAGCACCGTACATGGCAGGCCGCATCAAATCAGCCGCACAGGCATCCAGGCCTACATACTCCCGGTAGATGTGTTTTTG
This sequence comes from Oscillospiraceae bacterium, assembly GCA_015067635.1. Taxonomy (GTDB): domain Bacteria; phylum Bacillota; class Clostridia; order Oscillospirales; family Oscillospiraceae; genus Faecousia. The sequence continues at coordinate 41,793 of SVMA01000005.1, read as the reverse complement.
GTGCAGAACGGTGGAGATCAGATGTCCGTAAGGGGCCATCATGAAGCGGCCCAACTCTGTGAAAATTGCGATGTCATCCATCCCGTTGGGGGTTAGGATCTGCTCATAACGCTGGCGCACACCCTCGCCGATGATGCCAATGTTGCAGCAGGGCTGTTCCGGGCGGTAATCTACGCCAATGCCGCCGGATAGATTGATAAAGCTAAAATGCGCACCTGTGGCATTATGAAGCCGCACTGCAAGACGGAACAGATTGCCCGCCAGTTCCGGATAATACTCATTGGTGGTGGTATTGGAAGCCAAAAAGGCATGGATGCCGAAATGCTTGGTGCCAAGTTTCATCAGTCGGTTGATCGCACCGGCCATCTGGTCTTCGGTCATGCCATACTTGGCATCCCGGGGCATGTCCATAATGGTGTTGCCCAGACTGAAAGAGCCGCCGGGATTGTAGCGCAGGCATACCGTTTCCGGGACTTTTCCTGCCACCCGCTCCAAAAATTCCACATGGGTGGAATCATCCAGATTGATATACGCACCCATTTCACAGGCCTTGCGCATATCCAGCTCCGGCGTCACATTGGCAGAAAACATCACATCCTGGCCGGTAATACCCACTGCCTCAGACAACAAAAGCTCTGTATAGCTGGAGCAGTCACAGCCACAGCCCTCTTCATGCAGGATCTTCAGAATATAGGGATTGGGTGTTGCTTTGACAGCAAAGAATTCCCGGAAGCCGGGATTCCATGCAAAGGCGGCCTTCAGCGCCCGGGCATTTGCCCGAATGCCCGCCTCATCATAAATATGGAAAGGTGTGGGAATTTGCGCCGCAATTTCCTTTGCCTTTTCCAAGGTCACAAACGGTGTCTTTTTCATTTTTTTCTCCAAATTCAGAATGTCAGTATTCCATGGGTTTGCTTGAATTTTAATATCCGCGTCACGGTGCTGTCAAGCCATTGCACACTCAAAATGCCGTTATTTACCGCATCTACTACCGCATTAAAGGCGGAGGGTAAATCATTGGGCATCAAAATAATGTCACAGCCGGCCTTCAAAGCGGCAACGGCCGCCTCCCCGGAATTATAACTGTCGGTAATCGCGCCCATCTGCATGGAATCTGTGATCACCAAGCCGGAGAAGCCCAAATCTTTTTTCAAAATCTCTGTTACCATCTCATAAGACAAGGTAGCCGGGGTCATGCCGCCGGTCACTTCCGGCAGCGCAATATGGCCTACCATGACCATATCATTGCTTCCGGCTTTCAAAAAGGGCAGCCATTCGCAGCTTTCCAGCGTTTGCCGGTCCTTATGGTTCACCGCCAAACCGGAGTGACTGTCCTCCGCTGTATCTCCGTGGCCGGGAAAATGCTTGAATGTGGATATGATCCCTGCCTCCTCCATCCCTTCCGAAAAGGCCGCCGCCATCTTGGCTGCGATCACTGGATCAGAGGAAAAGGCACGATTGCCGATGACGGGGTTATTAGGGTTGGTATTCACATCAGCAACAGGCGCAAAATCCAGATTAAAGCCGTAATCTTTCAGGTACGCGCCGATGGTCTTACCCATCAGCCGGGCATCCTCCGGGTTGCCGGAGGCACCCACGGACGCAGCACTTTCATATTTTGGCAGGTCAAAAGCGCTGTTATTTGCCAGCCGTGCCACCCGGCCACCCTCTTCATCCACACCAAGGAACAGTGGGATGCCGCTTGCAGCTTTCAACTCCCGATTCAGCACACTCAGCTGATCCGGTGATATCACATTTTCACTGAACAGAATGATACCACCCACAGGATATTTTGTAAGCCCGTCCTTCAACGCGTCAGTCACCTTAGTCACCGCGCTGTACTTACTGAGCAGCTGCTCCGGCGCCACCGCAAACAACTGACCTACTTTCTGTTTTAAAGTCATACTGCTTAGATACACCTGTACAGGATCCGCCAGGGGCTTTGTCGCAGGCGGGTTCGTGGTCACAGGCGGTACTGTTGTCGCCGGCGGTTTTGTAGTCACCGGAGGCTTCGTAGTTGCCGGTGGCACTGCGGTCACAGGCGGTACTGTTGTCGCCGGCGGCACCGTAGTGACAGGTGGCACTGTGGTCACCGGAGGCAAGGTCGTTGCAGGAGGATTCCCAGTCGCAGGAGGAGCCACGGCTCCCGAAGATGCCGTGGCTTCCGAATTCGTCGCAACATCGGCTGTATTGCAGCCGGTAAGCAGAAGTGCAGTTAGCAGGAAAACGGACAACAGCCGCTTCATGCTTGAATCTTCTTTACAAAAGCTGCCCGGTCTGCTGCCTTAAAATACGCAGAGCCGGCGACCAGTACATCTGCACCGTTTTCTCTGCAAACTGCGCAGGTATTGGAATCCACGCCGCCGTCCACCTCCAAGATGCAGGAAGGATTTACTTCATCCAGCATTTGACGCAGTTTTTTCAGCTTGGGCATCATGTCAGCCATGAATTTCTGCCCGCCAAAGCCCGGCTCTACCGTCATCACCAGAATCATGTCGCATTTCTCCAAATAGGGAATGGCAGCTTCTGCAGGTGTTCTCGGTTTGAGGGAAATGGCCGCTTTACAGCCCAGTGCATGGATTTTGTCCAACGCCTCCAGCGTGTTGTGGGGTTGGTCTGCTTCAATGTGAATGGTCAACCAGTCGGCACCGGCCTTAACAAACTGCTCCACGTAGCGGATAGGCCGGTCGATCATCAGATGTACATCCAAAGGCATATCCGTCAGCGGACGGATGGCCTGAATTAGCGGAAAACCAAAGGACATATTGGGAACGAAAATTCCGTCCATCACATCCATGTGAACCCAATCTGCACCGGCTTCCTTTAAGGCACGAATATCTCGCTCCATATTTGCAAAGTCCGCAGACAAAATGGAAGGTGCAATTTTTGCCATAGTAAAAAATCTCCTTTTTTGTTTTCTTTATCATATCATACAAATCAGTTAAATGCAAGAACATGAAAAATTTGTCCGTATTTCTTTTTCAATGCGTGGTATACTAATCCCGAATTCAACAAAAAGGAGGAAAAAATATGAGCTGCAAGGCAAACAAGTGCATTGAATGCACCGTTCAGCAGTGTGCTTATCACAGCGACTGCGAAAACTATTGCACTTTGGATCGTATTTTGGTTGGTACCCACGAGCAGAATCCCACCATGGATCAGTGCACTGACTGTAAATCCTTCCGCAAGAAGTAAGCTTAGCAGCGGCACTTAGCCGCTGCTGAGGCTGTCAGGGAACCCCCCCACCGTCAAAATTTGATCATTCACAGAAAAGGCGTAAAACCCTTGCGCTGCAAGGCATTTTGACTTACTGCACAACTCGCACGCTACCGTACCTATGTACGCCGACGCGTGCGAGTTGCTTGTCTTTGGGGTTTCCTGGCCGCCGGTTTTTCCCCTTGACGATTGCAAAAAAACAGGATATCATATCCTCGACTGTTTATAAAATGTTTTTTCTGTGTACATACTTTTTTCACAACCTCTGCTTAGGATTACCATAGACATAAAATTGGGAGGAACGAATATGGAAAATAATGAAAACATCCCGGAATACCGTCCATCCGAGGCTCCGCAGACGCAAAATTTCCAGCCGTCCACACCGGTATGGCCTCAGGAACCTGTCAATTACGAACATAATAGCATCCCTGCTGAGCAGCCCGCACCTCCGCGAAAAAAAGGCAAAAGAATCACCCTGCAGGTCATTGCTGCCTTTGTCCTTGCCCTGGTGCTGGTGGTTGTCAGCAGTGTCATTACCGCTTTCTATTCCAATAAATATTGGGTAAATCAAAACGACCTGCTGTCCCTGAAGGTTGCCACATTGAGTCAAAAGGTTGAAAATCTGCAGACTTTTGTAAATTCCAATTCCTACACAGGGAACGGCAATTCTGTTTCCGGCACCACAAATGGTGACCCTGCTAAGGTTTATGCCCAAAACAAGGCCAGTGTGGTTGCGATTTCCAACCAAGGCATAACAACCAACATCTTTGGTCAGGTGGCAGAGACGGCTTCCTCCGGCTCCGGCTTCATTATATCTGCTGACGGTTATATCGTGACCAATTATCACGTGATTGAAGATGCCAAGACACTGACCGTCATCACCATTGACCAGCAGGAATACGATGCCACCGTTGTGGGCTTTGATGAAAGCAATGATTTTGCCCTGCTGAAGATCAACGCAACCGACTTGCCCGACGTCAAGCTTGGCAGCAGCGCCAATCTGATCGAAGGTGATCAGGTTGCCGCCATCGGCAATCCCCTGGGCGAACTCACCAACACGCTGACTGTTGGTGTCATCAGTGCCAAGGATCGGGATGTGGAAACCGGAAATTCCGTCATCAACATGCTGCAAACCGACTCCGCTATTAACCCAGGCAATTCCGGTGGTCCGTTGTTCAATATGAACGGTGAGGTTGTCGGTATCACCACCGCAAAGGTGGCCGGAGACGACATTGAAGGGCTTAATTTCGCAATTCCCATTGACGATGTGAAGGATCTGATTACCCAACTGATGGAAAAGGGTTATATCTCCACTCCGTATATGGGTATTACCATTAACAACAAGCGCAACGGTTTCGGCGTGCTCATTGAATCCGTAGAGTCCAATTCTCCTGCGGATACTGCCGGCTTGCGTGTTGGAGACATCATTGTCGGCATCGGTGAGTATGAGACCACCACATTGGCAGAGATGGACAAGGTGCTGCGGAAATATGAGCCCGGCAATACCGTCGCGGTTTTCGTCTACCGTAACAGGATGGTTATGGAATTGTCCCTGACCTTTGGCGAAAAAGAGCAGACACCCGAAACCCCCTGAATCATTAACAGCCTGCTCTGTATTTGAGCAGGCTGTTTCCACGGATAAACGGAATAAAAACGCCCGTCTGCCGATACACTAAGGGAGTAGACTGCGCCTCGTAAAAATTTTTATTATTTTTTTTATTGAAAGTACTGGCTTTTTCTGTCGATTAGCAGTATAATAGCAGATAATATTTCGGCAGACTGCCGATAGTTTGGAGGCTCCAATATGAAAAACAACAAAAGTCCGGCATATGTTTCCGGACAACGGATCGGCTTAATGCTTTTGTGTGCCTTTCTGGCAATTGTTTTTGTTGTCATGCTGTTTTTGACCATCACCGTACAGGATCTGCTCAATCCCATCACCATAAACGGAAACGGCACTTCCATCGATGATGACTACCATACAGGTCCGTTCATCGACCCGGATGCGCAGTTTACAGCTCCCACCATAGACGCTACTGACCCGAGAGTCACAGCCCCTACCCTGCCCAGCAACCCCAATTTGGCTGTGGAGGGTGTTGTCAATATTCTGCTGATCGGTGATGACCGCCGTCCCGGCGAACCCCGTCAGCGTTCCGACTCTATGATACTTTGCAGCTTCAATAAGAACAGCAATTCCCTGACCATGATTTCCTTCCTGCGGGATACTTATGTTTCTATCCCGGGCTACCGCTATGACAAACTGAATGCAGCTTACGCGCAGAAGAACGGTCTTGCCCTGCTGAACCAGACGCTGGCTTCCAATTTCGGCGTACACGTGGATGCCAATATCATGATTGATTTTGAAGGTTTCCGGGCTGTTGTCGATATGCTGGGCGGTGTGGACATTGAACTGACCCAAAAGGAAGCAAATTATTTGAATAAGAATAACGGTTGGAGTCTTCGTGCCGGCATGCAGCATCTGGACGGAGCCAAGGCACTTGCATACTCCCGTATCCGCAAAATTGATATGGACGCCATGCGTGCACAACGTCAGCGCAAAGTGCTGACCGCGATCATGAACAACTATAAAAACAGAAATGCTTATGAAATGGTCACCCTGGCCAGTCAGATTCTCAAGGCCGGTTATATTAAAACGGATATGACCGCATCGGAATTGTCCGGCTATATTCTGACTCTGTTCCCCATGCTGGCCACGGCCAATGTAAACAACCAGCAGATTCCGGCCGCAGGAACCTATGAGGATATGAGTGTGGGCAGTTTGGGCGACTGCAAGGTGATCGATTTTGACATCAACCGCAAAATTCTGCAAAATATCCTGGGCAGCGATTGAAAAATTATCCGGAAGTGCAATGCACTTCCGGATTTCTCTTTAGTCTTCAATGGTGAGTCCCATTTCGGTGAAAAACTCCGTACAGGAATCCACCCAGGTTTCCACACTTTTGGTATGGGGCGGCACATTGCCTGTCTCGTAAACCTGCTCATTGGCCAAAGACAGTCCGTGTTGTCCCCGATAATAGATATTCATCGCCAGGGGAATATCCGCCTCATTCAGGGCGGTAGCCAGCACCAGACTGTTGCGAACCGGCACAGCGGAATCCTCAACAGTATGCCACAAATACACCGGCGGCATATCCGTACGCACCAGTCTGTCTAACGACAAACGCTCCCGCAGCGACCGGTCATCCCCTGTCAGATTTTGGAAGCTTCCATCGTGGGTCTTTCCCCAGGAAACCGCCACCGGATAGCACAGTGCCAGCGCATCCGGACGTGCCTGGGTTCCGGTGACCAAATCCGCTACCTCCGGGCTGTCATACATGGTTCCCAAGGTTCCGCACAGATGTGCACCGGCAGAAAAACCGATGGCCGCAATTTTATTGGGATGGGAGGCAAATTCTGCGGCATGGCTGCGGATATAATCCATTGCCAAAACCGCTTCCCGCAAAGCGGTGGGAAAACGCAACGGTGCGCAGGAATAATGCAGCACAAAGGCATTGTAGCCCTTTCTGTAAAATGCCATGGCAATCGGCTCTGCTTCCCGGGGAGAGGTCAGCGCATAGCCGCCACCGGGCAATACCAAAATCGAAGGATAAGTGCGATTTTCACAAAAGGCTCCTACGGGAGACTGAATCCAGCAGGTCAACTGTGCAACAGCACCCTCCTGCTTGGAAAGTCCATACTCCTCATAGAGGTCAAGGGTTTTCATCTGCATCGCTCTGCCTCCTTATTTCAAAAAACGGTCAAATCCGAAATAATGCAGGGTATTGTTATAGCTGATATTTTCCACCATTTGTCCCAAACGCACCCAATCTGCGGGATATTCCCCATCGGTTACCATCTGGCCAAACAGGTTGCAGAGTATTCTGCGGAAGTATTCATGTCGGGTGTAGCTAAGGAAGCTCCGGGAATCTGTGAGCATGCCGTTAAAGGTGCCCATTGCCCCCAGATTCATCAGACTCTTCATTTGCTCTTCCATACCGGATTTGTGGTCATTGAACCACCAGGCAGAGCCCTGCTGAATCTTTCCGGGGATCTTGCTGTCCGTCTGGAAGCCGCCCATGATGGTTCCGATGATCCCATTATCTGCCGGATTCAGGGAATACAAAATGGTTTTGCCCAAGGCATCCGCCTGTTCCAGCGCCCCCAACAGTTTCGCCAATCCAACCGCATTGGCCGCATCATTCATGGAATCAAAGCCGGTATCCGGTCCCAGCTTGGCAAACATCTTTCCGGAATTGTCCCGCAGGCAGCCAAAATGCAACTGCATCACCCAGTCCCGCTTGTAATACTCCTGACCTACGGACAGCAAAAGCGCACTGTGGTATGCCAGCTGTTCCTCCCAGGTGATTCCCTTGCCGGACTTGGCACGGGCAAAAATATCATCCAGTGTCACTTCGTCCGCTTCCACGCAGAAACAGTAATCCAGCGCATGGTCGGATACACAGCAGCCACGGTCCGCAAAATAGGCGATCCGGTCATTCAGTGCCTTGCGCATATCTGCGACAGTATTGATGGCATAGCCCACCACCTGTTCCAGCTGTGCCACATAGGCAGGAAAGGTCTTTTTATCTGCCCGCATGGCTTTGTCCGGACGGAAGGCAGGCAGAACCACTGCCGGTGCGGCAGGATCCGCAGCCAACAGCTCATGTGCTTTCAGGTCATCCACCGGATCATCGGTGGTGCAAATCAGCTTGACACCGGACTTGCGGATAATTCCCCGAACAGACATATCCGGCTGTGCCAGAATCTCATTGCCCTTTTCGTATATCTCCATGGCATTTTCACCTGTCAGTGGCTCAGTGATACCAAAATACCGCTGCAGCTCCAGATGCGTCCAGTGATAGAGGGGGTTTCCGATCAGATTCGGGATGGTTTCTCCCCACTTTTGGAACTTTTCTGCCGGCGAAGCCGGACCGGTAATATAGTATTCCGGCACACCGCAGGACCGCATAGCGCGCCACTTGTAGTGGTCACCGCCAAGCCAAACCTCGGTGACAGTTTTATACCGCTTGTCCTCATAGATCTCCATGGGATTGATATGACAATGGTAATCAATGATGGGCATTTTTTCTGCATGCTCGTGATAGAGTTTTTTTGCCGCCTCGGACTTCAAAAGGAAGTCCTGATTCATAAATTCCGTCATAAAAGCACTCCTTTTCTGTTATAGAACCACGCCATCTTTGAAGATAGATATTTCCCGGAAGCCGCGCTCTTCTGCGCATGTCAGCTTTCCGGAAGCAACTGCCAGCACCGCATCCATCAGGTCATTGGCAGACGCATCCAGCGTCTTTTCTCCGTCCGCCACCGTACCGGCATTGAAGTCGATCCAGCCTGCCTTCTTTGTTGCCAAAGGTGTGTTGGTGGACAGCTTCATGGTAGGTGCCGGTGCACCAAAGGGAGTGCCACGACCGGTGGTAAAGAGGATCACGTGTGCACCGGCAGCTGTAAGCGCTGTGGCGGAAACCAGGTCATTGCCCGGTCCGTAAAGCATATTCAGTCCCTTGGAAACTACCGTATCGCCGTAGCCGATAACATCCATAATGGGCGCTGTACCGCCCTTTTGCACACAGCCGCAGGATTTATCCTCCAAAGTGGTGATTCCCCCCTGCCTGTTGCCGGGGCTGGGATTGTCGTAAACCACCTCGTTATGGCGAATGAAATAGGCCTTGAAGCCATTGATCATCTCCACTGCTTTTTGGAAGATATCTTCGTTAATGCAGCGATTCATCAAAAAGCCTTCCGCTCCGAACATTTCCGGCACTTCCGTCAATACCGTAGAACCGCCCTGCGCCACCAGCATATCGGAGAATCGGCCCACCACAGGGTTGGCGGTGATGCCGGACAGACCGTCCGATCCACCGCATTTCATGCCGATAATCAGCTCAGAGGCCGGGATATCCTCTCTTTGGAATTGGCCGGCAAAGGCGGCACATTCCTGAAGCATTGCCCGACCGGCTTCCATCTCATCGGAAACCTGCTGGCAAACCAAGAATTTTATGCGCTTGCTGTCAAATTCTCCCAATTCTGCCAGAAACTGCTCCTGCGTCAGGTTTTCACACCCCAGACTCAACACCAATACCGCGCCGGCATTGGGATGCTTGGTCAGTGCCGCCAGCAATTTCCGCGTCTGGGCATGATCCTCACCGGTCTGGGAACAGCCGAAGGGATGGGTAAAGGTGTACAGTCCGTCAATGGAGCCGGAAACCAGATCCTGATTTTCCCGCACCAAGGCCTTTGCCACGTCATTGACGCAGCCCACTGTGGGAATCACCCAAATCTCATTGCGCACACCCGCTTTGCCGTCCTTCCGGCGATAACCCCGGAAGGTCCGTGCAGGAAGGGGGGGTAAATGCTGAATATCCGGTTCATAAGTATATGTCATCTCTCCGGACAAATTGGTAGCCATGTTATGGGTATGCACCCACTGACCGGGAACAATTTCAGCCGTGGCATGACCGATGGAGAAGCCGTACTTTATCACCTGTGCTCCGTCCTGAATGGACGTCAACGCCATTTTGTGTCCCTGAGGGATATCCATTTGCGCGGTCACACCCTCAAAAACCGTTCCGGCAGCCACCGTATGCAGGGCTACCGCCACATTGTCCTTGGGATGGATGCGAATCAAATCCGGCATATCGTTCTCCTTACAGGCAGGAAGCATAGGCAGCGATCGCTCCTGCTTCCCGAATCAGCTTTACATTCTTAACCGTCAGCGCCTCAAAGCCGGCGATCTCCGTCAAATCACGCCCCCACATCTGGGTGTTGGTCATGACAGAATGAACCAGGTCTTCAACGCTGTCATCCCGATGGGCATAGTAGTGCTCCAGTACCCAACGGTCATCAATACAGGTATAGGTATTACCCTTGGGACGACGGCAGACAAGCCCCTCGTCATTCAGCTCCTGAATGTCATTGCTGAAAAATGCAATGTATGCGGCATAGCCCATGCTCAGACAGGTGGGCAGTGTGCCGTTCTTTTCAATATACTCCAGGAAGCTGGGCATATTTCTTGCTCGCCACTTGGAGGTGGAATTCAGAGAAATGCTCATCAACTCATGGTTGACGAAGGGATTGTTGAAGCGATCCTGAACTGCGGCTGCAAACGCCTTGCAATCCTCCTGATCCAGCGGCAGAATGGGTACAATTTCCGTCTGAAGCATCTTGTTCATAAAGCCCAGCACAGACGCGTCGCCCATACAGTCACGGACAATGTCATAGCCACCCAGATAAGCACCCAGAGTTGTGCCGGTGTGGGAGCCGTTCAGGATGCGCACCTTGCGCTTCTTGTAAGGAGTCATATCCGGAGCCACAAATACCCGATCCTCCAAACCTGCCTTGCGGAAGGGCAGAACATCATTCAGCGCAGGATCGCCTTCAATGACCCACAGACCGAACACCTCACCCACGTCCAGCAAGGGGTCTGCGTAGCCATGCTTTTCCTCCAGCTCTGCCACTTCTTTTGCATCACGGATACGGCCGGGAACGATCCTATCCACCAAAGAGCCGCAGAAGGTACACTTCTCGTTGACATAGGTGCGGAATTCCTCGCACAGCCCCCATTGGTCAATGTACTGATTGACGCACTTTTGCAATTCCTTGCCGTTGTTGTCAATCAACTCACAGGCAAGGATCAGCAAGCCGGATTTACCGGCCTGAAACCGCTGATACAGCACCTGCGTCATCTTTCCGGGGAAGGATGCACAAGGAATGTCGCTCATCTGGCAAGCGGGATCATAGACAATGCCTGCCTCGGTGGTGTTGGAAACAATGATTTCCAGATCATCGCTGACGGCCACCTCCATCATCTGACGGTAGCCCTCTGCCTCATAGGGATTCAAACAACGGGAAACACAGGAGATCACCCGCTTATCATCCACCTTCTGTCCGTTCTGACTGCCCCGCAGATACAATGTGTACAAGCCTTCCTGCTCGTTAATCATGGGTGCCAGACCGGGTGCAATGGGCTGAACCAGACAGCACTTACCGTTCCAGCCGGCCTTTTCATTTGCCAGGTCAAACCAGTAATCCACAAAGGCACGCAGGAAGTTGCCTTCTCCGAACTGAAGTACCTTTTCCGGTGCCTTTTCCAAAATGTATCCGTCATAGCCGGATGCTTTCAGTGTTTTGTAATTAAGTAATTCCATGGTATATCGCCCTCCATGTTGTTTTATTTTGTAATTTCATTATATCTTCAATGTTTTTACAACAAAATATCATAATTTGCGGTAAAACATTGTGATTGTTGCTATATTTTTCTTGACACAGGGATTTGCTTCCGGTATCATGGATTCCGGAGGTGATACAGATGGCAAAAGCACTGCCCAGTTTTGACCCGCGGCAAAAAATGCTGAAGACGGATTTCGAGGTTGCACACAAATGGGACACCGACCTGAAGGATGTGGAACTACACCACCACGACTTCTATGAGGTAAACTTTCTCATCTCCGGCGATGTCACCTATGTAATAGAAAGTCGGGTATACCATGTGCGTCCCGGAGATATGCTGATCATCAATCCCCGGGAGCTGCATCAGGTCTACATCAAGCCGGACGCCGCCCCCTACGAGCGATATATGCTTTGGATCACCCCCAGCCTGTTACAACAGCTTTCCAGTGAACAGACAGATCTATGCCGTTGCTTTGACATGACCCGACCGCATTACAGCAATCTTCTTTATTTATCCGCCGAACAGCGCAGAGCCATCCCCGCCATGATGGAAGCTTTGCTTCAAGAACAGGCACAGCCTGCCTTCGGCTCCGATTTGCTGCAAAAAAATCTTCTGACAGAATTGATGATCCACGTAAACCGTCTGGCAGATTCTCCCCTGATTGCCACCGAACCGGGAACCAATGACAATTCTGTGGTAGCGCAGGTAATTGACTATATCAATTTGCATTATCAGCAGCCTCTGTCTCTGGATATGCTGGCAGAGCGCTTTTTCGTCAGCAAATATCATTTGAGTCACGAGTTTAACAAGCAAATGGGCACAGGGATTTATCAGTACATTCAAAAAAAGCGGTTGCTGATCGCCCGTCAGCTTATGGCGCAGGGACAAAAGCCGGTGGAAGTTTTTTCCGCCTGCGGCTTTAGGGATTATCCCGCTTTTTTCCGTGCTTTTCGCAAGGTCTACGGTTTGTCTCCCCGCGCTTATGTTCATTCCCTCACCGCAGATTTCACCTGTTAGGAGGATATTATGCGCTATTACTATGCTCCTATGGAGGGGCTGACCGACAGTGTCTACCGCCGTCTGCATCATCGGTATTTTGGCGGTGTTGACCGTTACTTTATGCCCTTTCTCTCCCCTACCATGCATCGCACCCTGTCTGCAAAGGAAGACAGGGAATTGCCACCGGCGGATTCCCTCGACTTTCTTGCCGTTCCGCAAATTCTGACAAAGGTTGCTGAGGATTTTCTCTGGGCAGTCAATGTTTGCCGCGACCGCGGTTACACCGAAGTAAACCTGAATACAGGCTGCCCTTCCGGCACCGTGGTTGCCAAAGGAAAGGGTGCCGGCATGCTGGCAGATCCCCATGCTCTTGACTGTTTTCTGGATGCCGTCTTTACCGCATCCCCCCTGCCTATTTCCGTCAAGACTCGTCTGGGCTTAACGGAAAGCGCAGAATTTCCGGAACTTTTGGAGGTCTTTAACCGCTATCCCATAAAGGAAATGACCGTGCATCCCCGGGTACGCAAGCAGTTTTATCAAGGGGATGCAGATAGGGAAATGTTCCGCTATGCTGTTCAAAACAGCAAAAATCCCTTGTGCTATAACGGCGACCTGTTTTCCCTTTCGGACTGCAGCGCCATTACTGCAGAATTTCCTTCCGTGGAGGCTTTGATGCTGGGACGCGGTCTGGCGGCGGACCCGGGTATGCTGAGTGCCGGCACCACCAATGAAACACTGGAAGCCTTTCACAACGCTCTGTTGGAAGAATATCTGGTACTCTTCGGTGGAAGCCGCAATGCCATGTTTCGCCTGAAGGAAAACTGGAGCTACTGGCTTCCTCGATTTGAAAATAACGAAAAACTGGGAAAGCGCCTGCGAAAGACTACCGACCTACAGGAATACCGCACTGTCACAACAGAAATTTTCCGAACCCTTCCCTTCCGAAACACATAAAAACTGCGCTGCAAAAAGCAGCGCAGTTTTCTTATTTATTGATTTCCAGGAAGTAATCCGAAATGCCCTGGGCAATGGCCGAAGCCTTCTTCTGTACTACTTCCGGTGTAAACATTCCGGTCAGCTCCTCCACATTGGAAAGGTAACCGTTTTCGGTGAGCATAATGGGGCAAACCGTCTGCCGCATCATAAAGTAGCTTACCGACCACTTGAACAGGGATTTTTTATAAATGCCTGTATTCTTGGTATTCACCGCAATGCGTTCCGCCAACACCTTGGAATAGGGCGTAAAGTACATCGCATCAAAACCGGTGATGCTCTCATCCTTATAGGAATTTTGGTGGATGGCAATGCAGACATCCGGACTGGTCTCGACCAAATTATCCAGACGGTCATTGATATTTATGGAAACATCCTCTGTCCGGTTGAAAATCACCGTTGCGCCAACGCTTTCCAGCTCTGCCTTCAGGGCCTGCGCCAGCAGCATATTCAGCTCGGATTCATCCCACTGCTTACCGGTAGCGTCCTTGCCTACGGCACCGCCGTCCAAACCGCCGTGTCCCACGTCGATCATGACTGTCACGCCGGTCAGATTCGCACCGTATTTATTGGCAGCTGCCGTTACCTTTGCAGGATTCAGGAACTGGAAGCAAAGCTGATCCTGCTCGTTATAGTAAGCATGCCAACCGTAGAAGCCGCCCTTTTTTCGCAGGTGCAGCCGCAGGGTGTAATCCGACTCATTTTCAATCACTTCCGCAGACTTGAACAAGGGATTCCCGTTGGGAATCTGCACAGTACCGGTAAAAGAAGTAGCATAACAGAATGTAATATCCACATACGTTGCCGTAACGCTGGTGACCGCATAATTCCGGTCCTTGCCGCCATTGGGATTGGCATATTTCTGGGGTGCTATATCGAAATAGAAGGGTGCTTTCCAAAGGCAGTCCAGCGTCAAAACCGTGTGTCTGCCCCGTGTGGTCATGGAAGCGAAGCCAATCTCATTGTGATCGGGCAGCATTCCTTCATATTGCTCGATTTCCGGCACGATCTGGGTGGGAGGATAGATTTTCTTCTTTACATAAACCCGATGGCCGCTGCGAAGCAGTGCATAGGAAGTGCTGCTTCCGTATACAGGCTCCCTTGCACAATAGTCCAAGGTTCCTTCGGGCAGGTAGTTGTTGGTGGGATGGGAGTAATCGTCGCTGGTTTTGCCGTCAAAGGTTTCCACATTTGTACGGATGACCTCTGCAATATACCCGTAACCCACATTGGTATACTTGCCGCCACTGGGTGTGACCGGAAGTGTGGGCGCCTCCGTGGTGGGTTGGGTCGGTTGGGTCGGTTGGGTCGTTGGTTCCGTTGATTCGGTGGGTTCTGTCACAGGCTCTGACTGTGTGGGCACAGTCGTTCCCTGACTGCCTGCGGTTTCCGGAGCCGGTGTTTTTCCCATGATGCCGATCACCACTACCAGCACAACCAGGATCATCGCCAAGACGCCGATGATGATCAGCAACAGCTGATTGTTTGAAATTGTAGGCCTTCTTTCAGGCTGGCGTGTTCTTTCCTTGCCGGTCATGAATTATCCTCCTGCATATTTTCACTCCCTAGACTATATCACAAAACGGCGGATTCTGTCAATCCAAAAAGGTCTGTTTTGCCCAATAAAAACCGGAGGCAAGCTGCTACGCAGCCGCCTCTGGGGATATATTTTTTTAACTTTCCTGCTCTGTGCGGGCACTGAGCATAACCTTCCAATATTCTATATTGGCAGGACGGGCATCTACGTAAGATTGCCGCAGCTCCTCCGTCACTTTGCTCATCAGTCCGTCCTTGCAGTAGACCTTCCAGCCCTCTTCATCCCCAACATAGAACACAATGCGATAGCCTTCGTCGGTTTTGACCATGGTGTAATCGCCGCCCAGACGGTCCTGCGCAAAGGTCCAGTCATTTACGGCACCGTCCCGATGCACGAAGTACATGATGTGATAACCGAAGTCAGTTCTTACCAGACCGGTTTCGCCCACCTGACGGTTACTGTCGAAGATCCATTCTTCAAAGGGCTTGACCATCTCTCCCATGGCAACATCGGCATACAGACCGCCATTGGTGACCTTACCGTCGTTGTCATCGCTGTGCTTGTTTGCCAAAGCACCGAATGCCTCTTCGGTCTTCTCTCCTGCCAGATACTGATCCAACAGCTCCTGCGCTTCCTTGCGGCAGGCTTCCCACTCTGCCTCAGAGTATGTGACGCTGGTGCCGTCCTCACTCTTGGTGCCGCCTTCCGGCATGATCAGAATATGCCGTACATCCACTAACGTCAATGCATTTTCCGACACATATTCCATCAGACCGCCATTGGCATAGGTGTTGTCATCCTCAGACTTCTTTTCTGCCAGAGAAGCGAAGCTTGCCTCTGTCTTGCCGCTTGCCAGCCAGGAATCCAGAATTCCCTGTGCCTTTTCCTCGCATTTTTTCCATGCATCGTCTGTGTAGACGGTATTGCCGTTTTCATCCTTTGTTTCTACAGGCTGTACGAGAATCGTGCGGATATCCGCCAGCTTGCCGCTTTCCTTGCTGATGCCGACCTTTTCAAACTCTTCCTTATTTTCCTGATAGAATTCATCCATTTCCGCTTCTGTAAATACCAGCTTGGCGGATACTTCCGAAAAATACAAATTGCCCACATAGAAGGTTTCCTGATAGGAATAGTAATCCGCAAAGGTCACGGTGCCGCCCAGCTCCTTCTGCAGCATGGCGTCCACGCTCTCAAACTTCTGTTCCTTCGCGACCTCCTTCATATTGCTCTCCATCTCGGACATGAGCTTCTTGAGCTCACCGGGCAACTGGTAGTTATTCTTCTTTGCCTCATCATACATAGCAGTATAACGGTGCCAGGCATAGAAGGCATCCTCCAGGAAGTACTGCTCCCAGGTCTGACCGGTTTGCTCGTTGTAAATCTGCTCACTCAGGGGCTTGCTCAGGTCAATGCCCAGGTAGTAGGTTGCATACTCTCCGTACTGTTCGGTATAGTATTCGACCAGATCATATACCTGCATCCAGTAATAGACCTGAAGCTGTCCGTTGGTCAGTGTGTACTCGCCCATAGTAGCAACCACTTCATCGCGGACCTTACCTGCCCAATAGTCATCCTGGAAGGTATCCTTACAAAGGGCATTATTTTCCTTCAGCGCAGGACCGACAAAGGGCTGCCAAAGGTAAACCGTCCCACCAATCAGCAAAGCCAGCACCAGGGATACCGCAACGACCGGTGTCCACACCGCCCATTTTTTCCCTTTGCTCCAGGCTTTTTTTGCCTTTTTGGGCTTCCTTATCTTTTCTACACGTTCATTGCAGGAGGGGCAGACGGCCTGACCGTCTTCCAATTCTGCACCACAATTTCTACAAAACATAGTATCCTCTTTCTCCCGTTTTTTAATAGATAACGATGAAATTTTACCATGTACCGCACCGAAAAGCAAGAGAAAATACAGATTGTTTACAATTCCCATTCTTTTTTCTGCTGTACCCTTGCAAAAGAGCGCAAAAAATGGTATTATTTCATATTGAGAAGGTATCATCCGGAGGATTTCCAATGAACACAAAAACAACCGTAATTTCTGAAGCGCAGCTGTCCTTACAGTATGCCTTCTGTGATAAAATCAATGCCTACTGGCTCCAGCAAAACCGCACACCCACCGCTTACGTGGAAACCTATGGCTGTCAGCAGAATGAAGCAGACTCCGAGAAGCTCCGCGGCTATCTTGTACAAAGCGGCTACGCCATCGTTACAGAGGCAGAGGGTGCCGACGCGGTGGTGATGAACACCTGCGCCATTCGGGAGCATGCCGAGCAGCGGGTGTTTGGCAATCTGGGTGCGCTTACCCACACCAAAAGGCGGCATCCGGAGCAAAAAATCTTTCTCTGCGGCTGTATGGCGGGAGAAACCAAGGTTTCCGACCGTATCAAAAAAAGCTATCCCCATGTGGACGGCTGTTTTTCCACCCATCATCTGTGGCAGTTTCCTGAAATTCTTTGGAATGTGCTGAGCACAAAGAAACGGCAATTCTACATTGCGGACGAAGCCGGTTCCATCGCAGAGGGGATTCCACAGGTGCGGGACAATCCGCTGAAAGCGTGGGTTTCCATCATGTACGGCTGCAACAATTTCTGCACCTACTGTATCGTCCCCTATGTGCGCGGACGGGAACGCAGCCGCAGAAAAGAAGATATTTTGGCGGAATGCCGCTGCCTGATTGAAAGTGGCTGCAAGGAGATTACCCTGTTGGGTCAGAATGTGAACTCCTACGGCAAGGATTTGGAGGAAGGAACGGATTTTTCCGATTTGTTGGCAGAAATTTCCCAAATCCCCGGAGAATTCCTGATTCGCTTTATGACCAGCCATCCCCGGGATGCAGGCAAAAAGCTGTTTGACACCATGGCGGCTTCTCCCAAAATCGCAAAACAACTGCATCTCCCCTTCCAGTCCGGCTCCTCCCGGGTTTTGAAGGCAATGAACCGGCACTATAACCGGGAAAAATATCTGGAGACCGTAAATTACGCCAAGTCCGTCATGCCGGATCTGGTGCTGACCTCCGATGTCATCGTAGGCTTCCCCGGTGAAACCGAGGAAGAGTTTGAGGAAACCATTTCCCTGATTGAGCAGGTACGTTACGATTCCCTGTTTACCTTTATCTTCTCTCCCCGTACCGGCACCCCTGCCGCCACCATGGAGGATCCTACCCCCAAGGAGGAGAAAAACCGTCGTTTTGACAGACTGTGCGCTGTACAGAACCGAATCTCTGAGGAGATTCATGAGCGTTATATCGGAAAGTGTCTGTGCTGTCTCATCGACGGAACGGACAAGGAATTTCTTACCGCCCGTACCGAGGGCGGACGGTTGGTCCGCTGTGCGGGTGACCCCGCGCTGATCGGCTCCTACCGCCACATCACCATCACCGGTGCAACCACCTGGAGCTTAACCGGTACTCTTTCTGACAAGGAGGCATAATATGGCCACCGAACACACAGAGCTGACACCCATGAAGCGTCAATACAACGAAATAAAGGAACGAAATCAGGACTGCATCCTGTTCTTCCGCCTGGGTGACTTTTATGAAATGTTCGATGAGGATGCCAAGGTCGCATCCCGGGAGCTGGACCTAACTCTTACCACCCGGGATCGGGGCAAGCCCAAGGAGGAGCAGACGCCCATGTGCGGTGTTCCCTTCCACAGCGTAGATGCTTATATCGCGCGACTGGTTTCCAAGGGCTACAAAGTTGCCATCTGCGAGCAGATGCAGGACCCTGCCACCACAAAGGGTTTGGTAGAACGGGACATTACCCGTATCGTCACTCCTGGTACTGTCACGGAAAGCTGTATGCTGGAGGAAAGCCGGAACAATTATTTTGCCTGTCTGTATGCCGACGGAAGCAAGCTTGGTCTTGCCTTCTGCGACATTTCCACCGGTGCATTTTTTGTCACCACCTGCCAGGATGCGGCAGCCGCTTCCTCGGAGCTGGGCCGTTTTGCTCCGGCAGAAATCATCCGTTGGGGGCAGCAGACGCATGATCCCATCATCGATGATGCCCTGTT
This sequence comes from Oscillospiraceae bacterium, assembly GCA_015067635.1. Lineage (GTDB taxonomy): Bacteria > Bacillota > Clostridia > Oscillospirales > Oscillospiraceae > Faecousia. The sequence goes on along the minus strand of SVMA01000005.1, from coordinate 22,846 downwards.
TCACCGTTTAAACTGCTGTGTCAATGAAGGGCAAGAAAATCAGTTTGCCGCAGCCCCGGCGGAAGAAGCACTGACTTCCCATCTCGGAACTTCTCTGGAAGAATTGGGCATTGCCGGCTTTTCTGCCGCTGCCGTCGCTGCCGGAACGCTTTTGCAAACTCTCAAGACCCTGCAAAAGAACGATTTGGCACATATCCGCAATCTCCAATATTACACCACCGGACGGTTCATGGAATTGGATCTGGACGCCCGTCGGAATTTGGAATTGACGGAAACCATGCGTGCCAAAGAGAAAAAGGGGTCTCTGCTTTGGGTGCTGGACAAAACCCGTACCGCCATGGGTGGGCGTATGCTTCGCTCCTGGTTGGAAAAGCCCCTGCTGGATCCTCTGGAAATCGACCGCCGTCAAAGTGCTGTGGAAGAGCTGGTAGAATCCACCATCTGCCGTAGTGAGCTTTCCGAAGCTCTGCGGGAGGTCTCCGATCTGGAACGGGTGATGACGCGAATCGTCACTGGTACGGTTAACTGTCGGGATTTATTGGGTCTTGCCCAGGGTCTGCGTGCTCTGCCGGCTGTAAAGGAGCAGTTGAACAAGCTGGAAGCCCCCTTGTTATGTAAACTAAACGAAGCGATTGAAGCCTTGACAGACTGCGCTGACAAAATTGAAAACACTATTAAGGAAGATCCCCCCCTGACCATTCGGGAAGGTGGAATGATCCGTCCGGGCGCAGATGCCGAAGCAGACCGCCTTCGGGATATCATGGAAGGAGGCAAGGATATTATCGCCGCTATCGAAGCTTCCGAACGGGAGAAAACCGGCATCCGTACCCTCAAGGTAAGCTACAACCGCGTATTCGGCTACTACATTGAGGTTTCCAAATCCTTTGTGGAGCAGGTGCCGGCAGATTACATCCGCAAACAGACCCTTACCAACTGCGAACGCTATATCACCCAGGAACTGAAGGAACTGGAAAACCAGGTGCTTACCGCCAAGGAACGGCTGACAGCACTGGAATATCAGATTTTCACCAGATTGCGGGAAGAACTGGCACAGCAGGCCGGTCGGGTACAAAGCACTGCCGCCGCTGTCGCCGCCGCTGACGTATTGTGCAGTCTGGCAACGGTTGCTGTACAGCAAGGCTATTGCCGTCCGCAAATCAGCCTTGGTAACGAAATTTCCATTACTGACGGCCGCCACCCTGTGGTGGAAGTAATGCTGAAGGATTCCCTCTTTGTTCCCAATGATACGGATTTGGGACGGGCCGACCATCAGGTGAGCATCATCACCGGTCCGAATATGGCAGGTAAGTCCACCTATATGCGTCAGGTGGCACTCATCGTTCTAATGGCACAAATCGGTTCCTTCGTTCCGGCACGTGCCGCCAGAATCGGTATTGTGGATCGGGTATTTACCCGCATCGGAGCCAGTGACGATCTGGCCTCAGGTCAATCCACCTTTATGGTGGAAATGTCCGAGGTAGCTTCTATTTTGAAATATGCCACCGCAAAAAGTCTGCTGATTTTGGATGAAATCGGTCGGGGAACCTCTACTTATGACGGAATGGCCATTGCCCGTGCGGTATTGGAATATGCGGCAAATCCCAAGAAGCTGGGTGCAAAAACCCTGTTTGCCACCCATTATCACGAGCTTTCCACCATGGAGGATAAGCTGTCCAACGTGAAAAATTATAATATCGCCGTTAAAAAGCGGGGAGATAAAATGATTTTCCTGCGTAAAATCGTCCCCGGTGCCACCGATGACAGCTACGGCGTAGAGGTTGCCAAGCTGGCCGGACTGCCCAATGCCGTGGTGGCCCGTGCCGGAGAGATTCTGGAAGAATTGGAAAATGAGGCGGGAGTCGTCCGTGTTCGGGAGGTTGTCCGGGAAGAGGATGATCAAATCAGCATGCTGGATCTGCGCAGTCAGCAGGTCTGCGACGCCCTGTCTGCCATTTCTGTGGAAACCCTCACACCCATTGAAGCCATGAATGAGCTGTATAAGCTGAAGAAGATGCTGAATTGATGAAAATTTCTGATTTTAAATCCCATTTTCTTTCGCAACGGGAAATGCGCTGGGGTCTTTGCTACTTCCTGTTTGAGTCCCTGTGTCTCTCCGGACTGCTGCAGGCGCTTAATGCGCTTCTGCCAAAATCCTTGCCCCAGCTGGAAGTAAATTTCCTTTTCTTTCTGATCAACTTCCTGTTGGTTGGCTTTCTGTTTCGGAGCTATCTGCTCCAGCAGGTAAAGCTCCTGCCGGATGTGTTTGAGAAGGTGATTTTGGTCACTCCTCCTGCTTTTGTCTTATACTGGCTTTCGAATTTCCTTATGACACAGGCATTGCTTGCAATGGATGAAGGCTTTTACAGTATCAACGACGTGACCATACGGCAGATGGTCTCCGAAGACTATACACTGATGCTGCTGGGTACGGTGATTTTCGTTCCCGTGGCAGAGGAATGTCTGTTTCGGGGACTGCTGTTTCGCGGACTTTACGACCGCAGTCCCGTTTTGGGATGGTTAGTTTCCGTTGCCGCTTTTTCTGCGGTACACATCCTGGGCTATATTGGCACGTATCCGCCGCTGACCTTGCTGCTGTGCTTTGTCCAGTATGTCCCCGCCGGAATTTGTTTAGCCGGTGCTTATCGGCTGTCCGGTTCCATTTTTGCTCCTATTTTGCTGCATGCTCTGGTCAATCTCCTTGGCATGCTTGTTCTGAGGTGAAAAAAGATGCCTAAAATCATACAACTTTCCCAGCATGTTGCCAATTTAATCGCTGCCGGTGAGGTGGTGGAACGTCCTGCCTCCGTTGTCAAGGAGCTGATGGAAAATGCCGTGGATGCCGGTGCTTCCAAGATTACCGTGGAGATCAAGGACGGTGGCATGACCTTTTTGCGCGTCACAGATAATGGCTGCGGCATGGCTCCGGAAGACGCCAAAACCGCTTTTTTGCGCCATGCCACCTCCAAATTGCGCAATGCCGAGGATCTGGCAGCCATTGGTACCATGGGCTTTCGCGGAGAAGCCTTAGCCGCCATTGCCGCAGTCAGCCGCATTGATCTGATGACCAAAACACCCGGCAGCATCAGCGGTACCGATCTGCATTTGGAGGCCGGTCAAATCACCGAAGAATCCGAGGTGGGCTGTCCTGACGGCACCACCATCATTATTCGGGATCTGTTTTTCAACACTCCTGCCCGTATGAAATTCATGAAGGCAGATACTGTGGAAGGTGGCCGGGTCACAGCGGCTGTTCAGCTGCAGGCCCTTGCCCATCCGGAGGTTGCCTTTGTCTATCTCCGTGACGGTAAGCAAATTCTTTCCACCCCCGGCACCGGCAATCTGGAGGATGCAGCTTACTGTGTCTACGGCAGAGATCAGGCAAAAATGGTCAAGGTAGAGAGCCGCTGGGAGAATTACACCGTAACCGGCTTTGTCTCCAGACCCACGGATGCCCGTCCCAGCCGGAATATGCAAACCTTCTTTGTCAATGACCGTCCGGTGCGTTCCAAGCTGTTGGTCGCCGCTTTGGAGGAAGCCTACCGCAACCAGCTCATGGTAGGAAAATTCCCTGCCTGTGTGCTCCATCTCCGCTTGCCTGCCAATGCGGTGGATGTGAATGTCCATCCTGCCAAAACGGAAGTGAAATTCCTGTCGGAAAAGGCCGTTTTTGATTGTATCCACTATGGCGTTCTGGGTGCGCTGAACAAGCAGACAGACAGACCGCAAGTGCAGTTCAAGCCCAACCCTGCTTATACAGATACATCCTTGCAAACCGGCGCGCATGCCGGTGCGGCAACCGCAAATGACCACGCAACAACTAAAAAAGAACCCTTCTTCCGCACCATGACTGCGGAGGAATTCAAGAATTTCTCCGCCGCTGTGCAGACCGCCCCGCAACCGAAAAAGGATGCGGCAGCAGCGACAGTACATGCGGTGGAACGGCAGGTCAGTGCCCCTGTGCAGGAAAAGATTTTCACCCCTGTGTCCATGCCTGTCATGCCTGATAAGCAGGAAATTCCCAAGACGATTCCTGCGGAATCCACAGAACCGGAGCAGACTGCCATGGAAATGCCTGTGGAAATTCCCTGGCGGATGGTGGGAGAGCTGTACAACTCCTATATTTTGGTGGAACAGGGCGAAGAAGCTTTTCTTATTGACAAGCATGCCGCCCACGAACGTATTTTGTTTGAAAAGCTTAAGACCAATCAGGAAGAAATTTCCTCCCAGATGCTCCTTTCTCCCCTTCCGGTGCGCTTGAGCGCCGAAGGTGCGGCGGAGCTTCTCAGCAACACATCCATGCTTCTGGAGCTGGGCTTTGAGGTGGAGGAATTTGGCGACAACACTGTTCTTCTGCGGCAAATTCCCATGGATCTGGATACTGCGGATGCCGCAGATGCGCTGGAAACTTTGGCGGCCGACCTGCTGCGCGGTCGTCGGGAACAGGCGGATACCATTCGGGATGCCTTGCTGCACACCATCGCCTGTAAAGCCGCCATCAAGGCCGGTTGGACCAATGACGAGAGAGAGCTTTTGGTGCTGGTGAAGCAGGTGATGACCCGGGAGGATCTAAAGTATTGTCCCCACGGCCGTCCCATCTGCATCACACTGAGCAAAAAACAACTGGAAAAACAGTTCAAGAGATCATAAATTCTATGTCATTGCGAGCCAGCGCGCACGCTGGCGTGGCAATCCCCATACGTTTCCGAAATGTCCGGGAGATTGCCATGTCGCTTCGCTCCTCGCAATGACAGGCTATTAAGAGGAGATAACCTATGTCCCGTTCTGAGACTGCCATTTTCACAAACCTGTGTATGGTCTATGACGATGCCGGAAATATCTTAGTGCAGGAGCGGGTGGATCCCAGCTGGCCGGGGTTGTGCTTTCCCGGGGGGCATGTAGAGCCCGGAGAATCCTTTGTGGCATCTGTCATCCGGGAGGTTCGGGAAGAAACCGGTCTTACTATCGAAAATCCCACCCTCTGTGGAACAAAACAGTTCCAAACAAAAAACGGAGAACGGTATGTGGTTTTCTTCTACAAGACCAACTGTTTCTCCGGGGAGTTGCGTTCTTCCGATGAGGGAAAGGTTTTTTGGATTCCCCGAAAAGATTTAGAAACCTACGCCCTTGTGGACGATTTTATGGATATGGTCAAGGTCTTTGAAAGTGATGACCTGTCTGAATTTTACTACTACAAGGAAACCGACCACTGGAAACTGAAATTACTGTAATTTTCTTGAAAGGCCCCTTTGTGTAAAGGGGCTGGCAAAAATCTCTGATTTTTGACTGGGGGATTGTCATATATCGACACCTGACAATCCCTCCGTCTCGCCTTTGGCGAGCCACCTCCCTTTGCATAAGGGAGGCTTCCCATTTTGTTGGAGGTGCCTCAAATGAGCAACATCATATGTATCGCAGGACCCACAGCCTCCGGCAAAACTGCTCTGGCGGTGGAATTGGCAAAAGTATTCCAAGGGGAGGTTATCTCCTGTGACTCCATGCAGGTTTATAAAGGCATGGACATCGGCACCGCCAAACCCACCCGTGAGGAAATGCAGAATATCCCCCACCACATGCTGGACGTGGCGGAACCCGATGAGGATTTCTCCGTCAGCCGGTACTGCGAAATGGCAACCCCCATTTTGGATGACATTTTGGCAAGCGGCAAAACCGCCATCATTGCCGGCGGCACCGGTCTGTATATGGACGCGCTTATCAGGGGCAATTCCTTTGCACCCTGCCCCGCTACCGGTGCCCGGGAGCGATTGGAAAAAGAAGCCGACCGAATGGGTATGGATGTTATGTTAACCAAACTCCAATCTATCGATCCGGATTCCGCCGCCAGACTCCATCTTGCAGATCGGAAACGGATCCTTCGTGCTCTGGAGGTTTACGAAGAAACCGGAGAAACCATCACCGCCCACAACAAGCGCACCCAGACCATTCCGCCCCGTTACACTCCCCTGTGGCTGGGATTGGATTTTGAACCCCGGCAGGCGCTTTACGACCGAATCGATGCCCGTGTAAGCATCATGCTGGAAAACGGTCTGGTCAAAGAAATCGAAAACCTGCTCTCTTCCGGTATTCCGGCCAAATGCACCGCCATGCAAGCCATTGGCTACAAGGAATTTGTCGCCGCACTGGAAGGACACATCACGGTTGAAGAAGCGGCAGACGAAGTGCGGAAAGCGTCCCGCCATTATGCCAAGCGTCAATTAACCTGGTTTCGCCGGAATCCGGAAATGAACTGGCTTACACGGCACCCCGGGGAAGAATTTTCTGAAATTCTTGCAAAAGCCAGACAGCTTGTGCGTCAATTCGACAGGTGATATCTGCTAAGATATGTATATCTCAAAGAAAGAGGGTATACATAATGTCAGAACCAATCAATTTACAGGAAGCTATTTTGAGTGAAGTGCGCAAGGACAAGGTTCCAGTGACACTCTTTTTGATGAATGGCTTTCAACTCCGTGGAATCATCACAGGCTATGACAGTCTTGTGGTGGTGCTGGTATCCGATGGCAAACAGCAAATGATCTACAAGCATGCCATTTCCACACTGGCACCGATGCGACCGCTGAAAGCAGCTGCTACTGCATAAGCAAACATGCGACGGAGAGAACTTCCGTCGCTTGTTTTATTGCCAATCCTCTGGCTCTCCCTATGGGAGAGGCAAGAGATGTGCAAAAATTAGCGGACAACTTATAGAAAGAAGGATTCCTTATGTCCATTGCGGAAAATATCGCCCGTATTCGGGAGGAAATGGCTCGTGCCGCCATTGCCGCTGGCAGAAATCCGGAGGAAATTCTGCTCTGCGCCGCCACGAAAATGAATGATGCCGATGCTGTGCGTACTGCCATTGCCGCCGGAGTGGATATCTGCGGCGAAAACCGTGTGCAGGAGCTGACGCAAAAACTTTCTCAAAACGCTTACGCAGGAGCTCCCTTGCATTTCATCGGTCACCTGCAGACCAACAAGGTTAAGCAGGTAGTGGGAAAGGTAGATTTGATCCACAGTGTGGACAGTTTGCGCCTGCTGACGGCCATTAACACAGAAGCCGCCCGGCAAGGCATCCGACAGGATATTTTACTGGAAGTAAATATTGGACAGGAAGAAAGCAAGAGTGGTTTTACACCGGAAGATATTCCCGTTTTGGTGGAGCAAATCCCCTCTTTTTCCAATATTCGGCTCCGTGGACTGATGGCAATTCCCCCAATTTCGCAAAATTCCGGGGATAATCGCAAATTTTTTGAAAAAATGTATCTTCTTGCTGTTGACATAACGGCAAAAAAAAGCGATAATGTATGTGTAGACATTTTGTCCATGGGTATGTCCGATGATTTTGAAGATGCCATTGCCTGTGGCAGCACCATGATCCGCATCGGCACCGCAATCTTCGGGCAACGGAATTATGCCTGACATATAAAGATGAGAATATACTGGAGGATTTGATCATGAGTTTTTGGGATAACGTTAAGAAGTTTACACAGCCCTACTCCGAAGACGAGTACGATGATTACGACGAAGAAGGAGAAGGCTTTGAAGAGGAGGAACCGGTAGCAGAACGTCCTGCCCGTCGTGCTCCGTTATTTAGCAATACCAATGAGGAAACAAAGCCCGCCGCCACTACCGGCAAAACCGCTTTCAGCGGTCAGGTTGTCAGTATGGGCAACAAGCAGGAAGTGGTTTTGTTCCACCCCGCTAATTTCAACGATGCTTCCAAAGCAGCAGACGATCTGCGCGGCAGAAAGGCTGTCATTGTCAATATGGAGAACGTAGACAAGGCCATGGCCCGTCGGGTTGTGGACTTCCTGTCCGGCTGTGCTTATGCGTTGGACGGCAAGGTGAAAAAGGTTGCACAATCCACCTATCTGTTCTGCCCCCATAATATGGACGTGGTCGGCGACCTGGAAAATCTCCAGACTGAGGTCGAAGCCTATATTTAATCCACGGAGGTAGGGATATTTTATGATTACACCGCAGCAAATTGAACAAATTTCCTTCGGTCGGGCCACCTTCGGCGGCTACGATATGCAGTCCGTTGATGAGATCCTGGGACCCCTGACCGAGGACTATGTCACACTTTATAAAGAAAACGCATTGCTCAAGAGCAAAATGCGGATTCTGGTATCCAAGCTGGAAGAGTACCGTAACAACGAGGAATCCATGAAGGATGCCATTGTCAACGCACAAAAGACCTGCGACATGATGGTAAAGGAAGCAGAAGTCAAGTGTACACAGATGCTGACCGATGCCAACGCTCTGGCCGCAGAAAATGCAAAGAATGCCGATGCGCTGATCGCCGCCGAAAATGAGCGCGTGGAAGATGCACGCCGTGCCGCCGCCGCAAAGATCGACGAATTGACAGAGCAGCTGGCTTCCTGCATACAGACTTTGGAACGGATCAAGACCGCCCATGCGCCTTCTCCCGCTTCTTCTGCCATGTTTGATTATGACAGTCAGCCGGATGTGGAGCCTGAGGACAGAACTGCTGATGTGGCCGATGAGATCTCCTCCAATCTGGAGGCTGCGCTCAGCGCTATGGATGCTCCTGTGAAGAAGGCCGCACCTGAGGCCCCTGTCTCTTCCCCCAAGTTTCAAAACTTAAGCGACCATTTTGGTCAAAACTACGATCCCAATCATAATTAATTGATAGGATTGCCATGACGAGGACACGTCCGCACTTTTCCCTATCCTCAGAGAGCAGCTGTTGGTGAGAGGCTGCGATACAGAAGTGACGGATATCCCCTCCGAGCAGTGCACCGAAATCTTCGGACAGTAGGCTGCACCGAGCTGCGCCCGTTAACGCGCACACGAGTGCCGGAAAACCGGAACAAGAGTGGTACCGCAGGGGTTATTCGCCTTTGTCTCTTTCTGTAAGGGACAAAGGCGTTCTCTTTTATTATTTCACGGAGGTTATTTACCAATGGATTACAAAAATACGATCATCACACCTAAGACCGACTTCCCCATGAAGGCCGGTCTGCCCGCCCGGGAACCGGGTATGCTGGAAAAATGGCAGGAACTGGATCTTTACAACGCCATGCTGGAGAAAAACAAGGATTTGCCTCCCTTTATCCTGCATGACGGCCCTCCCTTCAGTAACGGTTACATTCACATGGGTCATGCCCTGAACAAAACTCTGAAGGACTTTATCGTCCGCAGTCATGCCATGATGGGCTATTATACCCCCTATGTTCCCGGCTGGGACAACCACGGTCTGCCCATTGAACGGGCCATTGAAAAATCCAAGAGCAAGCTGAATAAGGATATATCTGTTCCCGAGTTCCGCAAGGCCTGTGAGAATTTTGCCGAGGACTTTATTCAGAAGCAGATGGGCGGATTCCAGCGTTTGGGCGTAGTGGGAGATTGGGAGCATCCCTATCGCACTATGGATAAGCATTTCGAGGCACAGGAAGTGAAGGTCTTTGGCCGGATGTTCGATAAGGGCTTCATCTATAAGGGTCTGAAGCCCGTTACCTGGTGCCCGTTCTGCGCTACTGCTGTGGCCGAAGCCGATATCGAGTATCAGGACGATCCCTGTACCTCCGTCTATGTCAAGTTCGCCATGAAGGACGATTTGGGCAAGCTGGCCGGCTTTGATCTGAGCAAGACCTATTTTGTCATTTGGACCACCACCATTTGGACCCTTCCCGGCAATATGGCTATCTGCCTGCATCCCCGGGACAGCTATGTGCTGGTCAGACCCGATTACAGCGATGAAATCTTCATCGTAGCAGAAGCTCTGTGCGAGAAGGTTATGGGCATAGGCGGCTATACCGGTTATGAGATTTTGGCCACCTATCCCGGTCAGTTCTTTGAAAATATGCTGGCACAGCACCCCTTCCTGGATAAGACTTCCCGTTTGGTGCATGCAGAGTATGTCACCATGGACTCCGGTACCGGCTGTGTTCACACAGCTCCCGGCTTTGGTGCGGATGACTATCAGACCTGTATGCGCTACGGTATGGACCTGGTTGTGCCCGTGGATGATTACGGCCGCCACACCGACTATGCTGGTAAGTACGCCGGTCTGAAGACGGAAGAATCCAATCCTGTCATTTTGGCAGACATGAAGGAAAGCGGCGCATTGTTCGCTTCCGAACAAATTATCCACTCCTATCCTCACCACGACCGGTGCAAAAAGCCCGTTATCTTCCGGGCAACTCCCCAGTGGTTCTGCTCTGTGGAGTCCTTCAAGGATCAGGCCGTGGAAGCCATCGAGAATGTGCAATGGTTCCCTGCCTGGGGCGGTGACCGGATGGTCAGTATGATTCGGGAACGCGCCGACTGGTGTATTTCCCGTCAGCGCCGTTGGGGTCTGCCCATCCCCGTGTTCTACTGTGAGGATTGCGGCAAGCCTGTTTCCAACCCCGAAAGCATTGAAAAGCTCTCCAAGCTGTTTGATGAATTCGGTTCCAACATTTGGTTTGAAAAGGATGCTATGGAGCTGATTCCCGACGGATTTACCTGTCCCCACTGTTCCGGCAAAACCTTCCGTAAGGAAACGGATACCCTGGACTGCTGGTTTGACTCCGGCTCCACCCACTTTGCTTCCCTTATGCACCGTACTCCCGAGCTGTGGCCTGCAGATGTATACTTGGAAGGTGCGGACCAGTACCGCGGTTGGTTTCAGTCCAGTCTGCTCACCTCTGTAGGCGCTTTGGATCAGGGCGCACCCTTCAAGCAGGTGCTGACCCACGGCTGGGTCGTGGACGGTCAGGGTCGGGCTATGCACAAGTCCCTGGGCAACGGTGTGGACCCCGCTGATCTTATCAAGGACTTTGGCGCGGATATCGTTCGTCTGTGGGCCGCTTCTTCCGACTATCATGCCGATGTGCGTTGCTCTACGGAGATCTTTAAGCAAATTGCGCAGAACTATCTGAAGTTCCGTAACACCGCCCGTTACTGTCTGGGCAATCTCAACGACTTTGACCCCAATCATCCGGTAGCCGCTGCCGATATGGAAGAGCTGGACAAATGGGCATTGACGAAGCTGGATGCATTGGTCAAGACCTGCCGCAAGGCCTATGAAAACTATGAATTCCATCTGATCTCCCACGCCATCAATGACTTCTGCGTGGTGGAGCTGAGCAGCTTCTATTTGGATATCCTGAAGGACCGTCTGTACTGCGAAGAGGCTTCCGGCCTGCGCCGTCGCTCTGCACAGACAGCGCTGTATTTGATTTTGGATGCCATGGCAAAGCTGTTTGCTCCGATTTTGGCCTTCACCTGTGACGAAATCTGGCAGATGATGCCCCACCGGACAGAGGACGATGCCCGAAATGTCCTGCTCAACCAGATGCCTGAAGACTTCTCTGCTTACACGCTGGATGCTCAGGCCATGGACAAGTGGGAAACCGTCGTGAAGCTGCGTCAGGATGTCAACGGCATTTTGGAAAAGGCCCGTGCCGATAAGCGTATCGGCAAGGCGCTGGAAGCCCATGTGGCACTGGAAACCAGTGATGCCGCCCTGAAATCTGCCTGCGAAGGTGTCAATCTGGCAGAGATCTGCATCGTTTCCGCCTGTGACTGGTCGGAAGCCGAGGAAGGTGCAGAGGTTGGCGTTGGTGTCAACTTCCCCGCCCTGACCATTGCCGTATCCGAAGCCAAGGGCACTAAGTGTCCCCGGTGCTGGATGCACTCCGAAGCTGCCGGAGCAGACGACCTGTGTCCCCGCTGTGCCGCAGTGGTTGCAAAACTGGATATCGAGCTGTAAAAAAGCGAAGAGGCGAACGCAATGTTCGCCTCTTTTTTATACGGAAACCCTTTTGAAAAATCGCCTCTTTGCTTCTTATGACACTGCCTCTGTAAAGCCGTCGGGTTTTTCAAAAAAACGCAAAATAATACTTGACAAACACGCCTTCCATCGCTATAATAAGCATGTTCTGTTTGAGTTGCCGGTATAGCTCAGTTGGTAGAGCAGCTGATTTGTAATCAGCAGGTCGGGGGTTCGAGTCCGTCTACCGGCTCCACAATACCGCCCAGCCGGACTTAACAAAATTTCATATTTGGGGGAGTTCCCGAGTGGCCAAAGGGGACAGACTGTAAATCTGCTGCGTATCGCTTCGATGGTTCGAATCCGTCCTCCCCCACCAATAAAAACACCAGCCTTATCGGCTGGTGTTTTTGGCTTGATATGGGCATTTGGGGGGCGGATTCGAAAGGCGGCTCTTAGCGAGTGTCCGGTGGACACTCGCAACCGCCGTGGCTTTTCCGCAGAAAAGCGAATCCGTCCTCCCCCACCAACCAAAACACCAGCCGTTATGGCTGGTGTTTTGGCTTGATATGGGCATTGGGAAGAAGAAAAGTGAATCTGCAAAACTTGCCGTCGAATTTCCTTCATATTGCGATAGCAATATTTCCATATATATATGCTATAATGCTCCCAGAGGTGAAACAAATGAAGCAGAAAATCATGGAAGCAATCGACCGTAACGCAGAGGCAATCATTGCCTGCGGCGAATATATCCTGCGCAATCCGGAATTGGGCTTTAAGGAAACAAAAATCAGTGCTTACGTTAAGGAAGTGTTTTCAAAACTGGGTATCCCCTATCAGGAAAATCTGGCTGTGACCGGTGTCATGGGTACTGTACGTGACCCCAACGCAGATATCAACATTTGCATCATCGGCGAAATGGACGCTGTCAAATGCTACGAGCATCCTTATGCCGATCCGGTTACCGGTGCTGCCCATTTCTGTTGTCATAACGTGCATGTCACCTAAATGGTCGGTGCCGCCTACGGCATCGTTAAAAGCGGAATGTTAGACGCTTGCAGCTGTAAGATTACGTTCCTGGCCGTTCCGGCTGAGGAATTTGTGGAGTTGGATTATCGGCGTCACCTGGTTGACAGCGGAGTCATTACGTATATGTCCGGCAAACAGGAATTGATCCACCTTGGTATTTTTGACAGCATCGACATTGCAATGATGCTTCATGCCCAGGCCATGACTCCACAGCCCCGTTTGTTCATGCGCGGCACAAGTCTTGTCTTTGAAGCAAAGAAGATTACCTTCTCCGGGAAGTCCGCCCACGGAAGTGAGCCCTGGAACGGAATAAACGCCCTGGACGCCGCTGTGATGACCATTGCCGGTATCAACGCCAATCGGGCAACCTTTCAGGATTCCGACAGAGTTCGTATTCACCCCATTATTTCCAACGGTGGTGATTTGGTGAATGTAATCCCCGGGGAAGCAGTAATGGATACTTATGTGCGCGCCTCCAACGTTCCGGCACTGACTGACGCCTGCCGAAAGGTGGATAATGCAGCCAAAGCCGGTGCTATGGCGGTGGGTGCAGCATGTCACATTGAAAACATCCGAGGCTACGCACCGCTAAAGCAGGACGAAAACCTCTCCGATGTTTTTGAAGAGAATGCGCTTATGTTTTTAACCCCGGAAAGCATTGACCATTATCAGGATATGACGAGATCGACCGATATGGGTGATGTGAGCAATCTCATTCCGGCAATTCAGCCTACTATTGGCGGTTTTGAGGGCGCATTGCACAGCAAGGACTTCTCCGTCACAGACAAGGAGTTTGTTTATATCACTGCTTCCAAGCTCTTGGCCTGTGCGGTCTACGATTTGGTAAAAGATAACGCGGCCTTAGCCAAAGCAATAAAAGAGCGCAATAAACAGTCCATCGGCGATGTGTGACAGCCAAAAATCCTCGTTCGTAAGAACGGGGATTTTTTGTACAGAAACTGCACCACTTGGCTCTCCCTTTGGTATATCCAAGATGCAAAAGACCTCCAGGTTCGTGTCATTCCGAGCCAGTTCTCAAACTGGCGTGGGAATCCGTTTCCTTGCGGCTCTTATGAGCCACGCAGCATCTTTGCTGCTGTAGGATACGGATTGCCACACCAGTGACATCGGTCACTAGTTCGCAATGACATTGTTTGCCCCCTCCTCAGAGGGGGCAAAGGATACGTGCAGGGGATTTTGGTTTTTCCGCTTATTTTGCTTTACTTTCCGGTGAAAAAGGTATACAATAAGAAAAATATATTTTTCTGGGAGGGATTTTATGCGTATCGTTGTAAAAATCGGTACCTCCACGCTGGCGCACGCATCCGGACATTTGAATATCCGGCGGGTGGAACGCCTGTGTCAAATCATGAGCGACATTAAAAATGCCGGTCATGAGGTGATTTTGGTATCCTCAGGCGCCATTGGCATGGGCGTTGGTAAGCTGGGACTGCTGCAGCGACCTACCGATATCCCCTCCAAGCAGGCCGCCGCCGCTGTGGGACAGTGCGAGCTGATGTATACATACGACAAGCTGTTCAGCGAATATCACCACACTGTGGCTCAGCTGCTGATTACCGGAGAGGACATGGATAACGAGACCCGCCACTGCAACTTCATTAACACCCTGAACCGTTTGCTGGAGCTGGGGGTACTTCCCATCATTAACGAAAACGATACCATCGCCACCAACGAAATCGTCATCGGTGATAATGATACTTTGGCCGCTATGGTCTCCAGAAGCATCCGTGCAGATCTTCTGGTATTGCTTTCCGATATTGACGGACTTTATACCGCGGATCCCCATTACCACGCGGACGCCGTTCTCTTAAGCCGGGTGACCAAAGTGGATGATAAAATTCTTGCACTGGCCGGCGTCAGCTCCACCACCCAAGGCACCGGCGGCATGGTCACAAAACTGCACGCCGCAGAGATTTGCCTTAGCTGTGACTGTGACATGGTCATTGCCAACGGCAGCCGCCCGGAAAATCTTTATGATATTTTGGACGGTAAGGCTGTGGGCACAACTTTTTCGAGGAAAAGCCTATGAAGGAAATGCTGAAAAATGCCAAGGCTGCCAGGGCAGATATCGCCCGACTGACCACGGTGCAAAAAAATGAAGCGCTCCTGGCAATGGCAGATGCCCTGCTCGCCTGTCAGCAGGATGTTTTGGATGCCAACGCACTGGACCTGGATGCCGCCAAGGACTCCATTTCCCAAGTGATGCTGGATCGTCTCCGCCTCTCTCCCGACCGCATTGCCGCCATGGCACAGGGAATTCGGGATGTGGCGGCCCTGCCGGACCCGGTAGGACTTCTGCTGGATGAACACATCCGCAAGGACGGTCTGAAAATTCAAAAGGTTTCCGTTCCTGTTGGCGTTATTGCCATCATTTATGAGAGCCGTCCCAATGTTACCGGTGATGCCGCGGCTTTGGCGCTGAAAAGCGGCAATGTTTGTATCCTTCGGGGCGGCAAAGAAGCCTTCCGCAGTGCCAACGCTATTGTAAAGGCCCTTAAGACCGGACTTTCCGGGCTGGGCATTACAGAAAATGCCATCAATCTGGTGCAGGACACTTCCCGGGACAGTGCCACCGCTTTGATGACCGCCAACGGTTATGTGGATCTGCTGATCCCCCGGGGCGGTGCAGGCTTAATCAACGCCTGCGTCCAAACCGCAACCGTTCCCTGTATCGCCACCGGCACCGGCATCTGCCATGTGTATGTGGAAAAGTCCGCAGATTTGCAGATGGCGCTGAACATTGTCGAAAATGCCAAGACCAGCCGACCCAGCGTATGCAACGCAGAGGAAGTACTGTTGGTGGATAAGGAAATTGCTCCCCAATTTTTACCCATGCTGGCAAAACGGATTCCTCAGGTGGAGCTGCGTTTGGATGCCTTTGCCTCTGCCATCATTCCGGGCACACCGGCATCCGAAACCGACTTTGACACCGAGTTTTTGGACTATATTTTAGCGGTTAAGTGTGTGGAGGATGTGAATGAGGCCGTCAGGCACATTGCTTCCCATTCCACCGGTCACAGCGAAGCCATCGTCACGGGTAATCCGGAAGCAGAAGCAATCTTTACCGCCGGTGTGGACAGTGCCGCGGTCTATGTCAATGCGTCCACCCGTTTCACCGACGGCGGTGAATTTGGCTTGGGCTGTGAAATGGGTATTTCCACCCAAAAGCTTCATGCCCGCGGTCCTATGGGCCTGAAGGAACTGACCACTTACAAGTACATTGTCCGCGGAAACGGACACATCCGATAAGGAGGCTCTTATGAAATACGGTTTTATCGGCTGCGGCAATATGGGCTCCAGCCTTGCCCGGGCTCTGTGCAGCTCCACGAAGGATATTGCCATCGCTGACCCCAGCGAAAAAGCAAAGCTTCTGGCATCCGCGCTGGGCATCACTTATGCTGACAATTCCACAGTTGCAGCAGAATGTCAACGAATTTTTCTGGCGGTCAAACCCCAGATGATGGCAGGCTGTCTGAAGCCTTTGCAGGGAATTCTGGCAGAGAAAAAGCCCCTGCTGATTACCATTGCCGCCGGTCTGGAGATTTCTCAAATCGAAGCCATGGTCGGCACAAAGCTGCCTATCATCCGCATCATGCCCAATACACCTACTGCCGTAGGCAAGGGTGTCATTCTCTACTGCCACAACGATTTGGTAGATCCGGCTGTCTTGGCAGACTGGCTGGCGGATATGACTCCCTGCGGACTGATAGACAATTTGGCAGAAGGACAAATTGATGCCGCCAGCGCTTTGAGTGGCAGCGGTCCTGCCTATATGTATTTGTTCCTGGAAGCATTGGCTGACGGAGCTGTGGCCTGTGGCCTTCCCCGCGCCAAAGCCATTGAATACGCCGCCGCTACCATGGAAGGTGCCGCAAAAATGCTGCTTAGCTCCGGTGAGCATCCCGGCGCACTGAAGGATGCTGTTTGCTCTCCCGGTGGCAGCACCATTGCCGGTATTCGTGTACTGGAGCAAAACGGCTTCCGTGCCGCCGCAATGGAGTGTGTTGCCGCCGCCTACAAGCGAAACAAAGAACTGGGTAAATAACGAACAACCGCACCCCTCAAGGTGCGGTTGCTTTTTTCAGCACGCCTTATACACTCCATCCGGACATTTCTCTGAAAACATTCCAGGAAGGATTTGCATAGAACCGATGACCCTCCTGACCGATAATCTGCACGCAATTATCCTTGCAGCCGGCCTTCTCATAGACCTTCTGGATCACCCGGAAAGCTTCCAATGCGCCCGGCAGCAGGAATCCGTTGTCCTCCTTGCCGTTGACAACCACCAGCTTTCTGGGGGCAATCAGGCAGGAAATTTCGCCCATATCAAAATACTTCTGCATACCGGGCAGATAGTTACAGTCACAGTGCCGCATAATTCCGATGGACTGCTCAAAGGTGCATACCGCACAGGACGGCATTGCGATCTTGATTCGTTCATCCATGCAGGCGGCATAATATGTAGCCGTACCGCCGCCGGAGTTGCCCATACAGGCGATGCGGTCGTTGTCGATTTCCGGAAGAGTTTCCAACACATCGATGGCACGGGAAACGTCCCAAACACGTCCGCCCAGCAATGTCCGTCCCACCAACAGGCTGACCATCGCCGGATGCACGCATGTCGTCGATGTGTTTACCTTTTCACTGCAGCGTTCGCCAAAAGCTCTCTGCTCCAAAACCAACGCAGCATAGCCTTCCTTAACAATCTGCGGTGCAAAATCCCGGTCACCGCCGGAAATCAGTTCCTTGTCCTCCTCGTAAATGGCACGGCCCATGGAAATGTGCATGCCGGTAGAGTGCCCCTGCAGGCAAATCACCGCAGGACAGGGCTTCTTGGCCGCCTTGGGCACCCACAAATGGCACGGAACTGAAGCAAAGGGCTCGGTATCAAAAATGATCCGCTTCTCAATAAAGGTATCGTGTTCCTTTTCCCATTCCACGCGGACATTCAGCGGCACTTTTTCCTCGGGCATGTCTCCCAACAGCTCTGTCAGCTTTTCCTTGACCTGCTGACGCCAGGCTTCATAATCCGCCTGCTCATCAAATGCCAGTTTGGGCTTGCGGTTACGCAGCAGGTATTCGTTGTATAAATCCGGTGAAAACTCTTTCATGGTAGATTCCTCCAAAACCTTTCGGTTATTTCTCTATATTTACATTATACATTAGCCGCTGGGTATGTCAATGCTTTATCCGCAAACAAACGAGGCAACCGTGGGGTTACCTCGCTTTTATGCATATTCTCCCATCCAACGGGGACTGGTCACGGGCGTTGCGATTCCTGACACCAAGCTGGCAGGAACATCCAGAATCCGCTGATTCTTACTGCCGCGGAAGCTGACTTCCATGCTCTTTTCTGCCATCAGGAACGGTCCGTCGATCAGTACGTCAATGGTTTCCAGCAGCTGCCGCTGTGCCGGTGTACCGGTATACAGCTGCTCAAAGGTATATCCTGTATAGGACGCCACCTCATAGCCGCGGCATTTCAGCAGCCTTGCGAGCTCCGCAAAACCCTCCGCCTGAGCAAAAGGCTCTCCGCCGGAAAAGGTCACGCCACGGCACAGAGGATTGCTTTGCACGATCTCCAGCACCTGCTGTACAGTCAGCTGTGTGCCACAGCCAAAGTCCCAGGTTTCCGGATTGTGGCAGCCGGGACAATGATGGGGACAACCCTGAGAAAATACGGTCACCCGAATCCCCGGTCCGTCCACAATGCTGTCGCTGACAATACCGGACAAATCAAGCATCATTCTTCGTGCTGTGCTTCACGCGGTCGCGCTCTTCCGCCCGTTTGGCATCATTCCACTTGTCCATGGTGCCCACCAAATAGCCGGTGATGCGGCGAATCCGTTCAAAGCCTACACCCTGACCCATTTTTTCGCTCATGGTTTTGACAGTCATAATCGTTCCTCCTTATCGAATTCCCTGAAATGCCGGCATTTCAGGATACTTTCTCTTTAACTGATCAACGGTTTCGGGATCAATCTGTTCTCCCTCCCGACGGCCGCAACGGGGACATACATCTCCAATG
Source organism: Oscillospiraceae bacterium (assembly GCA_015067635.1). GTDB lineage: Bacteria > Bacillota > Clostridia > Oscillospirales > Oscillospiraceae > Faecousia. The sequence continues at coordinate 4,052 of SVMA01000005.1, read as the reverse complement.
ATCCCCACGTATCCGCAGATAGGATCCCGGTCTACCGGATGGTTAATAGAGCCGTAGCCAATGCCTGCATCATGCATGCACCGTACCACCGCCTCAAAAGCCTCTACATTGTGTGCCACATCGCCGTCCAGCTCCACATAGCTGATATGACCGGCATTGCACAGTGCATGGTAAGGCGCTTCCAGACGAATCTTATCGTACACGGAAATGGGATGCCATACAGGGATGTGGAAGCTGTTGGTGTAATACTCCCGATCGGTAACGCCGGCAATTTTACCGTAACGCTTCTTATCCAGTCGGATAAACCGACCGGACAACCCCTCTGCGGGTGTTCCCAGCAACGTAAAGTTCATCTTCATTGCCTGAGATTTCTTATCGCAGTACTCCCGCATGAAGCCAACGATCTCCAGGCCCTTCTTCTGCAGTTCCTCGCTTTGTCCGTGGTGCTGACCATAAAGTGCAGTCAGGGTTTCCGCCAAACCGATAAAGCCAATGGACAAGGTGCCGTGCTTCAGCACTTCCCGCAGATCCTCATCCATGGACAGGTTGTCCGCATCCAGCCACACGCCCTGACCCATGAGGAAGGGATAGTTGTAAATGTGCTTGTTGGCCTGGATCTCAAAACGGTCCAGCATTTGCTGGGCAACCAATTCCAGCATAGCCTGCAGTTTTTCGTAAAATACCTTTTCGTCGCCATTGCTCTCAATCGCCAAACGGGGCAGGTTGATAGAGGTAAAGGACAGATTTCCGCGGCCATACGCGATCTGACGGGTGGGATCATAGACATTGCCCATGACACGGGTACGGCAGCCCATGGTTGCGATTTCCGTTTCCGGTCTGCCGGGGACATAGTATTGCAGGTTGTACGGAGAATCCAGGAAAGTATAGTTGGGGAACAGGCGCTTTGCGCTGACCCGCATACTCAGCCGGAACAAATCGTAATTAATATCTGTTTCGTTGTAGTTGACCCCTTCCTTTACCTTGAAAATATGGATGGGGAAAATACAGGTCTCGCCATGACCCAGACCGGCTTCCAATGCCAGAAGAATGTTACGGATGGCCATTCTGCCTTCCGGAGAAGTATCCGTACCGTAGTTGATGGAAGAGAACGGAGTCTGGGCACCGGCACGGGAATGCATGGTGTTCAGGTTGTGGACAAAGCCCTCCATGGCTTGCTTGGTATCCCGGTCCGTTTTCTGTGCAGACCGCTTTGCAGCCCGTTCCACCAGCTTGACTGCCGTGGCATTATCCACAGAATACTTCTCACAAAGCGCCTTTACAAGGCAATCGGTATATGCCTTGCTGCTTTCCAGCTTGGCTGTTTCTCCGGTGGTCTCTTCCACCTGTGCAAGAATGGCGGAAATTTGCTCGCTCTCATCGGGCAGATCCAAATAATCCTCCACCACATCCCGCAGACGGCGGGAAAATGCCTTGCGGTAAGTCTTGGCAACACCCTCTGCCATAGCATAGTCAAAATTGGGGATGGACTGACCGCCATGCTGGTCATTCTGGTTGGACTGGATGGCAATCGCCGCCAAAGCCGCATAGCTTTGAATGCTCTGAGGCTCTCTCAGATAGCCGTGACCGGTGGAAAAGCCGCCGTGGAACAGCTTTAAGATATCGATCTGACAGCATGTCGTAGTCAGGGAGTAGAAGTCAAAATCGTGGATATGGATGTCCCCTTCCCGATATGCCTTGGCATGCTCGGGGCGGAGCAAATACATCTCATTATACGCCTTGGCGCCGGCCGCACCGATCTGCAGCATGGAGCCCATTGCGGTGTTGCCGTCAATGTTGGCATTGTCCCGCTTCATGTCGCTGATACGGGCATCGATATTGGTGATCTCATCAATGGTCTTCATCAAAGAGGTACTGGCTTCCCGCGCACGGGTACGGTTGGCGCGGTAAAGGATATAGGCCTTGGCGGCAGCATTGAAGCCGTGGTTCATCAGCTGCTGCTCTACCGCGTCCTGGATCACTTCAATATGAGGAGAATCGGTGGTAAAACGGCTTTCCAGCGCCAACTGCACATCATTGGCTACACGGGCAGCATCCGCAGCATTGCCTTCTCCGGAAACCTCCATGGCTTTCAAAATTGCGGCCGCTATCTTGCCTTGCTCATACAGCACTACGCGACCGTCGCGCTTGATAATACTATGAATCATCTTTCTCCACCGTTCTTTCTTTCGGATTTTTATGCAGTAAATATTAAAACTACATGTTGTGTTTTTATTCCTCGCACTACACAATATATTGCCATATTTGCCGGCCTTTGTCAATAGCTTTTCCGCAATTTATTTTCCCTCTTGACAAAATTCGCTTTTCGTTATATGATGCTTACGGACCACACGACTGACGGATTTCGCGGACTGACCGCGGGGAAATGTGGCCTTATTATGCCGACCGTCTGGGCAATTCAGTGCTGTGCTGGATTGTCCTTTTATTATTGTATAAGGAGAATATCTACATGGCATTTACTTACCGTGGCTTAACCGCTGAATATGACCGCCACATCGTTACAGACACAGAAACCGAGCAGCAGCTTCAGCGCCTGCAGCAGCAAACACCCCGCATCGCCGAGGTCACTGACCGTCCTACCCAAAACGGAGACGAGGTGGTTCTGGATTATGCCGGCTTCTGCGACGGAGCACAATTCGCCGGCGGTACTGCTGAGCATCAAACGCTGACCCTGGGCAGCGGTGCTTTCATTCCCGGCTTTGAGGAGCAGCTGCTGGACAAGGTTCCCGGAGAGGAAGTGACCGTTAAGGTCACCTTCCCAAAAGAATATCACGCAGAGAATTTGGCAGGAAGGGAAGCCCAATTCCGGTGCAAGATCCACCAAATCCGCATCAAATCTGCCTATGAACTGGACGACACCTTTGCAAAAGAAGTGGGCGGCTGTGAAACCTTGGCAGAAATGCGTCAAAAGCTGAAGGATAGTTTGCAATCCTATGCCGATGAACGGGGAGAAATGGACCTGCAGGACCGGCTCCTCCGGCAGGCTGCCGCTACGCTTGATTACACCGTCGATCCCAACGAACTGGAGGATGCGGTGGAGCAGCAGCTGCAAAATATGCAGGCACAGCTTTCCCAGCAGGGGCTGACTCTAGATATGTACTGCTCCTTTATGAACATCACCAAGGAAGACCTGCACAAGGATGCCTATCCTGCCGCGGAAGCAGCCCTTCGCAATCAGGCTGCTGTCGCACAGATCATCCGTCTGGAAAACCTGGAGGTCAGTGAGGAAGAAATGGGAGAAGCCATTGCCCTCATTTGCCGCCAGAATAACATGACTGTAGAGCAGCTGAAGCCCTATTTTGATGCAGAATTTGAAGCCGCTGTACGTCGCAGCGTGCTCACCTCCAAGGCAATGCAGCTGATTCGCAGCAGCGCCATTCTGGAGGCAAAATAAAACGTAAATCCTTCGGAAATGTACGAAAACCCGTTGACAAAAAGCACCTGTGGTGGTACAATACCCCCGTACCGATAAAATTTTATCGAAAAGGCGCTGGGTGACACATGGGTATAATGTGCAGAGCCGAAAATAACATAGTTCCTGGGGGTTAGTTAAGACCCTGGGCAACAAAAAAAGGAGGAAACTACCATGGCAATCAATTTCGTTGACGGCAAGTATGTGGACGAGAAGGGTTTTGTCAAACTGGACCCCACCGTTTACAAGGACTGGCAAATCGCAGAGGAAGCAGAAAAGACTCTTCCCTCTGTGGACTTCTTCCGTGAGAAGCTGGGCCTTCTCCCCGAAGAAATCATCCCCTACGGCAAGACTCCCAAGATTGATTTTATCAAGGTTATGAACCGTCTGAAGGATAAGCCCGACGGCAAGTTCATCGAGGTCACCGCAATCACTCCCACCCCCTTCGGTGAAGGTAAGTCCACCGTTTCCCTGGGTCTGATCGAAGGTCTGGGTTACATCGGCAAGAATGCCGGCGGCGCTCTGCGTCAGCCCTCCGGCGGCCCCACCATGAACGTTAAGGGTACTGCAGCCGGCGGCGGTAACGCTCTGCTGATGCCCATGACCGAGTTCTCCCTGGGTC
>SVMA01000023.1 GCA_015067635.1 Oscillospiraceae bacterium | reverse complement strand
CATTGCTTGTGGGAAAGAAAAGGCCGAAGCCATTGCCGGCGCGCTGCAAACAAAAATGATCGACACGCTTATCACCGATGAATACACGGCAAGACGTGTTTTGGAATACTGCTAAAACTACCTCACATTATTACACGCAACAAGCAAGGCCTCCGGAGGTTCCGGAGGCCTTAAAAATTACCCTTTATGGGGATAGACACTTGCGCACCCCCAAAAATCAGAATTTGTCGAAAATGCGAGAAGTCTTAAAATACGGCATTTTCGACATTTCATCTATGTCAACTTAGGGATTCCGGGTGATGTATGCAAAAACCTGCCTTTTACCTGCAAAAGCGCATAAAATCTGCAGAAAAACACAAAATTCTTTTGTCCCCTACTTGACATCAGCATGTCCGGCAGCCCTATCATCCAAAACGGAAAGCTCATCGGTGCAGTGACCCACGTCCTCGTCAACGACCCCACTACCGGCTACGGCATCTTCATTGAGAATATGTTAGACGCCGCGGCGTAGGGAACGACCTGCGTGTCGTTCCGTTAATGAACAATATCGATTTCGCGGAATGGCACACAGGCCATTCCCTACCAATCGTTATTGTAGATCAACATCCATTTTAACGGATTATTGTTTATGTATTCCCAAATCTCATTGTAATCCTGCTGATTCCGTATCACATGGTCATAATAGGATTTTTGCCATAATTTACGGTCAAACGGTGGCAAATCGCCTTGCTTGACACAGCGAATATAGGCGTTGGTAGTTATGGTTTTGAAATACCGCATCACATCCGGTAGGGAACGGCCTGTGTGCCGTTCCTTAATCGTTACGATCAAATGCAAATGATCCGGCATTACCACATATTTATCGATCACAATATTGGGGAATTTATTTTGGATTTCCTGTATCCATTTGTGGATCATTTGATTTGCAAGCGTCTCTGGAACGGCACATAGGCCATTCCCTACGGGAAATTCCATTTCAAATAACTGGGCACGGTCGTGGGTGCATAATGTAATGAAATAGCACCCAATTTCCCTATAATCAAATTCCTGCAAACGGTTTAATTTTCGTTGCGGTTTTTCCATATATATCACCACAACAAATATAACATATCTTCTTCCTAAATAAAACATCTCTCAGCGGGGGTTATCAACCGCCCGCTTTTTCTTGTCAATTTTACTTGCCTATGATATACTAAAAGAAAAGGCGGTGAATAATATGGCCATCGAACCCCACAAACAAATAATCAAGAATCTGTGCAAAGATATTTTATTGCCTCTGGGAGTCTTTCAAAAAGGCGCTTCCAGAATATATGTCGATGATAATGGCTATTTTTTCACTGTGATTGAATTTCAGCCATCGACATATGCAAAAGGAACATACTTAAATGTAGTGCTTCATTTTCTGTGGAACGAACGGGAAAACATCTCCTACGATTTTCCTTTTGGGAACGAAATGCGGATTGGAAATTTTATCGAGTACCACAATGAGGAACAGTTTACCCACGAAGTAACGCAATATGTTCAAGAGGCGGCAAAGCAAGTGCTGTTTTATCAAAAACTGCAGGATATAGAAATAGCGAAGTCGTATGCGAGAAAATGGTCTAGAAAATTCAAAGGAAATAGTCGTATCAGCGAATTAGAGAAAATCAATCGTTTGGATGATGAGGAAGTATTGCAAAAAATCAAAAGGACACGAGCCTTTTGGCGTAGCAAGCCATCCATGAAAAAGATGAAAATCCATGATTTCTTTGATGCATGATGATCAAAAAGCCTCCGGATGGCCGGAGGTTTTGGCTATTTGGGAAGGAAAAACCGATGATGCCGGATGCGGCGGGATAGCAGAAAAGCCCACCCCGGGAAAGGCTTGAGGGCAAAAATACTTACAGAACTTTTCCTTTCCCCCTTGCGTTTCCGTCCTTTTTGCGGTAAGATATAGTCAAAAATTATGGTGGAAAGGAATCATCAATATGATAAAAGTAGATATTTCTAATGTGTGGGGTCAGCTGTCCCTGCCGGATCTGTTGGCGGTGGAGCAGGAGGTTGCGGCTGCCCATGAAACGTTGACCAACGGCACCGGCGACGGCAACGACTTTTTGGGTTGGTTGGACCTGCCCGTGGCAGAGGAAACCGAGGAAATGAAGCGCATTCGCCGCGCGGCTGACAGAATCCGCAGCAACAGCGACGTGTTTGTGGTAATCGGCATCGGCGGCAGTTATTTGGGACCCCGTGCGGCCATTGAGCTGATGCAGGGCTGTAACCATAATATCGGCAAGGGCAGAGGCAACCCGCAGATCTATTTCGCAGGAAACACCCTGTCCACCCGTGCGTGGAATGAGCTGCAGAGATTGCTGGAAGGCAAGGACTTTTCTTTGGCGGTGATCTCCAAGTCCGGCACAACTACGGAGCCTGCCATTGCATTCCGTGCGCTGAAATGGCTCCTGGAGCGCAAGTACGGAACTGACGAAGCCAACCGCCGCATTTATGCCATCACCGACCCTGCCAAGGGCGCACTGCGTCAAATGGCAACGGAGGAGGGCTGGGAAACCTTCGTGATCCCTCCGGCAGCCGGCGGACGTTTTTCCGTGCTGACTGCTGTGGGTCTGCTGCCCATGGCCGTTGCCGGCATGGACATCCGTCAGGTAATGCGCGGTGCATTTGAAGCCAAGGAGCAGTACAACAGAGTCCGTTCCTTCGAGAACCCCGTTTGGCTGTATGCAGGTATTCGTAATCTCCTGTACCGCAATGGCAAGACCACCGAGATCATGGCTTCCTGGGAGCCCGGCTATAAAATGATGGGCGGCTGGTGGCAGCAGCTCTTCGGAGAGTCTGAGGGTAAGGACGGAAAGGGTATTTTCCCCGTTTCTGTGGAATTTACAGCAGATCTGCATTCTCTGGGTCAGATGATTCAGCAGGGTGAACGGAACATCTTTGAGACGATGATCCGCTTTGATGCACCGGAACAGGTGGCTGTGGTCGGTTCCGATGTAAAGAATCTGGACGGTCTGAACTATTTGGCCGGCAAGCAGCTGGACTTTGTGGATGAGCAGGCTTATCTGGGCACTTTGGCAGCTCATGTGGACGGCGGTGTTCCCGTTATCACCGTGGAAATGGGAGAGCTGAACGATGCAAAACTGGGCGAACTGTTCTATTTCTTTGAGCTGTGCTGCGGCGTTTCCGCGTACATTTTGGGAGTAAATCCCTTCAATCAGCCCGGTGTGGAATTCTATAAGCGGAATATGTTCCAGCTGTTGGGCAAGCCCGGCTACGAAAAATAATTAAAATTGTCACGAAATTCATAAAATACCTCTTGCAAAATCTTTCTTCAACTGGTAAAATGACCATACAGCCAGTGAACTGGCTGAGCAAAGGAGGACGATTCCGATGATTAAAGTGATTATGGGCCTGAAGGGCTCCGGTAAGACCAAAAAACTGATCGATTCCATTAACGAAACTGTTAGTCAGGCAACTGGCGACGTGGTTTGTATCGAATACGGCAAAAAACTGACCTATGATGTGAACTACCGTGTCCGTTTGGTGGACTCTGAGGAGTATGCCATCAGCAACAGCGATATGCTCAAGGGCTTCTTAAGCGGTTTGCATGCCGGCAATTTTGATATTACCAATGTATACATCGACAATCTTTATAAAACCATCGGCACAGACCGGGCAAAGGGTGAGGAATTTGTGGCTTGGTGTGCAGCTTTTGCACAAACCAACAACATGAACATCACCATTACCATCTCTGATGATCCGGCGTTTGCTTCCGAGGATGTTAAGAAGTATCTGTAATGAATTTGGCAATAACCCGCTGCGTTTTTTCGCAGCGGGTTTTTTGTGCGAATCTGTTGCAAAAATGCTGAAAATGGGGTATAATACGGCAGTTCGTGTAAAAAGTCCATAGGAAAGGAAACGTAATGAATAATAGAAAGTCTTTGAGAGAAAACAAAATGGGCACGATGCCGCTGGGACGGCTGCTGCTGAACATGGCAATCCCCATGGTGATGGCAATGCTGGTGCAGGCCCTTTATAATGTGGTGGACAGCCTGTACGTCTCCCGTATTTCAGAGAATGCAGTCACAGCGTTGAGTCTTGCTTTTCCCATTCAGAATATCCAAATCGGTTTTGCTACCGGTATCGGTGTGGGTGTAAACGCCATTCTCTCCAAATCCTTGGGAGAAGGGGAGCAGGAAAGAGCAAACCGTTCCGCGGGAAACGGCTTTCTGCTGGCGAGCATCGTCACAGTTGCCTTTATTATTTTCGGTATCTTTGGCGTCAGACCGTTTTTTTCGATTCAATCGAATAATATTGCGGTGGTGGAAGGCGGTATCGACTATTTAACGATCTGCACTGTCTTCAGTATGGGTATTTTTGTGGAGATCCTTGGCGAACGGCTGTTGCAGGCGTCGGGACGCACCGCATATACCCTGATCACACAGGGCTGCGGCGCCATTACGAATATTCTTTTGGACCCTGTGTTTATCTTCGGTGTAGAGCCATTGGGCATTCCGGCCATGGGTCTTGCAGGTGCGGCTATTGCAACGGTTACGGGACAATGGCTTGCGGCGATATTGGCGGTGATACTCAATTTCAAATGCAATCCGGACATCCGTTTGGGGTGGAAGTATTGGAAGCCGAAAAAGGAAACTCTGGTGCCGATTTTGACAGTGGGAATTCCCTCGGTGATCATGGTGGCCATTGGCTCGGTGATGAATTTCTCCGTGAATCAGATTCTGCAGGGGCTGAACGAAACGGCCACCGGTGTTTTTGGAATCTATTTCAAGCTGCAAAGCTTCTTCTTTATGCCGCTGTTTGCCATAAACAATGCAACCATCTCCATCATGGCATATAATTTCGGCACCCGAAATCCCCGTCGGATCACCGGCACGCTGAAACGGGCAACCGTTACTGCCATGGGAATCATGGCGTTGGGTCTTTTGGTGTTCCAGCTGATTCCTGATGTGCTTCTGAATATGTTTCACCCCAGTGAGGAGTTTTTGCACATTGGCCGCGGTGCGCTGAAAACCATCAGCCTGTCCTTTCCGCTGGCTGCGGTGGGAATTTCCGTCAGCGCGGTTTTTCAGGCTCTGGGCAACGGCATCTACTCCACAATCACATCCGTTTGCCGGCAGATGCTGGTATTATTGCCGGCGGCTTATCTGCTGAGCCTTTCCGGAAATGTGGTTATGGTGTGGTGGGCTTTTCCCATTGCGGAGATAGTCAGCGCCTTGGTGACTCTTTTCCTGTTCCTGCGTATTTACCGAAAGAAGATCAAACCCCTGCCGGTATAAAATTTCGACGGAAGGATTGAAAGCCGGTGCGGAATTTGTTACAATAAAGAAAATCCGCGGAAAGGGGGATCCCCGTGTATCAAAAAAGCGATTATATCGGTGTTTTCGACTCCGGTTTGGGCGGAATCAGCGTATTGCGCCACCTGAAGAAAATACTGCCCGAGGAACGGTACCTGTACTATGGGGACTCTGCCAATGCCCCCTATGGCAAGCGGACCACCCAAGAGGTTATTCAGCTGACCCTGGCGGCGGTGGAAAAGATGGATGTCGCAAGACTGAAGGCTCTGGTGATTGCCTGCAATACGGCAACTGCGGCCGCTGTCGGCTTACTGCGGCAGAAATATAAGGATTTGATCGTCGTGGGGATTGAACCGGCCATCAAGCCGGCACTGGACCGATTCCCTCATGGGACGGTTGGCATCATGGCAACGGAGGTCACTCTGCGGGAGGAGAAGCTGGATTCCCTGCTGCACCGCATTGTTGTGGATGCCACCGTTTGCAAGATTCCGGCTCCCGGTCTGGTGGAGCTGGTGGAATCCGGAAGGCTGGACACGGAGGAAATGCGGCAGCTGCTGCGCGGTATCCTGCAGCCCTACGCAGACAAGCTGGATGCGTTGGTGCTGGGCTGTACCCACTATCCGTTAGTGGCGGACGAAATCTCCCGAATCCTCGGAAAGCAAGTGCTTTTGTTTGACGGGGGAGAGGGAACTGCCCGGGAAACCAGACGCCGTCTGGAGTTGGCCGGACTTCTGCATGAAGGTCATGGAGAAATACTGTGGGAAAACAGCTCCCAAAAGGAAGCATTTTTGGAGCTGTCCCAAAAGCTGCTGAATCAGCGGTAAAGGAGATTGTTATGTATAATCAAAAAGCGTATCATCTGGGCTCCAATCGCTCCTGTATTCGGGAGCTGTTTGAATACGGCTGCCGTCGGGCGGAAATCGTCGGACGGGAGAATGTGTACGATTATTCTTTGGGAAATCCATCGGTTCCTGCTCCCCGGGAGGTGGATGAAACCATCCGCCGGATTCTGGAGGATACGGACTCTGTGCAGATTCACGGATACACTTCGGCTGTAGGCGATCTTTCTGCCCGTAAGGCTATCAGTGATGACTTAAACCGCCGTTATAATGCCGGTGTCAAGCCGGAAAATCTGTTCATTACCTGCGGTGCGGCTCCCGGCCTGACGGCTGTGTTCCGCGCCTTGGCGGTGGAGAATGCGGAAATTTTGGCGGTAGCACCCTTCTTTCCGGAATACCGTCCCTTTGCGGAAGCGGCAGGACTGATTTTCAAGGTGGTTCCCCCGGATGAGCCGGATTTTCAGATTCAGCTGACGGAATTGGAGAAGATGCTGAATCCCAATACCGCGGCCATTATTCTCAATTCTCCCAATAATCCCTCCGGTGTGGTTTACACCCGCAAGACGCTGGAGGCTTTGGCAGAATTGCTCCGGAAGAAGGAACAGGAATTCGGTCATCCCATTTATTTGGTGTCGGATGAGCCGTATCGGGAGCTTTCCTACGGCGTGGAGGTACCCTTCCTGCCCTGTATCTATCCCAATACCGTCGTTTGTTATTCCTATTCCAAGTCTCTGTCCCTGCCCGGGGAACGAATCGGCTATGTCTATGTGCCGGAAACTGCCGCGGACAGCAAGGCATTGTATGCGGCCGTTGCCGGAAGTGCCCGGATAGCCGGTCATGTCTGTGCACCCAGCATGTGGCAAAAGGTGATTGCCCGCTGTACGCATCTGCGTCCGGATTTGGAGGCGTATGACCGGAATCGCCGGAGACTGTATGATGCGCTTACTTCCTACGGTTATGAAATGGCAAAGCCGGACGGTGCTTTCTATCTGTTCATCAAAGCACCCGGGGCAGATGCGGCTGCCTTCTCAGAGAAGGCCAAGAAAAAGGATCTGCTGGTAGTTCCCGGCGATGATTTTGGCTGTCCCGGATATTTCCGGATCTGCTATTGTGTCACACCGGAAATGATTGAAAAAAGCCTGCCTATTTTTGAGGAACTGCTGAAAGAATAATTACATACGAAAAGCCCGCTTCAGTCTCGAAGCGGGCTTAGTTTATTTTTTCCAGTCCTTCAAGCGATCCAATGCCTGACGGAATTTGTCAAAGCCGAACATAGCAGCGTATGCCACAAAAACTCCCAGAATCAGAGCTGCGGCCACGTGGTACCATAAAACAGTTACCTGTTTCCATGCGGCCCATGCGAAAAATGCCGTCATAGTTAGTGCCACGGAAAGACCCGCGGCCAGAAAGGCGGTGGGCACCTTGGGAAACAGCTTTTTTACCACTTCCACGGCGATGTTCACGCCAAATACCAGACAGGCGATCACCACCAAAGCGCAGGATGCGTATTGCATCAGGTTTGCGTATTCCATATTTCCTCCTTACAGTCCGATTTTTGCCAAAATAAAGGTCATAACAGCGGCGCAAATTGCCCAAATGATTTTATCCACCAGACCATCCACCCGCTTGACCGGTTTTTTCTCCAAGGCGGTCACTTTGCCATCCAGCTTGTCTACTGTCTGCACCACCTGCTCCTGCTTGCTGACCATAACTTCCATGGAAGCGGCCAGCCGGTTGATAGCTTCGGTGGTGGCTTCCAACCGTTCCAGACGATGGGTGTTGGATTTGGACCGCTGTTCTACCTGCGTCAGCCGACGCTCGTGTTCCAGATCCATGTTTACACTCCCAACAGCTTTTTCCATGTTTGCGGACCGCAGCTGCCGTCAGCGGTGAGACCGTTTGCTGCTTGGAAAGCCTTCAGCGCACGTTCTGTCGCGCCGCCAAAGGAGCCGTCTGCACCGTAAACCTTTCCGCTACCGTCTGTCATTGTGAAGCCATAGCCCATCAGGAGAATCTGCATTGCCTTGACGCAGTCATTTTTTGCGCCCCGTTTCAATACCGGCAGACAGACGGTTGTGGTTTTCTCCTCCACAGCAACCTCATATTCGATCCAGGGACAGTAGCCCCAGGACGTCCACGGTCTGTCTGACAGCTTTGTTTTCACTACGCCATATCTTCTGCTCCGGGCCTCAACCACCTCGCCACCGCCGATGTACGCGCCCACGTGGTTATCGTAGAACACCAACAGGCCGGGCACGTCCGGCATTTTTGCCATTTCGCCCTTCGTCTTGCAGGCGGTGCGCAGACCGTTGGCGGATTTATCCTGCGCGCTGTTGTAGACCGGAGTGGTGTCCTCCGGACTGTCGCACCACAGATAGCCTTTGATCAGACCCACGCAGTCGTGTACCTTCTGTTTTGCTGTGGCGACTGCATATACCCAGTCGTAATACTTGGGATATTGTCGCTTCTTCTGCTCGTAAAATTCCTTCGTTCCAAGCTGACCGAAAGCACCGTACCAGTAGGGCTTGCCCAACTGCGCCTTGACATAGGCGACCAAGCCTTTTGCTGTTTTTTTCATGGCTCATCCTCCTTAGTAATAGCCGCAGATCTGGAACAATGTCCCGCTGTTTCCGGCGATGTTGAAGGTCACAGTGCTGCTGGTGAAGCTCACAGTTATGCCCCCGAAAGGCGTGTAGAAGGGCCCACCGTTTTTTGCGTGCTTATAATCAATTACACAGGTATATTTGATGTTGGATGTACTCAGAACGGATACCGTGTAGAGTTTGGATTTCGTGCCGTTGTAGACATACGTGCTTTGCGCCAGTGCACCGCTGTCGAATTCCCGAAGCATTCCGGCACTGCCGCCGGTGCCAATGTTAGCGATCTTTTCGTCCACCTCTTCCTCGGTGTAATAGCGGTCGTCATGGGCGTGTCCGTCCAGACTCATTTTCACGAAGGCGTCCAGACTGCCGTTGCGGACAGACGCATAGGAAATGTTCGCACCGGTGGCGGAATAGAAGGTTAGCATAATAACGCCGTAGTTTTCTGTGGCGCGATAAATGTCCACAAAACGGTATTGTCCGTTGGTGATCAGTACGTACCGACCGGCCTGTCGATTGCCTAGGGCATTGTACCAGGTCATACACTGAGCAGCCTCTTCGCTTGTGTCTGCAACCGTGGCAACGGCGTTGATGTGATGTACAGGAAGCTTTGCTGTCAACTTGGCATCCACCGCTTCCTCCGTGGTGTAATCCACCAGCTGTTCCTCCAGCTGAGTTTTGAGAACAAAATCTTCCAGCCGCCCTTCTAATTGGGCTGCGGATACATCGCCGGGCTCTCCCTTGGGACCGACAATGGCAGGAATATCCACCCAGTTGCCGTCCAGGTCTTTTATTTTCAAAATATAAGCCATACGTTATTCCTCCAATTCCGAAAGCGGTTTGATTTGACTTGCGTAGGTTACCCAGTTGTTGGATACCTTGTAGAGATCCACAAGGTCATCCGGCACATAGATATAGCCTGTGCCATTGGCAAAGGACGAATTTGCCAGCGCGGTAGCAGAGCCAAGGGAGCATCGTGTTTGACTGCGCAGTACCAGCTTCTCAATGCTTTGTGAATACTGAAATATACTGTTATGCAGGGTTACTTGCCGGTGAAATTCTACATGCTTCAAGGCTGAACAGGCACCCAAGGAATAGTAATATGCGACTGTAACGTTGGGGAAAACTGCCTTTGTCATGGAACGGTTGGCGTACAGTGCGTATTCTCCGAGTGTGGTAATCTCATCGTTGTAGATTTCAATTACCGATCTGGACAAAATACTGTTTTTCTCTGCTTTTTGCGCCGCCAGTTCTTCTGCAAGAGAGGGAACGTTTACTGCGACAGCAATATTTCTGTCACAGAATTTTCCGGCGGTTGCGAGGGTGGTTGTGCCGTTGGCGGTAATTGGGATTTGAATGTCAGCCATCAAAGCACCTCCCCGTTATAGACAGGAAAGCCTGTCCCGTTGGGGTTGATCCACACGTTGACGTTGGGGTTTGTGGGTTCTTCTACGCCGATGTACACACCGGAGTCTCCGGTGTCACCCTTTTTGTTTTCGTCCAGCCATTGTGCTAAATTTACGTATTCGCTGTCGGCAATTTCGGCATTCACCTGAGAAGCCACCCGGATTTCTACCGGGAATGTGGACAGCTGAACACTTTGCCGTACAAAGGTGACCTGCATTCTTGTGATGCCAGCCATGGCAAACAACTGCCCGATGAGGGAGATGCGGATGGTATGACCGTCGGTGGAATAGGCGGGAGATCCGTCTGACAGGGTGTCATAAGCACCACCGGAGCCGTCGGCGCATCGATACTGAATCAGCGCGTCCGCATCGTCGGGAATCTCCCAATAATCGTCGCCGGAAAGAAGATGGACGATCAATTCCCGACCGCTGTCACCCTGCAGGGCATCCATCACAATGGGAACCCCCCGGTAATTGAGATTCATAGTTACTTCCTTTGTAAGAAGCATGATGTTTTCCTCCTTGTAAATAATAAGTGCACTTTCACCCAAATTCCCGATTTATGGAAAAGTTGCATATCTTTGTGCAAAGTGTGGGATGATTCCGGCTGTCTTTCGGTTACAAACCGTGCTTCGACGGATTTTGACGGTGTCCGGAGCCATAATTTCTCAATCTTTCAAAAAAAGGGCAGACAAGTTGAAAAAAATGTGCTATAATAAGTACCAGTGAAAATTTATCCGGATAAGGAGGTTGTTCCTTTGAAATATTGGCGCGGATATATTGTTGCGGCGGCACTGCTTTTGCTGAGCTTTGGCCTGACCCAATTTGCTGCCTCCAATGAGGCTTTGGTGGATATGTTTTATCCGTATATCACCCGACTGATTCAGGATACTCTGGCAGTATGGACAGCTGAGGCGGCATTTTGCCTGTGGCAGGTGCTTGCGATCGTGCTGATCGTTTTGTTCCTTGCTTCCATCGTGGCAATGGTTTTGCTGAAGTGGAATGTGATCCAGTGGCTGGGATGGGTACTGTCCTTTGCGTGCCTGTTGTGGTGCGCCCATACCGGACTGTACGGGCTGAACTACTATGCAGGACCTTTGGCTGAGGATATTCGGCTGAACATGGTGGTTGTGGGAGACGGTGATACGCCGCTGATTAAGGCCACCACCTATTTACAGGAAAAGACAAATGAATTGGCATTGCAGGTACCGCGAAATCCGGATGGAAGCATCCAGGCTCCCACTTTCCGGGAATCTGCAGAGCAGGCGGCAGAAGGCTTCCACAATTTGGTATATCAGCAGAATTATTCGGTTTTTTCCGGTGTCACTACGCCGGTAAAGGAATTGGGCTGGGCCGGAATGTACTCTTCCATGGGAATTACCGGTGTGACCATGCCGTTTACAGGTGAGGCAGCAGTCAATCCCGATATCCCTGCGGTTTCTCTGCCGTTTACGATCTGCCACGAAATGGCGCACCGGATGTGTATTGCACCGGAACGGGATGCCAATCTGGCGGCGTTTTTGGCAAGCACGGCAAATTCCGACCCGATTTATCAGTATTCTGGCTATTTTATGGCCTTCCGCTATTGCTATAATTCTCTTGCATCCATTTCCACCTCCACAGCGGCAAATGCCGCCAATAAGCTTTACGAAGGCTTAAACGAGCAGGTGCGTAAGGATCTGGCGAATTATCAGGCGTACTATCAGGAAACGCTGGATCCGCAGGCGGTGGGTTTTGCAGACACCGTTAACGATGCGTATATCCAGGCCAGCGGAGATGAAAGCGGCATCAGATCCTACGGCGAGGTGACGGATTTGCTGCTGAGCTGGTATTGGCAGGAAATCTACCTGCCTGCCCATGTGGATGATGAGGAAGAAAATGCCTTTGATCCCTTTGATGAAGAGTATGTGTTCGAGGAAGGATTGGAGGCAGACAAAAAGAAATGACGGATGGAATGATGGAAACGCTGTCTGCCGGATTACCGGCGCTGGGCTTGGCGCTTCCGGAAGAGACGCTGCAAAAGCTGTGTGCCTTTGCCCGTGCTATGGTCAAGCAAAATGAGGTCATGAACCTTACGGGGATCACAGAGGAGACAGCTGTGGCAAAGCTGCATTTGCTGGACAGTCTGACCGTGGCGGCTTGTGTGGAGCTGCAAGGGAAAACGCTGATCGATGTGGGCTGCGGTGCAGGCTTCCCCGGGGTACCGCTGGCCATTGCCTGTCCCGATACAAAAGTGACGCTGTTGGACAGTCTGGGAAAACGGATGCAATGGCTGTCGTCTGTTTTGCCGGAGCTGGGGATTTCTGCGCAGTGCATTACAGCCCGCGCGGAGGAGAATGTGGAAACCTGCCGGGAGACCTATGACGTAGCCACCTCCCGGGCTGTGGCAAGACTTAACATCCTGTTGGAATTGACAGCGCCTTATGTCAAGGTTGGCGGTTTTGTGGTAGCCTTAAAGGGCTCTGCGGCCGGGGAAGAACTGGAAGAAGCCAAAAACGCTATCAAAAAGCTGGGACTGCAGCTGGAAGCGTGTAAAGCATTTTCTTTTGATGATGCTGTGCACAGCGTAATTGTGCTGAAAAAAGTGTCGTCCACACCCGGGGCATACCCCCGCCGTTTTGCAAAAATCAAACAAAACCCACTATAGGTGCAAAAAAGAAGACGTCCCGTTTTTCGTTGGGGCGTCTTTGTTTTTTGCGACAAAAGGGTTGCATTGCCTGATAGGCTATGCTATAATAGCCGAAAAAGAGAGGGGCTGTTGGAAAATGATTCAAAAATCAGACAGAGTGCGGAAAATCCATTCGGATATCCGGGGTCCGATATATGAAGAGGCACTGCGGATGCAGGCCCAGGGAATTCCGGTCCTGAAGCTGAACACCGGCAATCCGGCCAGCTTCGGTTTTACCTTGCCGGACAGTGTCCGCAAGGCTGTCAGTGAGCACCTGGATGAAGCGGTGCCTTACTGCGATGTAAAAGGCATGAAAGCCGCACGGGAGACCATTTTGAATTATCACTTAAGCAAGGGATTTCAAAATATCACCATAGATGATATTTTTATCGGCAATGGCGTCAGCGAAATGGCCTCCATGTTGATGACTGCTCTGGCAGGCAGTGGCGATGAGATTCTGATGCCCACGCCCTGCTACTCCTTATGGAGCAATAATACATATACCAGCGGTTCTACACCGGTTTTCTACCGTTGTGACCCTGAAAACGGATGGAATCCGGACCTTCAGGATATGGAGTCCAAAATTACGGACCGGACAAAAGCGATTATAGTAATCAATCCCAACAATCCCACCGGTGCAGTGTACAGCCGGGAAACCCTGCTGACCATAGCCGACTTTGCGCGGAAGCATCATTTGGTGCTGTTGTCGGATGAGATTTACGACCGCTTGGTAATGGATGATCTGCCCTATGATTCCCTTGCGGCCTTGGCACCGGATGTGCCCTGTGTCACCTTTAACGGCTTGTCCAAGTCTCATATTATCTGCGGTTTCCGCTGCGGCTGGATGGTATTTTCCGGCGGAGAGGAACTGGATGAGGTCAAGGGTGCAGTTATGCAGCTGGCATCCATGCGGCTTTGCGGCAATGCGCTGACCCAGTTGGCGATTCCTGCGGCTTTGTCGGATTCGGAAAGCACGCAAGCGATGCTGGTGCCCGGCGGTCGGCTCTATGAGCAGAGAAAGGCAGTATTGGAAGTTTTGCAGCAGGTGGATGGCGTTTCGCTGGTACCCAATAAGGCGGCGTTTTATCTGTTCCCCTGCCTGGACAAGAGCAAATTTGATTTTGAAAGTGACCATGATTTTGCGATGCAGTTTTTGCATGAAAAGCATATTCTGGTCATTCCCGGACAGGGCTTCGACTGGCATGACGATTTGCGCTTCCGCATTGTTATGCTTCCTGAGCCGCAAATTCTGCGTCACGCCATGGAAGAATTGGCAGATTTCCTGAATCAGCACCGGAAGTAAATCATCACACCGCAGGGAATTCCCTGCGGTGTTTTTTGTGGAAAGCGGAAGAAGGCCTGACAATATTTAGTTGCAAATTGATGGTGGCATTGGTATAATGGGAATATATCGTTATTCCCAATTACCGAACTGTGGAGTAAGAGATGTAGAAAATCAACGCGCTTGGGGGAAAAGCTATGCTGATCATTCAGGAAGGAAATCAAAAATCACTTTCGTACTTATTGGCACAGGGCAAAAATGTCGGTGGGAATCGTCCAATGAAGTATTGCATACAACATCCCGTGGAAGATGGAATGCTTTTGTTGAATCATGTCACTATGGAATTGCTGTTTGTATCCCACGAGGAAATGAAAGAATTTTTCACAACAGAATATGCATGTGAGCATTGGTTTTCCGTTCCGGAAGAAACAGATGAGCTTGCGTTGGTGCAGAAACTTCGCAAAGAGCTTGCCGGTACGCAGGAAGATCAGAAATTGCATAGTTTTCTTATGTATCTGGTTTTTACAACCACATGCTGCAATGCCAGATGTCCCTATTGCTATGAAATCGGACACCATAACAATATAACCATGAAAAAGGAAACTGCCGAGAAGGTGGCGGATTTTATCATGGAGAGAACTTTGCCGGAGCAGACGATTTTGTTGGCATGGATGGGCGGGGAGCCCTTGTTAAATACCGCTGCAATGGATATTATCTGCAACCGTATTCGTGCGGCAGGAAGAAAGTATATGTCGAACATTGCGACAAATGCCTACCTGTTCTCAGAGGAATTGGTGCAAAAGGCAGCGGATTTATGGCAGATGGATACCGTCCAAATTACAATCGACGGATTGGAGGAGGAGTATAACACTATTAAAGGCTATACAGACAAGTCTGCCAAGCTGGAAAGTCCTTTTCAGCGGGTGTTGGGAAATATCGGCAAACTGCTGAATGCCGGGATAAAGGTGTCTGTTCATTTGTATGTGTCTGAGAACAACGGAGACGATATCATAGCTTTGATTGCGTTGTTATTCCGAAAATTTGGCCCGAATAAGAATTTGGACATCGTTATTTGTTCCTATTTCCAGCGGATTTTTGACGAGTTCAATGCACACGAAGAGGAAACTGAAAAGGCAATTACCGATAACTTTATCCGGGCTTTGGAAATGACCCGGAGGTGCGGATATTATCGGCCAAAGATGCATAGTGAGATGCAAAGCGCGCACTGCAACCCTGATAGAAACAGACAGTTAAATATTATGCCCGATGGAAAAATCGGCTGGTGCGATGATATTATCGACCGGGACTTTATCGGAACGATTGACAGTCAGAAACTGGATAGTGAGGTAATTCTAAAATACAAAGAACGAATGGAAGATCTGCCGGAATGTACAGATTGTCCCCTCTATCCGGGGTGTATTCGCTTGAAATGCTGTTTCCGGGATCTGCCCTGGTGCACCTCACAATTCAAACGGTTAAAGCGCTACAAACTGGAAATGGACATGTCCTGTCTCTATCAAAAGAAACTGAGCAAGATGAGGAAATATGAGAAATGATGGCGGATACAAAATTAACGGCTACAAGAAATCGCATCATTGATACAGCCAAGGGCTTGGGCATGATATTAATTGTATTTGCTCATGCAAACTACATAGAACCGGGGCTGAGCTTTCTGTACTCCTTCCATCTACCGCTGTTTTTTATCCTGTCCGGGTTGGTATTCAAACCGGAGAGATACGACAGCTTTAGCGTGTTTTTTAAAAAGCGGCTAAAATCTTTAATCCTGCCTTACTTGATTTTTGCAGCATTGTCGGTGGGAGTACAAGCGCTTTTGGATATTTGGGAGCAGGGATTTTCTGTACGTGTATTAAAGAATTTTCTGTATAATGGAGGGGAAATTTTTATAGCGAGATATTCCCAAACCATGAGATTTAATATTCCGTTGTGGTTTGTGCCGTGCCTGTTTGTGCTGGAGTGTATGTATTTTTGGTTGGCGAAGATCAAAAATCGCGCACTGTTTGGCGGTGCGGTGCTTGCTTTGGTTTGCTTTGGATGGTTCGCTTGCTCCCCGTACTGCTTCTTTGATTTTTCTGTGTTGCCGTGGAACTTTGCAGCCGCCTGTTTTTCTGTTGGCTTTTTTGCGGTAGGACACTTGTGTCAGGGGAAACTGTTGGAGAAGATTTCCGGACAACCGTCACTAACAAAGCGATTGATTATGATAGCTTCAGCGGCTCTCTGTTTTGCAGGAGTTCTTATCGTGCGTCACTATAACGGGCATATTTCCATTGGCAGCCAGGCGCTCAACAACGGTCTTTTGCTGTATCTGTCCGCAATTTGGGGCAGTATGGGCGTATTGTTGCTGGCACAGCTGCTGAGCAGAAGCCGAATTCTGAATTTCTTTGGAAGAGAATCCTTCTGCATTATGGCGACTCACCACTTGTTCCTCAACATTATTTTAGCAGGCTATCAACAGTTCAGAGGGGGCAAGATACAAGACATTCTTCTGTCGTGGCCGAAGAGCTTGTTGGTATTTGTCGCAATACTTCTTGGCTCCGGCCTGTGCACAATTGTCACCATGCGAATTAAGAAAATACGACATTAAAAAGGGATGGCGGTTATCTGCCATCCCTTTTCGGTTATTTACTTATTCACAGCCGTTGGGGCAGGTGCCATCTTCGTTTAAAACAGAGCCGCACTTGATGCAAAAACGGGGAGCCTGAGCAACAGGTGCCTCGGCAGCAGGAGCTTCCACGGGGGCAGCTTCTTTTGCAGCTTTCTTTTCCCACTGAGGCACGCTGAAGAGATTGGTTTCGCTGTCGTCGGAAGACTTCAGCTTGTTGTTGATCTGGATCACGTTCTTCACCAGCAGGATCAGCATCATAAGGCCTTCGTAGGTCAGACGGCAGAAGATGGGGCCGAGGATTGCAATCAAAAGGCCTCTGCCACCGTGCCAATAGAAGCCGCCCCAGGGATAGATATCGAAGCCGAAGAGCAGCAGCACGCCGTAGCAAACGAGGAACAGGCTGGTGAAAATGTACATTGCCTGCAGAACCTTTTCAATGATCAGGAACTTGAAATTAAAGATGTCGTGAATCAAACGGAAGAATGCTTTCAGCTGCGCCCGTTTCTTTTCAGGAACGATAAAGATGTAAGAGAGAACCGTTCCTGCAACGGCCGCCAAAAAGGCCAGGATAGTAATGATAAATACTGTGCTAAAATTTAACATGAAAAAACCTCCTTAATTTTTGGGTGTTTTTAGTATATCACGGTAAAAAAGCAAAGTCAATCACCAGGGGAAAAAGACCGAAGAAAGGAAAATACGAAAGTTATCACAGGGATGTCATGGCAAAAGGGCAGGTATATTTTCTCTCACTTTCCCTGTTAGTTGTCCTTTGTTTTTGCATACTCTGAGGGGGACATTCCCATATATTTCTTAAAGTTGCGGTAGAAGGTGCTGGAATCGCCGTAACCGCAGCTGCTTCCGGCGACGGAAGCCTTTTCTCTGGAGGTGATCAGCTCAGCCGCTTTTCGATCCGATAGCGGTTCAGATATTCCTTAAAGGGCATGCCGACAACGGAATGAAAAATAGAACAGAAGCAGGTTTTGGACATTGCCGAGCACCGTACGATTTCTGACAGTGTGATTTCTTCATCGAAATGGCATTTCATATATTCCATGCAGTGCAAAATCAACTGACGGTTTTTATGCTTTCCGTCTGGGCACCGTTTTCAGTGATGTTTCCCGTGAATATGTACTGGAGAAGCTGAACGCGGGGAAGAAAGCTCTTTGGGCATTGTGATAGACATCGTCGGCCAGACCCAGCAAATCGCGGATACGGTTTGTGCGCTTGTACGAAGCAGAATGCTTCATTGCGACTATCCTGGAAGAAAATCCTCCGCAGGCAATCTTGCGTTTTCGTTCTCTCCCTCGGATATCCATGTAGGCGCGGTCTATGAATTCTCCATGTTCCATCTGGCAAAGGTGGATTCCTTGCTGGAAACATCAAAAATTGAACTTGAGGAGGTTCGGAAATGAAAAAGCTCATCGATTATACCAAAATTCTGCGGAGCAAAAACGCAGGACCGTTGTTTATTACCTTCGATTTGATTTTTCATAATCGGGAGGATATGTACTATATCTCCCGGAACCTGACAAAGGCGCATATTGCAAAAGCTTACGATGTGCCCAAAGAAAAGATTCACATAATCGTTTATGAAGTGGTAAACTCAATTAAGATCACATTCCCCGGAAAGAATATCAGCGGCAGCCTTGGGGACAATGACGTTTACAGATGTCAGCAGCATATAAATCTCGCCAACATTATCATTTAGGAGGTAACACGATGCAATACGAAGCGAAATGGGAAGAAAACCTGAAAAACAAGGTACTTCCCCAAACAATGCCGGAGGATTTTGAAGCATTCTGGCTTGCGGAAACTGAAAAACTGCGCAGCATTCCTCTGAAAATCGAAAGAAAACGGCTGGAAATGCCCTATGACCGGACGTTTTATACCGACCTCATCACCTTTACCACCCATGATGACACGGTGGTGGAAGCATATTTCTCCTGCCCCACCAATGCAAAAAAACCGCTGCCCTGCGTTGCTTACTTCCATGGCGGCGGCGGTGCGAAGGTGATTCTGACGGATATTCTGGCAACCGGAGTATGCTGTTTTGCTATAGATGTCCGTTCTCAGTTCGGTACAACTGTTGATAAGGGCGTGTACAACAGCGGTGATAGCATGGGCGCGATTATGACCCGCGGTCTGCTTGACAGAAACGAATTTTATATGAAAAACATCTATCTGGACGCCATCCGCACGATGGACGTGATCGCAACTCTGCCGGAGGTGGATGCAGAGCAGATTTTCACGTTCGGCGGCAGTCAGGGCAGAGCCCTTTCCATTGTGGCATCTGCTCTCAGCGGAAAAATCCTCTTTGCGTTGACCCGGATTTCCAATTCACAAAACTCTACTAAATATGAAGCAGCGCAGCAGGAAACCTACTGCGCTGCTGTTTTTTTGTTTTTTTAGAGGAATAAACCCCAGACAAAGGATAATACCAGCGAAACAACCACCGGAATAATGCAGGAGGTTACACAGATGTCCAGGTAGGATTCCTTGTGCTTACAGTTGGAAACGGCCAAAAGGGTAAGTACAGCACCGTTATGGGGCAGGGTATCCAGACCGCCGGAGGCGATAGAGGCAACGCGGTGCAGGTATTCCGGACTCATGCCGATTTCGGCAGCTTTTTCCAGGAATTGCGGACCCAGGGATTCCAAAGCGATGGACATACCGCCGGAGGCTGAGCCGGTAGAGCCGGCGAGCACGTTAACTGCAACCGCCTCGGAGAACAAAATGGAGCCGGGCATATTCAGCATGGCGTTTTTCAGCAGAATAAAGCCGGGAACGATTTTGACCACAGAGCCGAAGCCCACGGCACAGGCGGTGTTCATAATAGCCGGAAGAGAACCGTTGGCACCGGCATTGATTGCCGGAAGCAGAACCTTCAGCTGATGGGCATTCATCAGACAGGTAACGGCAATACCGCCCAGCAGGGCGACAACAATGGCCTGGTTGGAGGACCAGTCAGCAATACCCTTGGATTTTAACAGATTCGGCAATACATTCAGCATAAGGACCACCACCAGCAACGGCAAAAGTCCGCAAAGCCAGTGCCATTTGGGCTGTTCCCGGGTTGCGGCGGGAGTTTCCTTGTGCTTGGGGTCCTCCACAAAATGCAAACCCTTTTTCCGGGAATTCTTTGCGCGCCATTCCAGATAGAGATATCCGGGGACGGCGATCAATGCTGCTGCAATCAAACCCATCACCGGAGCAGCGGTGGCGGTAGTGCCGTAATAAGAGGTGGGGATAATATTTTGAATCTGTGGTGTGCCGGGGATGCAGGTCATGGTAATGCCAAAGGCACCGAAGGCAATAGCGCCCGGCAGCAATGTGCGGGGAAGATTTGCTTCACGGTAAATGGCGTAGCCCATGGGATAAACCACAAATACCACAACGAAAAGAGAAATTCCCCCATAGGTCATCAACAGGCAGGGCAAAACCACTGCAAGGATCGCATACCTGGAGCCGATCAGGGAGATCAGCTTGTTGGCCAGGGATCGGGCAGAGCCGGTCAAGTCCATTATTTTTCCGTAAACCGCACCCAGGAAGAAGGCGGGGAACCAGGAGACGATATAAGCCGCCGTTCCGCCGATATATTCCTCTAAGTAGGCTTTAAGGACATCCAGTCCGCCGAGTACCGCAACCACAGCAGCACAAACCGGAGCAACCCAAATAATGGAATGGCCTTTATAGGCAAGGAAAATCAACAAAATCAGACCAAGGATAATGCCGATTAATGAAAGAACCGCTAGCATAAACACGCCCCCAAACAGATGATTTGGTATATTATACCATAGGGATTGTTAAAAGTAAATCATCAGAATCCCTTGCTTCCATGGCAGAAGCACAAACCCTATCATTTTTAGCCCTTTCGCGTCCCTTCCTCTGCAAAAGAGAAAAGCAGATATCCCAAAAGGGATATCTGCTTTTCTGGTACACCAGCACATTCTATAATCGAACCGTTTACCTCTTTCAGGCTTACAGTTTTAGTTGCTTCCTTATAATTAAACGCTATGACCAATTTGTCGTCGTAGAGATATACGGCGTTTACAAATATGTCAATCAGTCTTTGTTTGTGTTCCTTCGTTTCTAAGCGCATGGCTTGAATTTGCTTCAACCATAATACCAAGCCCTCTTTTGTGATCGTGGGCTTCTTCATCTCTTCCTTGATGAGCTTCAAATTTATCTCATCTCTCTTCTGCTCCAATTCGAGCATTCTCTGTTTCGTTGTTGAAGTAATAATGCCTTCTTCAATTGCCTTGAGTAGATTGTTCTGTGCGGTTTCCGTTTCGCTGAGCCGTTGCTTCAGCAGTTGTATAGCCGGATTCTCTCTTTGAAAGTTCCTAAACACAATACCGGCGATATCCTCAATTACATTATCGCTCATCATCATTTCGCGAGTGCACTTGATAACGATGTTTTCGATCCAGTCCTTTTTAACTGTCTTTTTGTCGCAAGTGTGCTTGTACTTGACAGTGTTGCACTTGTAGTAACGATGTACCTCTCCGTTTCGTCCTGTGCCACTCTCACCGGCCATATAAGCACCGCATTTGCCGCAGAACAGCTTGGTGGTTAGCAGGTAATCATCCTTGGCCTTGTGCCTTGCAGCAGCTTTGGTGTTCTTCTTTAGCCGGTCTTGCACCTTGTTGAACAAATCCGTAGGGACGATTTGTGGAATGCCGTTTTCACAGACCACATCACCGAATCGGTATTCTCCAATGTACCGGCGGTTCTTCAAAAGGTTTGTCACGATGTTGATTGTCAGCTTACTGCCTTTAGAAGTAGTAACACCTTTCGCGTTCAGCAGTGTGACAATTTCCTTGATTGTCTTGCCGTTGCCATACAATTTGAATGTTTCTAAAACCCACGGTGCTTTAACCGGATCAATCTCATAATACTGATCTTTATTGACAGTGAATCCTATAGGTACTGTGCCACCGTTAAACTTGCACTTGAGTGCGTTCTCTGTCATCCCTCTGCTGACCTTTTCGGCAAGCTCTGCAGAGAAGTATTCTGCCATACCTTCCAAGACTGATTCAAGCAAGATGCCTTCAGAATTGTTTGAGATATTCTCCGTAGCCGATATGACTCGGACATCGTTCTTCTTCAGTATCGCTTTGTAGTTGGCTGAGTCATATCGATTTCTTGCGAACCGATCCAGTTTCCATACAATGACCACATCGAATTTTCGCTTGCCACTGTCCTTAATCATCTTTTGGAATTGTGGTCGGTTATCTGTTTTTGCAGACAACGCCCTGTCAATGTAGGTATCCAGTATGGGAATTCCTTGCCGCTGCGCAAAGGCCATACATTCCCGGAGCTGACCGTCAATACTCTCATCCCGCTGACTTTCCGAGGAATACCGTGCGTAGATGACTCCAATCATTCGTTCTTCACCTCCTGAAGAACCAGAGCGATGGTCTCCTTCAGCCGGTCATTGAATGAGGTGCCCGGGGTAAAGCACATTGCCATTAGTTGCTCTACGCTGCCCTCATCCGTAAGCACAGATTTTAGTGCGTCCTTGTTTTGGGGCATTCCCTTTGGGTTATCCGTTCTTCCAAAGACGTAATCCAGAGATACGTCAAAGAAGTTTGCGTACCAAAGAAGCTTCTCTAATGGTGGCTCTGCAAGTCCCGTTTCGTACCGACCGATGGATGCCTGTGTGGTTTCGCACAGATCAGCTAATTGCTTTTGTGAGTAACGGGCGTTTACTCTCAGTTCTTTCATCCGTTCTCCAACTATATTCATATCTTCTCACCTCCATATGAACTGTATATATTATAACACGAATATAGAATTTAGTCAATCTTAATTGCGTTTTATATTAAAACGAATTAAGAATATATCAAAATAAATTTTCAAGCAATTTTGCTGACGAAAATTTATCAGGCAGTGCCGACAGTAACATCGGCACTGCCTTTTTTCCATCATTCCTTATTTTCGTCAGAATGTTCCTTCATAAACTTCTCAAACTCAGCTTTGCCTTCTTCGGTTTCCAACAGCTTTTCGATTTCTTCAATGAATACGGCAGCAAGGGAGTTGAGAGCGTCTTCAGGAATGTCTGACTTAAAAACGATTTTCGGAGTGTTCATAGACAACACCTCCTTCTTAGGGATTACCTCCAATCCGCCGGAGGCAGGCTGTAAAGTTTTTCATTTAAATTCCTCCTTCGTAACTATAAAATCAGTGTTTAACTGCAGCTTTCAATCTTATTGCTTCTTTTGTCTGCCTGGTGGCAGATCTGCCAGATAGACAGGGGTGACAGTGTCTCTGTTGTGGCCTAAAACCATACTGGTCATCTTCTTGGGATTTTCGCGTCCTTCGGCTTTATACTTTTCATACTGCAGCTGGGCTCTTGCAT
>SVMA01000022.1 GCA_015067635.1 Oscillospiraceae bacterium | reverse complement strand
CGCGCCTGCACCCTCTACACCCTGGCCAAGGATGTAAAGCGGAAGAAAAAGCACGGCATCAAGCCTGCACTGAAGAATTTGGCTATCCTCAAGAAGATCGGTACAATGCGCAGCTTCAACCTGCACGCCAAGGAGCTGATCCTCAGAAGCATCGGTATGCCCCTAAATATCATGGTGGAAGCCAATATGAAGGACACCATCCATCACTGTGTGATGATCCAGGGCGCATCTGTGATCCTGCCCGATGTTTCCTATTACAAGAACGAACAGCAGAGAGACCAGTTGCTGAATCTGTGGAGCGGCTTTGCAAAGCAGGTACTGACCATTGCAGGTCACAGTGAAGAAGAGTGCGATGCTCTGCTCCGGGACACTCTGGCCTTTGATGCACTCGTCGCAAAGTATGCCAAGAGTCAGGAAGAATGGTCTGAGTACACCAAGATGTACAACCCCATGAAAACCGGCAGAGTTGCCGGTATGGTGAAGCCCCTGAATCTGAAGAAACTGCTGACTGACCTGTTTGGCTTTGTCCCTGAGGAGATCATCGTGGCGGAGCCCAGATACTTCAAGAATTTCAAGGAAATATTCAATGCCGAAACCTTTGGGATGTACAAGAACTGGGCCTATGTGAACACTCTGATGGGCAGCTGCTCTGTATTGTCCGAGGAGCTGCGTGATCTGGGCGGCGGTTTCCGCAGAGCCCTCTCCGGCATTGCAGCAATGTCCTCTGCTGAGAAGTTCGCATATCAGCTGGCATCCTCCATGTACAGCGAACCTGTTGGCCTGTACTACGGCGAAAAATACTTTGGTGAGGAAGCCAAAAAGGATATTACCGAGATCGTCAAGCAGATTGTCGCCACTTACCAGAAGCGCATCGCATCCAACGAAATTCTGGAGCAGGCCACCAAGGACAAGGCCATCCTGAAGCTGAGCAAGATGGGCCTGAAGCTAGCATATCCCGACCGGGTGGAAGAAATCTACAACAAGCTGGTATTTGACAAGAGCAAATCGTTGTTCGATGTTGTTTCTGCCTTGAGAAAGGTCCGAATGGAGAACAACTTCTCCAAGCTGGGTAAAGAAGTGGACCGCACCCACTGGGCAATGCCCGGACATATGGTCAACGCCTGCTATGATCCCTTTGTCAATGATATCACCTTCCCTGCCGCCATCCTGCAGCCTCCCTTCTACTCCATTCACCAGACCAGAAGCGAGAATCTGGGCGGCATTGGTGCTGTGATCGGCCATGAGATCTCCCACGCCTTTGACTCCAACGGTGCAAAGTGCGATGAATATGGCAACCTGAACAATTGGTGGACCAAGGCTGACGAGCGGAAGTTCAACAAGAAGGTCAATGCCATGATCAAGCAGTTTGACGGCATTGAGCTCCCCTGGGGCACCGTCAACGGCAAGTTCACCGTCAGCGAAAACATTGCCGACAACGGCGGTATGGCCGTGACCCTGGACATTATGTCCAATACCGAGGGTGTTTCCTTCGAGGAATACTTCGCCAACTGGGCAAGAGTTTGGTGTCAGAAGGCCAAGCCTGAATACCAGGCACTGCTGCTGCAGGTGGATGTCCACGGACCTTGCTACCTGCGTGCCAACATGCCTCCCAGAAACTTCCCTGAATGGTACGAAACCTTCAAGGTTAAGAAGAGCGATGGCATGTATATTGCACCCTCCAAGAGAGTGGTTATTTGGTAAAAAACAAGCAGGAGTATCCCAATGGGTACTCCTGCTTCTCTTTATTCTTCTATGATGTAGGCTGCAACAATTTCGCCGTAATAGGCAATGTGGGCATCCCTTTTCCCGTCCACTTCCGGATAATATCGATTTAATACCTCCTGAGGCAGGCCTTTTGTGGGCTGAGGATTGCGGTAAATGACCTTACATTCCAGCGTCAAGGGCAGTTCACGAATGCCGGGCACAGAAACTACCTCCGGCTCTTCCAAATGCAGATCCAGTTCCCGGATCTTATCCACATCCCGTCCAGATTTCGTGCCGCAAAAACCTAAAATACTGCCATCCAGCTGATCAATCGGGACATTTACGGTAAACTCGGGATTCTCATCCAGCAGTTCCCGGGTGTAACGGCTTTCCCGGACATAGGCCACAAACACAGGACGGCCCCATTCTATGCCGATGGTGCCCCAGCCAATGGTCATGGTATCCACCGTTCCCTTACCTTTGGTGGTCAGCAGGATGCCCCGCTTCATATTCTTAGCAATTTCCCCTGCATAGTCAAAGGGATCGATCATTTTTTTCATAGAAAAAGCCTCCTATCGAAGTTTTAAATATTATAGCATAGTGGTCCATAAAATTCCATACGAAATACAAATTTTACATTTCCATTTCTTGACGGCAAAAATTTACGGAGCTATAATATAAGCAAAGGAAGGTGCTCTTATGGAATGGATCATTCTGCCGGTAGTTTTGCTGGTGCTTATGACCGCATTGGTCATTTTTTGTTTCTGTAAGTGCTTTTACGCACGGAATAATCGGATCCCGGACCCTTACTGCAATCTTCACGGAGAGCAGTATTTGGCCGTCAAAGACAAAATCTTTGAATGTACCCGGAAAATGGATGAGCAGCCCTACGAGCCGGTCTACATTACATCCTTCGACGGTCTAAAGCTTTTCGGTCGCTACTACCATCACGCTGACGGCGCCCCCCTAAAGATAATTTTTCACGGATACCGGGGTTTGGCACTCCGGGATGCTTCTGGCGGATACACCCTGGCCAAGGCCCTGGGCTACAATGTGATCGCCGTGGATCAGCGCGCCCACGGCAAAAGCCAAGGCCACGTCATTACCTTTGGAATCCGGGAACGACGGGATGTTCTGAGCTGGATCGAATATGCCAATTCCCGTTTCGGCGAAAAAACGCCCATTCTGATTTCCGGCGTTTCTATGGGGGCAGCCACCGTGATCATGGCAGCTACCCTTCCCCTACCCAAAAATGTATGCGCTATTCTGGCTGATTGCCCCTATTCCACACCAAAGGATATCATTCAAAAGGTTGCTGCCGATGAGCATTTCCCGCCGCGCCTTTCTTATCCCTTTATCCGCATCGCAGCAAAACTGCTGGGCGGATTTGATTTGGAGGAAACCTCCTCTCTGGAGGGCGCAAAATGCTCTACCGTTCCCATTCTCCTGCTTCACGGAGAGGATGACCGGTTTGTTCCCTGGGAAATGAGCCAGGAGATCCACGAAAAATCCAACGGCTGTACCACCCTGGCCACTTTCCCTAATGCCGGACATGGCCTAAGCTACATGGTCGCGCCCCGGGAATATGAAGCCGCATGTATCGGTTTTTTGAATTCTCTTCCTGCTTTGCAGCAGGAAGACACCCCTGTTTGACAATTCAGCCCATCAATGCTATACTTAATTTAGAATCCACAAACAAGGAGGAATCATCGTGAAAAAGACAATCATAACCATTAGCCGACAATTCGGAAGCGGCGGCAGAAGTGTTGGCCGAGCCATTGCAGAGAAGCTGGGGATTCCTTTCTACGACAAGGAGCTGGTGGAGCAGATCGCTCTGGAATCCGGCTTCGCTCCCAATTTTGTGGAGGAGCACGGGGAACATTCCCCTGGCAAAAGCATTCTCTCCTATGCCTTTAATTCCACAGGTGTTCCCGGCGTGATGAACGGCCTTTCCACTGCGGATTTTCTGTGGAGCATTCAGTGCAGCGCCATTATGCAGGTGGCTGAAAAGGGTCCCTGTGTCATCGTAGGCCGGAACGCAGACTATATTCTCAAGGACCGTGAGGATGTACTGCACATCTTCATCCATGCAGATATGGATTATCGTGCAGACCGCATTGTCCGTCTTTATGGCGAATCTGAGAAAAGCCCCACCTCCCGCTTACAGGAGAAGGATAAGCGCAGAAGCGTGAATTACCAGCACTACACCGGGCGTACCTGGGGTACTGCTGAAAATTATGACATCTGTATCAATACAGCAGTCATCGGCATTGAAGAGGCTGCCAATATCGTGGTAGATGTTGTAAATCGCTCCAAATAACGTTTCTCCCCGGTTTTCCAAGGAAAACCGGGGAGTTTTTTATTTGCTTTTTTGCGTTCCGAATTTTAGACCCATAGGCAGGCAAGCAAGCCCCACCAGAGCAAATAAAACGCCGAACTCGCGTACCCATTGGAGCAGGGTAACATGATTCAGATCATATACAAATAAGCGGACAACGGCAGGAACGAAAAATACCAACGATGCCAGAAGTCTGCCGGGAAGATAGCCCCCCACGGTCAACAGCAACACACCTGCGGCTAAAACGTACCAGATCACCGCCAGTGCGATTCGTACACCGTCGCCGGAGGAAAATGTCCCAAACATCAGTAAGAAACAATGGACAGCACCCAAAATTCCGTATACACCCGGAGCGTTCAATCGCATGACACTTAATGTGAATAGATATGCCAGGCACAAAACCGCGCCGGGGATCATTGTAGACAGAATTTCCACAACAGCCAAATCATAAATGTTTGTCAAGCCAAAATAGTAAATCAATCGCAAAAAGAATGATAAACCCATCAGCACGCCGCAAACAGAGGTCCATTTGCTTTTAAAATCGATCTGATAGCGGGTATATTGCTTCAGTGTCACAAAACCACCTCCAAATTACGGAATGATTATACGCCAAAGGAACGGAATTTGCAAGCATTCTGTCTTACACTGACAATTTCTTGCCGTCTTCAATATGGATACTCACGCCGTTTACCTCTACATTTTCCTCTGCATTGATGAGAATATACTTGATCCCGCCGATAACGCGGGTTTCGATCAGATCCCCACGGTCCGCGGCGACCTTAATGGAAACATCCGGCATTTTCACTTCCAAACGTTTCTCGTCAATGATATTTTTGGGATGTACATCAGCCTCATAACCAAAGGCTTCATCAAAATCCACGCTGAATTTTGACAAATGGGATTCGGATACGCCGCAGGAAGAAAGAACGGCCTGCATATCCTCCTTGGAAACAGTCAATGCCTCCGGCACACGACTCTCCTTGTGCAGGGCAATGCGCTGCACTAGCTCCTCCTGCATGGTCTGTACCACATCCAAGCTGCACTCATCCTCCAGAGCCTTGGACAGAATCGCCTCAAAGGACCTCTTTTGCTCATAGGCAGGCTTGGGAATCTGGGTGCGGAACATGGCATCTACAAAGGCTTGGTGGCTCTCCTTGGGGCTGTGGGTGTAATAAAGGGCATTGTAGATGTTGGTGGACCGCTGATCAAAGGCCGGGAACAAAAATCCCAGCTCCGGAGCGCTCACCACATTGGAAATTCCGCCGTCGTGAAATTCCTTCTCCTCCGGAACATAGTGCAGCGTTGGTCCCACCTGCTTCACGGGGCAAATGGCACACAGCAGAAATTTATAGGTTTCGTCAGACTTTTCGCTGCCGTCCAAGCCGTCCTTGCTTTTAAAGGGCACATCGTAGCTGTCGCAGCCCAAAAGGATCAGATAGCTCTGGCCCAGGGAAACAGAATCAATGACTTTTTTATAAAATTCCTCACGCAATTCCGGGTCATTAAGGCCGGTTTCCCGGAGCTTCATAAGGAATTTATGCTCCTCCCCTTCCATGACCTGGGCAGTCTTGAATGTAATATCGATCAGATTTCGTCCCACAGAGCCGGACAGCGCCCGCTTCATAAGGCTAAAATACTTTTCGCCCTCATTTTCCGACATCATTCCGGTGCTCCGGCGGAACTCTGAAATGATCTCCTTGTTGTCATTCACATAGCAGCCATAGATGGCCGTCATATTGCTCCGATCCCGACGAATATGGCGGCGAATTTCGGAGATTTCCTTAATGTTCATATGGTTACCTCAGTTTTTGCGTTTGTCTAAAGATATCATTGAATGCTCTAAAATATCTGCAATTCTCTTACAAGCAAAACCATCACCATAGGGATTGCTTGCTTTAGACATAGTATCATATACAGCATTATCCTCCAGAAGCTGTTTAAAGTTCTCATAGATAACCTGTTCGTCAGTTCCAACCAGCTTCAGCGTTCCGGCTTTAATACCTTCAGGACGTTCCGTTGTATCACGCATAACAAGGACGGGTTTCCCCAAAGAAGGTGCTTCTTCCTGAATTCCGCCGCTGTCTGTCAATATAATAAAACTACGGGCAAGGAAGTTATGAAAGTCTAAAACATCAAGCGGATCAATAATGTGAATACGGTCACAACCACTGAGCTCCTCATCCGCAGCCTTTCGAACAATCGGGTTCATGTGGATAGGATATATTGCTTTCACATCAGGATGTTCCTCCATAACACGACGAATCGCACGGAACATATTATGCATGGGTTCGCCAAGATTTTCACGGCGATGTGCAGTGATCATGATGAGACGGCTACCCTTTGCCCATTCCAGTTCGGGGTGGGTATAATTCTCACGAACTGTTGTTTTCAGAGCATCAATCGCTGTATTGCCAGTGATATAGATGGTGCTTTCATCCTTTCCTTCCTTCACAAGGTTATCTTTGGAAAGTTCAGTAGGTGCAAAATTATACTTAGAAATGATAGAAACAGCTTGGCGGTTAAATTCCTCAGGATAAGGACTGTAAATGTTGTATGTACGAAGTCCGGCTTCAACATGGCCAACTGAGATCTGCTTATAAAAGCAAGCAAGAGCGGTTGCAAAAGTCGTTGAAGTATCTCCATGCACAAGCACAACATCTGGTTTTGCTTCATCTAAAACCTTATCGATTCCATTTAGGATATTTGTAGTAATGTCAAACAGAGTTTGACTCGTTTTCATGATAGACAGATCATAGTCGGGAACAACATTAAATGTATTGAGAACCATATCAAGCATCTGACGATGCTGTCCGGTCACACAGACGACAGTTTTGATATTCGATCTCATTTTTAATTCGTTCGCAAGAGGGCACATTTTAATCGCTTCTGGACGTGTGCCGAAGACAAGCATAACTGTTTTCATGAGAATATCTCCATTCTGATGTTATTCACGTGTGTTGAGTAGCTTATTTTTTACGATTACAGATAGACAAGAAATTGTGAGGACAAGTTCCCCTAACATCGTCGCTATGGCAACACCTGTTGCTCCAAACATGTATCCTCCCAGAAGATTTAATGTTACCAAAAAACACAAACTGACCATAAAGCAATTGCTATACTGTTTTTGATAGCCGCGCGCAACCAGCACTTGTATTCCCAAAAAATTGTTTGCAATACTTAAAAACAACCAGCATGCAAGAGGAATGATTAAATTAGCATATGGTGCATACTCCATGCCATAGAGAATTCCGATAATATGACTTCGCATGGTAATCAAAACAGCCACACCAATGAAACATATTCCTAAAATGCTCAAAGCAATTTTCTTCAGTGTTCTGATTCCGCTGGAAATGTTATTTGCGTAAAGCCGGCAAATATGCGGATACAGCGCCTGGCTAATTGGCATAAACATCATCACTAAAATATATGGTATTTTCTGGACAGCAGAGTAGCCACCAACAACCGCATCTGAGCTAAACAGTCCAAGCACAGTAATTGCAAAGCCAGAGCAGACTTTGGTCGCAAAAGAAGTCGTAAACAAAGGCCAGCCGTCCTTCAAGGATGACTTAATGCTCGAAAAATCCAATCGTAGGAAACGGACTTTAAACTTGCAAGTAACAATAATCGTTCCAACAATTGCAGTAAGTAGATTTGTTGCAACATATAACATTGCATACAGCAGAAGATCATTTGAATCCTTTACAAAAAGGAAAATGCAAATTGTAGATACAGTTCTGGAAATAACGCTAATCAACATTATTTCCTTCATATGCTGCACACCCTGTAAAAACCATGTTTGCATAAACACTTCTGCTACAAGCAAAAGTCCAAGAATGAGCATGCAAAATTTATGCGTTGGAGTTTCCGCCACAGCAGGAAGTAAAATACCAATCAGCGCAAAGGACAAAAGAAATAAAAATATTTTGCTATATACAAGACCGCTAAATATTTTGCTTCTCTCCTCTTCATTGCAACACAAAGAGATCTTCCGCGTGCCCGCCAAATTAAATCCATACTCTACCAGAGCTTGAAAATACAGGATATAATTCAGCATCTTGCTGAAAATGCCATATTGCTCATCTCCGAGTATGCGGGTTATATATGGCAATGTTAAAAGAGGAATTATAGTATTAAAGATTTGCAGTATGTATAAATAAATGCTATTTGAAAAGATTTTACTTCTGAATACTTTCTTTATCATATACTTTCAATAATTTCCTTGATCTTTTCAACATTGGATGTTTCTTCATAAAAAGCTGTAGCGGCCGCGGAGTAAGAATGATAATTTTCCTTGATCTCTTTTATTCCAGCAATGATTTGATCGACACTAAGAAAATCGACGCAAACACCAGCCTTGGCTACACCAACTGTTTCCGTTAATCCAAGATTTTGAGAAGTTAGCATAGGTATACCAAATTTAGAATATTCATAAATCTTGTTAGGCGCACAGAATAAATTATTGAGGCATGAGTAATCGTAGTTGGCAATTCCGATTTTAGCGTATTGTGTTACCAACAAATGCTGAGGACTAGGTATATAACCAGCAAAGACAGTTTGGGCATAGCGACTCTTCAAATCCAGTTGATACTCTTTGTTGGCCTTTCCCAGCACCAAAAATACGATATCATCGTCATTCATCTTATTAAGAGCTTCAGCAATTTTATCAAGAGGTCTGTCAGAAGAGACAATGCCTTGATAAATCAATATAAATTTATTGCGTATTGGTTCCAAAATTTTTTGGAACTCTTCCTCTAATACAAGGTTGCCATTCTCAATTTCATAGGGCTTGTTGGGAAGCACATACGGTTCTCTATCCAACTTATAATAAATACGCATTATTGCTGCTCTGTGTTTTTCGCAACATAGAACCGCAGATGCTTTATGTATAAATTTCTTCAGTCTGCGTCCAATTAAAGAGTTCAAATCATCCAGTTCAAGCACTGATAAAACAAATTTTCTGGATCGCATTTTTTCCCAAACCGTAATTACTGATTCGCAGTTACCAAACCAAACAATACCATCATCCGGTAGCTTATTTAGGATGCTGCGCATTTCAACAGTGTATTGAAGCAAAGTCTGCATACTTTGTAATCTATTAGAGTTATTTCGGTCAGATTTCAAGGTATAATGTGTTATACCACGCTTGTTTAATATATCATTTATGGTGTCCGAATTATTGCCGTGATAGACCTCAAGTTCTACTCCAAGATCATTTAAGTAGAGAAGCTGTGCCAAGCACGGAGGATAGCATTGAAAACCTTTTTTTAGAATATAATATATTTTCATACTTTTTCTCCTATCTTTTTATATATCTATCACGGATATCTGAACAACTTTGAATTAATTGAAAACTTAGTATCAAAGAGTATTATATCATAAGTTTTCCCATTTGTCGAATTAAAAAAGGAACACGGTTGTGTTCCTTTTTTAATTCCAAAGACATTTCCAATTTTGGATAAAATACTGGACTCCTGAGTAAAGCGTTGTGATCACGATCACTGCAATAATCAGGTAAGTAAGCCATGGAATATGGGGAAATGCCATCAAAACGCAAAGGCCGACCATAGTACAGGTGGTCTTTACCTTCCCACTCCATCCAGCGGCAATGACCTTGCCCTTGCCCACAGCCACCAGGCGCAATCCGGTGACGGCAAATTCCCGGGTCAGCACCAGCATCAGAGCCCATGCAGGAAACATACCCCATTGACAAAACATCGTCATTGCAGCGATGACCAAAAGCTTATCCGCCAGGGGATCCAGAAACTTGCCAAAATCGCTGATTTGATTCCATTTCCGGGCAATTTGCCCATCCACATAATCCGTAATACTTGCCAAAATGAAAACAACCAGGGACAAATACATCCAAAAGCCCTGCTCACCGCGACTCATGTACATCAGCCCCATAAATACGGGAATAAATGCCACTCGAATCAGCGTAATTTTGCTTGCTGTTGTCATCTTATTCCTCCAATACAAAACCGGAAAGCTCTCCGTCCACAACGCCGCCGATCTGGACAGTCACAAAGGTTCCTTCCGACAGATCATCCTGGCTGGCGAGCCAAACACGGCCATCGATCTCCGGAGAATCGGCATAAGTACGACCGAAATACTGCTCGTATTCTTCGTCGTATCCGTCCACCAGCACCTCAAGGGCCTTTCCCATCATCGCCTGGGCATAATCATCCATGATACGGGATTGGATAGACTCCACCATTTGCGCCCGCTCCTGGGCCACTGAGGCGTCCACAAAGGACATTTCTGCCGCAGGAGTTCCTTCCTCCGGAGAGAAAGGAAAGGCCCCCACACGCTCAAGGCGCAGCTCCTTAAGGAATTCGCAAAGCTCAGCAAACTCCTCCTCCCCTTCGCCGGGAAGGCCGGTGATGATGCTGGTCCGCAGCACAATACCGGGAATCCGGCTGCGCAGCTTTTCAAACAGCGCTTTTAGGAACGGACCGTCGCCACGGCGGTTCATCAGCTTTAAAATCTTGCTGTTGCAGTGCTGAATGGGAATATCCAGATACTTGACGATTTTAGGCTCTTCAGCCATCACATCAATAAGGGCATCGTCGATTTCATCGGGGTACACATAATGGATGCGGATCCAGTGGAAACCGTCGATTTTGCAAAGTTCCCGGAGAAGCTCCGGCAAAAGCCGCTTGTGTTCCGGGAAATCCGTGCCGTATCGGCTGGTATCCTGGGCGACCACGATCAATTCCTTGACACCGGAATCCGCCAAAAGCCGCGCCTCATACAGCACATCGTCCATCTGTCGGCTGCGAAATTTGCCCCGGAGATACGGAATAATGCAGTATGCGCAGCGATTATCGCAGCCTTCTGCAATCTTAATATAGGCATAATGCTCCGGGGTGGTCAAAATGCGGCCGGTTTCCTGCTCCGGCGCATCAATGGATCCAAAGTCCCGAACGGTTTCTTCGTTTAAAAGCGATTCAATAGCCGGAACGATCTCCGTATAGCTTCCGGTACCCAAAATGCCGTCCACTTCCGGCATTAGCTCAAGAATTTCATCTTGATACCGTTGGGAAAGGCAGCCAGTCACAAGAATCTTTCCCACATGGCCCTCCGCTTTTAATGCGGCGGTCTGCAGGATAAATTCAATCGCCTCACTCTGTGCAGAATCAATGAAACCGCAGGTATTGATGACCACCACATCGCTTCCGACGATATCCGCCTTAACGGTATGCCCAGCTTCCTGCACCCGGTACATCATGCGCTCACAATCCACTTGGTTTTTGGCGCAGCCAAGGGAAATAAAACCAATATTTGCCATGTTATTCCTCCGGAAATTCCTGGAAATCCACCGTCAATCCATCCAAAACTCTGCGAATTTGACCATAGTTATGGCCTCTGCGCAAAAGGGCATCAATGGCTCGTTTTACATTCTTTTCCGTGGGATTTTCCCCAAGTCTTGATTCCAGAAATTCCTTGATTTTTTCAGTTTGCTCCGGATAATCCGCCAGCACTTCCTCCCAAAGGTCTTTGGGAATACGCTTTTCATAAAGTGCCTGCTTTGCCCGGGCAAGGCCGTAGCCTTTGGAGATGCATTTGGAAACCACTTGCTCGGCGGTTTTTCGATCATCCAGCAAGGACAAATCAACCATCCATTCCACAGCAGCCTTTGCCTGGTCAGGCCGTTCTCCTTTGTGGATCAGCCGCTGTTCCAGGTCTTTTTGGGACACGCTGGAGGCAGATACGATGCGGACAGCCCGCATTTTGGCAGACATCTCCCCTGCCGCGTTGCGAAGGTCGTCCATTTCACACTCTTCCAGGTCTTTTCCCGTGTAAAGGCAGAAATCCTCCACCGTCTGGCGGTACAGTCGCATGACCGAACCATCCTCAAAGGCCACACGGTAGCGGCCTGCCCGGTCCGGTGCGGTGGATAGGGACTCAATCCTCATCGTCAAAATCGTCGGCGCTGACGGCTACGGGACGTTCAGCAGCCTTTGCGGCTGCCTTAGGCTGATTGGAAGAGTTCTTCAGCAGATTCTCACGAACCTGAGCTTCCACCTGCTCCGCAATTTCAGGATTTGCCATGAGATAATCCTTCACAGAGCCGGCACCCTGCCCAATGCGCTCTTCACCCATGGAGAACCAGCTGCCGCTCTTCTGGATAATATCCATCTGCACAGCCAGATCCACCAATTCGCCCCACTTGCTGATACCCTGACCATACATAATATCAAAGTAGGCCTCACGGAACGGAGGAGCCACCTTGTTCTTGACCACCTTGACCCGGGTCTTGTTGCCGATGACATTACCGCCGTCCTTAATAGCCTCCGTGCGACGCACATCAAGGCGGACAGAGGCATAGAACTTCAGGGCGTTGCCGCCGGTGGTGGTTTCAGGATTTCCGTACATAACGCCGATCTTCATACGCAGCTGGTTGATAAAAATAACAACGCAGTTGGTCTTGGAAATAGTGCCGGCCAGTTTCCGCAGAGCCTGGGACATGAGTCGAGCCTGGAGACCCACAAAGGTATCCCCCATCTCACCCTCAATTTCCTGCTTGGGCACAAGGGCTGCCACGGAGTCCACAACCACAGCATCCACAGCGCCGGATCGAACCAAAGCATCGGTGATTTCCAGTGCCTGCTCGCCGGTGTCGGGCTGAGAAACCAAAAGATTCTCGATATCAACACCAAGGGCCGCAGCATAAACGGGGTCCAAAGCATGCTCCGCGTCCACAAAGGCAACTTCGCCGCCCTTTTTCTGCGCTTCAGCCAAAATGTGCAGCGCCAGGGTGGTCTTACCAGAGGATTCCGGTCCGTAGATCTCAATGATTCTGCCCTTGGGAACACCACCCACACCCAGGGCGGCATCCAAAGCCAAAGAGCCGGTGGGAATGGCATCCACATTCATT
Organism: Oscillospiraceae bacterium; assembly: GCA_015067635.1. GTDB lineage: Bacteria > Bacillota > Clostridia > Oscillospirales > Oscillospiraceae > Faecousia. Next base: position 10,506 of record SVMA01000022.1, on the reverse strand, counting down.
TCAGGCCGGTCTCCCAAACGCATAACGGTCCCCTTGCCGAAATTCTTGTCGATTTGAGAAAGTGCTGTCTGCAAGGCTTTTTTCTTATCGGATGCGGGAGTGGGAGCTTCATAAACAGTTTTTTTGGTAGCCATGGTCAATCTTCCTTCCTGCCGAGCTGGGCAATTACCGCTCGTTCTCTGTCGTTATAATCTCTGGTTCGTTCCAGAATGGTATACTGATTCTCTTCCAAAATGCGGCAAACATCGTCTCCCTGGCCGTCGCCAAATTCAAAGGCGAGGTATCCACCGGGTTTCAATGCAGCGGCATAATTTTTGGCAATGCTTCGGTAGAATTTCAGGCCGTCCTCCCCTCCGTGGAGGGCCAGATGAGGCTCAAAATCCTTTACGCTGTGATCCAGTTCCAGCATATCCGCTGAGGTAATATAAGGCGGATTTGAAACGATCAAATCAAATTTCCCCAGAAACGCCGAGGGTTTTCCCAAGGCATCCGCCTGGATGCAGGAAATGCGTCCGGTCAAATTATTACGCACAGCATTCTTTTTAGCAATATTCAACGCATCCCTGGATATGTCTGCCAGGGTCACCCGGGCATCCTTAACGCGGCTGGCAATGGCCAAACCAATGCAGCCGGAACCGGTGCACAAGTCCAAAATACGGGGATCTTTATCCAAAAACAGGCCCTTTTGAATGGCCAAAGCTGCAACTGCGCAGGTATCATCCCGGGGGATCAGGACATTTCTATCCACATACAGCTTCAGTCCGTAAAATTCCCATTCCCCTAAAATATAGGCCAAAGGCTCTCCAGATGCAACCCGTGCGGTAAGGACATCCATCTCCTGACAGATACCTTCGGAGGCGTACAGCTCCCGGTCTGCCAAAACCTGCTCCTGGGTTTTTCCGGATACATGGCAAAGAAGCTGCCGGGCCAACATGCCCGCTGTCTGCATATCCTCCGTCGCCATCAGGGTCTTTCGGGCATCCAAATAAAGCTGGGAATAGGTCTTTACCAACGGTCTGCCCCCTCTTCCTGAGGAAGGACCGCCTGAACTGCAGCAATGCCCACTTCGATCATGGAATCATCCGGCTCGTTGGTGGTAAAATTCTGCATCCACATACCGGGAGCGGTCAAAATTCGTGTGAACTTGTTGTCATTTCGCCCTGCCCAGCGGTTGATCTCATAAGTAACAGCCACCACAAACGGCAGCAGAAGCAGCTTGAAAATGATCATAATCAGGCGGAACAGGAAACCGCCCCGCATGGCCTCCAGGGCCGGAAAAACCGTAAGTGCCAAGGAGGATGCAATAGAAAATACTAAGATGGAAATGATCATCACGACCAACAAAAAGCTGGTGCCGCAGCGGGGGTGAAGCCGGGTTTGCATCCGTACATTTTCTACCGTCAGAGGCAAGCCCGCCTCATAGCAGCGAATGGTCTTGTGTTCAGCGCCGTGGTAGGCAAAAACACGCTTCATCTCCTTCATCCGGGAAACCAAAAGAATGTATGCCATGAAAATAACCATACGGACCAAGCCTTCAATGAGATTGATCACAAGGTTGCTTCGGATCCATTGATCAAAAAACCCGCTGATGACCATGGGAAGCAGGAAAAACAGCAAAATGGAAAGACCCAATCCCATGAAAACAGAGAAGCCTACCACCGCTTTTTGAAGGCCCTCTGTTCCGATTTTTTCTTCCAGCCAGAGATCGAATTTAGAGGGTTCCTCCTGGGCATCCTCCTCAGGAGACAGGTCAGCAGAGCGCATCAGCGCCTTTACCCCTGTTACCTGAGAATCAAAGAATGTGACAATCCCCCGAATCAGAGGCCAGGTGGCCACAGACCCCTTGGGCCGCTGCTTCCGGGGAGTAACTTCCAGGTTGATCTCCCCATTGGTTCGGACGGCCACTGCATCTTTCTCCGGACCGCGCATCATGATGCCTTCGATCAGCGCTTGTCCGCCAATGCTGGTTTTAAATTTTTCACAGCAAGGCTGTGTATCTTGGTTGTTCATATCTATCCTTCCTTACTGGGTGGTAGGCAGGCAAACGGTTACCAACGTGCCGCCGCCCTCAGCATTTTCTAATGTCATTGTGCCCCGATGCATTTCCACGATCTCATCGCAGACAGCCAGGCCGATTCCGGTTCCCCGGGCTTTGGAGCTGCCCTTGTAAAACTTTTTCTTAACCAAGGGGATCTCATCCTCGGGAATTCCGGGGCCGTAGTCCCGGATGCAAACCACAATGGTATCGTCCTCCAAGGTCATGGAGGCGTCAATGCGTTTTCCCTCTCCCCCGTGCTTCGCTGCATTATCCAAAATGTTCAAAAAAACCTGGCGCAGCCGTTCCGGATCGCAGGGAATCTCCGGAATATCGTCATCATTTTCCAAGTACTCCAGCACAATTCCTTCCTGGTTCAAGCGGCTGGAATACATATAAACGGTATCTTCAAACTCACTTCGAATGTCCGTCTGCCGGATATTCAAGGTCATTCTTCCGTCCTGAATGCGGGTAAAGTCCAGCAGCTCCACCACCATTTCCGTCAGCCGTTTGGTTTCCCGGGAAATGATCTTCATGCCCCGGACCGTATCCGGGTCTAAGGTTTCGTCTGCCAAAATAGTCTCGCTCCAACCGGCAATGGCTGTCAAGGGCGTACGCAATTCATGGGACAGCGACGAAATAAAATCCCGTTGGATCACCTCATTTTGGTTGATCTGGACGGACATTTCGTTGATGGTCTGGGCAAGGTCCGCAATTTCATCATCGTATTGGGTCTGTATCTGGATTCCGTAACTTCCGCTGGTGATCCGTTTGGCCTTTTCGATAATTTCACCCACGGGCACAAGGATGGTTCGAATGTAGTAGTTGCTGAACAAGCAAACAACAAGAATGAACAATCCCAAAACTGCCAAACCGCAGCATGCAATAATGCCGATCTGACGGTCAGCGATCCTGGTGGAGGTCACATAGCGCAGAACGCCGATGACCATATCATCGTCGTAGATCATGGGGCAGGAAACCGCAATGATCCGCTCCCCTGTCAACGGGTCTTTTCCCGTAAAGGGGACGATATCCCGGATGCTCATGGCCTTTTGAATATCTTCCGTAACCGGCGAGGGGCCCGGCCATGTGCCATAGGAGGAGGCCATGATCTGCCCGGATGCATCAATAAACTGCAGCTCAATGGAATTTTTATGTTCGTAGGTTTTGGTATAATTGATACAGGATTGATAGAACTCTGTGTAATTCTGATACAGATAACCCTCGAAAAAATCAGTTGTGGTTTTTGCCCGGTACTGCAGATCTGACTCCATGCCGGAATAGTAATACAGAGCAAAGGCGGTGGTAACAAGAATGACACAAACAAGGCCCAATGCTCCCAAAACGCCGACCGTATTCACAAGCCATCGTTTCCGCAGACCGCTGAGCTTTTTCATGTGCATTTCCACCTCCACTTTATTTTTTCATCAAGCACCCCATTTATAGCCGAAGCCCCATACCGTTGTGATATAGGTGGGATTGGTCGTATCATCCTCAATTTTAATACGCAGGCGCCGAATATTGACATCCACGATTTTCAGTTCTCCCTCATATTCCCTGCCCCAAACCGCAGAAAGAATATCTTCCCGGGACAATGCCCGGCCGGGATTCTGCATAAACAGCTTGACAATGGCGTATTCCACCTGGGTCAAGCGGATGCGGTTTCCATTTTTCTCCAGAGTGTGGTTTCTGGTGTTCATCACAAAGGGTCCCTGGGTCAGAACTTCGCTGGATGCGTTTTTATCTCCACCCATGCGGCGGAACAGCGCATCGATCCGGGCCGTCAGCTCCGCAGGAGAAAAGGGCTTTGTCACATAGTCATCCGCGCCGGTCATCAGGCCGGTGATCTTGTCCATTTCCTGGGTCCTTGCGGTAAGCATGATCACACCCATTTGGCTGTTTGTGGCCCGGATCCGGCGGCAAACCTCAAAGCCGTCAATTTCCGGCACCATGATATCCAGAATGGCAACACCCACATCCGGATTGTTTTGCAGCTGCTCCAGTGCCTCCAGGCCCGTCCCGGCTTCAATGACATCGTAACCGGCACGTTTCAAATTGATTACCACAAAAGAGCGGATATTCAATTCATCTTCCATAATTAAAACTTTTTTCATCACGGCACTCTCCTTATGTTTCTCCCGTGTTCCAATCCTGAACGATCAGGTGAAAACTATTTTTCAGCGATTCCTGGGACATTCCGTAAGATGCAGAAGCCACTTCCAAATGAGCAGCATAAACAGTGGAATCCGTGCGATAGAGCACGAAACGGTTATCGGATACCGCTTGCTCCTCCCGTTGCTGACCGGTAAAACCATAGACTGTCATCAACCTAACGGGCTCTCCTTCTTCCGGAAAAACGAAAAATTCGTAACTGTTACCCAGCTGTGTCACAAACATCTTGGATGCAAGCGTTCCATCCAGTTCTAAATACCAGCCGCCCACAAAATTGTGGTAGCTAAACATTTTATCCGTCATGGAACCGTCAGAGCTGACAGCATACCATCTGATCAAATACTGAATATCCTGAATACTGTTTCCGGAGTTTTCCATAGGGATCAGGCTGGGCAGCTCCAGTACACCGTCATTGTCGATATCATCTGCATACACAAAATAATTTCTAAGGGTTTGGACACTGGTTCCCGCATCGTTGGAGAAGGAAATATTGGAGAATTTCCCACCGGGAACTGCAAAAATGTCCGTAATAATGGCCGAGCCGTCTACCTCACTGGCCACATAAACCGCCTGGAGCCCGTCATTCAAAGGACTGACCATAATACGCTTAATATGGTCCACGGGTTCGGACATGCTCACCTCCGGGGAACGCTCGATCATACCGTCGCGCACGCTATACAGCTCCGCGATTCCGGCTTGTGTCACATCCTCCGCAGGACGCAGCACCAAAAGCTCGCTTGATCCGTTGTTGTCCAAATCACGGCAAACAAACCGGCTGTAACTGGTCGTCAGAACTTTCTCCATGTGGGGACCGGAAAAAGTATAAACGGAAACGGTACGAACCACCTGATTACTTACCTGGTATCCCACCACCAGGTCAAAGCCCTCACGGTCACTCATTTTTACATATTGTACCTGTTCAAAGGCTGTGCCGGGGCTCTCAATGGTATCCATGAGGACGAATTCATCATCCACGCAGGTGAAAATCAGAATTTTGAGGGGATTTTCACCGTTTCCCCGGGCAAACAGCAAATACTCAGACTCCCCATCTCCATCCAGGTCGGACATTTGAACATTCTGCTGGTTTTCTTCGGAAATGGGTGCGTGATATTCCAGGCCCGTCATGGCCGCATTCATAGCGGTTTGAAGATTCATGTAATCCTCGGACCGGTTTGGTGGACAGTACAGTTCGTTGATGGTGCGAATATTGCAGCCGCACAGCAACAAAACAAGTCCTGTCACAAGCAACCAAAATGTTCCTTTTTTAACCACAGCGATCCCCTCCTTTCAAATGAATATTATAGCACAATTTTGCCGAAAAGCAAACTATTTCAGAACCACATTGCCTTCACCCAGGAGATTTGTCAGTTCCTCCAACATTCTGCTGTCGCCGATGGCCGCCCGGGTGCCCCGGCGGGTACGGTTATCAGCAAAAAACACGACTACGGGCCACTCTCCGGGGAACATGTTCAAAATAGCCCGTACCTTCCGATACCGTGGATCAGACTCACTGGGCAGCTGCAGATAAAGGGTGCTGCCTACGCTTACCGCCGGTGCAGGTGCAGGTTTCTCCGGCTCCGGCCGGAGATCGTCTTCATAGTCGGAGATCGGCCTTGCCCGGTTAATGACGATTTGGGGTTCTTTTTCATCCCGAATGGAAAGCCGACCCACGATCACCACCGGGCTATTTTCCCGAAGATAACCGCCATATTGGTTCAAAACATTGGAAAATGCCAGCATTTCAATAGACGCCGTATCATCCTCCACCACAACATTTGCCATCATGGAGTTGTTGCGGGTGGTGCGCATCTTAACGGACTGTACAATACCGGCCACGCTGACGATGGAATCATCCTTGTAGAGATTCTCTTCGTCCTTCAGGGAAGCGATGGGCACCACATGGGTCCCCTTGAGCATTCCCCGGTAATCATCCATGGGATGGCCGGAAATGTAAATGCCCGTGGTCTCTTTTTCCATATTCATCATGTCCGCTCTGCTCAGTTCGGGCATGGGCGGAATAGGAATGGAGGTAGTGCTGACATCCTCCTCCAGAAGAGAAAACAGACCCATTTGCCCGTCCAGATTCTTTCTGCGGTCAGACGCAATGCTGTCCATCATTCCCTCAAACACAGCCAAAAGCTCGCTGCGGTGATGCCCAAAGCAATCCAAGGCACCGCACTTGATGAAGTTCTCCACAGCCCGCTTGTTCAGCTCTCCCTCCCCCATCCGGCGGAGAAAATCTTCCATGGACCGGAAGGGGCCGTCAGCTGTTCTGTTGGCAACAATGTTGCGGATCAGGCCACGACCCACATTTTTAACGGCACCGAGACCAAAGCGGATGGCATCACCCTCTGCGGTGAAGTGATCGTCCGAATGGTTGATATCCGGAGGTAACACCGCAATTCCCAGTTCCTTGCACTCTGCAATATAACCGGACAGCTTGTCCAGACGGTCCAGGACAGATGTCATCAACGCACCCATGTACTGCTGGGGATAATGGCACTTAAGATAAGCTGTTTGATAGGCCACCAGGGCATAACAGACGGCGTGGGCCTTGTTAAATGCGTAGTCGGCGAAATCAACGATCTCATCATAGATAGATTGGGCAGCTTCTTCAGAAACCCCCTTGGCGATGGCACCGGAGATGTTCTGTTCCGGGTCGCCGTAGACAAAAACCTGCCGCTCCGAGGCGATGACTTTCATCTTTTTCTTGGAGATCGCCCGGCGGATGTTATCTGCCTGGCCCATGCTGTAACCACCCAGCGCGCGGAAAATTTCGATAACCTGCTCCTGGTAGACCATACAGCCATAGGTGACCTTCAAAATCGGTTCCAACAGCGGCGTTTTGTAGGTGATCTTTCTGGCATCGAATTTATTTGCAATGAATCTGGGGATGGAATCCATGGGACCGGGACGGTACAACGCCACGATAGCCGTCAGATCTTCAATGGATGTGGGTCGCATGTTGACGCACACCCCGGTCATGCCCGCAGATTCCATCTGGAACACGCCCTGGGTCTTGCCCTCTGCCAGCATAGCAAAGGTTTCAGGATCCCGGTCTGCCACCTTAGAGATGTCAAAACTTGGATCGATCTTTTGAATTTCCTTTTGGGCATCCTGGATAATGGACAAATTCCGAAGTCCCAAAAAGTCCATTTTCAGCAGACCCAGCTCCTCAATGGTGGTCATGGTGTACTGGGTCACGATGGTATCGTCATTCCGGGACAGGGGCACATAGGTATATACCGGATCCGCGGTGATCACAACGCCGGCAGCATGGGTGGAGGTGTTCCGGGGCATCCCCTCCAGGCTCATAGCCGTGTCAATCAAAGTTTTTACCCGTTCGTCCCCATCGTACATCTCCTTCAGCTTGGGAGATACCTCCAGGGCCTCCTTTAAAGTAATGTGCAGGGTCGTGGGGACCAGTTTGGCAACCACATCTGTCTCTGCATAGCTGAAGTTTAAAGCGCGGCCCACATCACGAATGGCTCCACGGGCGGCCATGGTACCGAAAGTGGCGATCTGGGCCACATGGTCGGCACCGTATTTCTTCATGACGTACTCAATGACTTCCCCACGGCGCTCCGGGCTGAAATCTGTATCAAAATCCGGCATACTCACCCGCTCGGGATTGAGGAAACGTTCAAAAATCAAGGAATACTGCATGGGATCGATTTCCGTAATGTGCAGGCAATAGGCAACAATGGATGCCGCACCGGAGCCACGGCCGGGACCCACTGGAATATCATTTTCCTTGGCATAACGGATAAAGTCCCAAACGATAAGATAGTAATTTACATACCCCATACGGCTGATCACGCCGATCTCATACTCCAGCCGCTGGACATATTCCTGAGGCGGATTGGAATAACGCTCTTCAAAACCCTTATAACAGAGCTGGCGGAAATATTCTTCATTGGTAATGCCTTCGGGGACCGGGAAAGAAGGCAGATGATACTCATGGAAAACAAATTCCAGATTGCACATATCGGCAATTTTGCAAGTGTTATCAAAGGCTTCCTGATAATTGGGGAACAATTCCCGCAATTCATCCTCGCTCTTAAGGTAAAATTCCTCTGTCTGGAATTTCATGCGGTTGGTATCATCCACGGTTTTGCCCATTTGGATGCACATAAGCACATCCTGCATCTCAGCATCCTCACGGCGCAGATAATGCGCATCGTTGGTAACGATCATGGGCAGACATGTTTCTCTTGCCAGACGGGTAATGCCCTGATTGACAGCAACCTGCTCTTCGATGCCGTGGTCCTGCAGTTCCAGATAGAACCGTTCCGGGCCAAAAATGTTCGCCAGCTTCAGCGCATAGTCCTTGGCAGACTGGTAATCCTCCTCCAGCAGATACTGAGGAATAGCACCGGCAAGGCAGGCAGATGTGGCAATAAGGCCCTCATGGTATGTTTCCAAAAGCTCCAAATCCACTCTGGGCTTGCCGTAAAAGCCGTTGGTAAAGGCCTCGGACACCATACGGCAGAGATTTTCATATCCGGTACGGTTTTCGCATAGTAGAACAAGATGGTAAGGGTCGTTGTCAATACCGTGAACCCGATCGGACATCTTCCGTCGGGTAACATAGACCTCACAGCCGATAATGGGCTTGATGCCCGCAGCCTTGGCCGCCTTGTAGAAATCAATACATCCGTACATGACGCCATGGTCGGTGATGGCAATGGCACTCTGCCCCAGCTCCTTCACCCGGTCCATCATGCGGTCGATACGGCATGCGCCGTCCAGAAGGCTGAATTCTGTATGAACATGTAAGTGAACAAAGCTCATTGAACTGCCTCCTTTGCAATTTCTACGATTTTTTTCAAGCGATGGTTCATGGCCGGCTTGGAAATCGCCGGGTCCATCATGGCCGCCAATTCTGTAAGGGATGCCTCTGGATTCTGCTCCCGGGCGATGGCTGCCTGTTGCAATTTACCGGGCATATTTTCAAGCATACCCCGTTCCCGGAGAATACGAATGGCGCTCAAATGCTCCTGGGCGGCTTCCACCACCTTGGAGGTGTTGGCATCGTCGCAGTTACAGCGACGGTTGACCTTGTTGTTCAGTTCCTTTTCCAACCGGGCTTCCATAATGCCCATGGCTGCCACCGGTGCGCCCAAGAAAGTCAGAAAATCAGAAATCAGATCGCACTGCTTCAGGTAAAGCACTTGGGCGCCGCTTCGCTGAGCGTTTTTGGGGTAGAATCCCAGAGTTTCCCACATGATGGTGTAGGTTTCCCGGGCGACACTTTGATGGGTGGTGGTGATTTCCATGTGGTACCCTTTCAAGGGGTCCGTAACGCTGCCGCCGGCCAGAAATGCCCCCCGGAGGAAAGATGCCTTACAGCAATCATCCTCCACCACAGGCAAATTCACATGCAGGGACAAGGTATCCCGGGCATCAAAGCCGTAAGCTCCCATGACTGCGGAAAGTTTCTCCTGATCGGTGATCTGGAAAATCAGCTTCCCGGAGCTGTCCGCATCCGGCAGCTGGTCAAAGGAAATTCCAAAGGCTTTCTTGAACAGCTTGGGCAAATTCTGCGCAAAATCCCGGCTTTCCGTGATGATCCGAATTCCGTCGGCACTAAAACTGTTGCAAAACAGTAAAATCCCAAAGCATTGGGCCAATGCACAGCATTTCTTTTGGGGAAACACCCGGCAAATCTCGCTTTTGGCGGTGCCGGAAAATGAAATTGCCATTGTGCTCCCTCCTCTCTATGTATTACCAGATGCGAACCTCCGGTTCCAATCGGAAGCCCGTTTTCTCAAACACAATGTCTGACACTTGTTGCAGTAGATTTTTTACATCTTGGGCCGTTGCGCCCCCCAAATTTACCGCAAAACCGGTATGTTTTTGGGAAACAGCTGCATTTCCAACGGTAAATCCCCGAAGTCCGCACTGATCGATCAATGCAGATGCGTAGCCACCTGCGGGCCGCTTAAATGCAGAACCTGCAGAGGGCAGATCCAGTGGCTGAGATGCAGAACGCTTTTCCATCAGCGCTTTCATGGTGGCCTTGATCTGAATTCGGTTTCCGGGTGTCAAGGCAAACACGGCGCTGACAACGATGCCGCCCTTCTCTTCAAGAATACTGTGACGGTAAGAAAACTCCATCTGCTGGCAAGAGTATGTTTTCAATGTTCCGTCATCGTCCATCACATCCACGGATTCGCAGATCTGACAGATCTCTCCCCCATAGGCGCCTGCATTCATGTATACGCCGCCGCCCACCGTACCGGGGATCCCGTGGGCAAATTCCATGCCGGATAATCCATGAATGCAGGCGCCTATGG
>SVMA01000004.1 GCA_015067635.1 Oscillospiraceae bacterium | reverse complement strand
AAGGGGCGGCCCGAGAAAGGAATGCGGTCGGCAAACCATTCGGGGCCCCTTTAGGGGCAATAGTCTGTAAAATGCCCTTCTAGGGCTTAATCAAGCCTCCGGCTTAGCCGGAGGTTTTGACTTTGTAAAGCGGGCAATGCCCGCCCCTACACATACCGTTGTAGGGGGCGGCGCCTACGACGCCCCGCAAAAGCCTCCCCTGTGTAAGGGGAGGTGGGCAAAATCTTTGATTTTGCTCGGAGGGGTTGTTCTCATAGTGACAATCCCCCAGTCACCGCAATGCGGTGACAGCCCCCTTTACACAAGGGGGCCTTTGCGATAGAATGTCCGTGAGATTGCTCGCGCCCTCAAGGGGAAAGAACTGCCGGCGGTTATGATTTTTGTTGTAAAGTCAAAAAAAGCATGCTATACTGTTTCTGTTAAAAACTTTCGGGAGGCCGCCATGAAAACCCTGCTCCATATTTGCTGTGCTCCCTGCGCCAATCAATGTATTGAAGTGCTGCGCACGGACGGTTTTGAGGTTACCGGCTATTGGTTCAACCCCAATATCCACCCCTTCACAGAATACCGCGCCCGTCGGAATACCCTGCGGGAGTACGCTCAAACCATTGACCTTCCTGTGATTGAGCAGGATGATTACGCCCTGCGCCCTTTTATTCGGGAGGTGGCGGAAGATATCCAAAACAGATGCGTCAAATGCTATGAAATGCGCCTTTTTCAGACGGCAAAAACCGCAAAGGAAGGTGGCTTTGACAGCTTTACCTCCAGCCTGTTCATCAGTCCCTACCAAAATCACGAGCTGATGCAGGAAACCGCCCAAAGGGCGGCGGCGGAATACGGCGTGGAATTTCTCTATCGGGACTTCCGTCCCTATTTCCGGGCCGGTCAGGAAAAAGCCCGGGAGCTGGGTTTTTATATGCAGAAATACTGCGGCTGTGTTTTTTCCGAACAGGAAAGATACTTAAAACCGGGGAAAATCATTCCCTGAAAACGCGTTTGACGCGGAAGGTAAAACGGAGGAACTATGCAGAAATTTGAATTTGCTGTGCCTACCTTATTTGGTCTGGAGGGCATTGCCGGCGATGAGCTTCGCCGATTGGATATGGAAAATGTGCGGGTAGAAAACGGCCGTGTGCTGTTTTCCGGAAACGAAAGCGCTCTTGCCCGTGCAAATCTCAATCTGCGCACCGGAGAACGGGTGCTTTTGGTGCTGGCAGATTTCCGTGCCACCACCTTTGAAGAGCTGTTTCAGGGGGTATATCAAACGAATTTGGAGGACTATATCCCCAAAAACGGCAGTTTTCCCGTAAAGGGACATTGTCTGTCCAGTCAGCTGATGTCCGTGCCGGACTGTCAGGCCATCGTGAAAAAGGCGGCCTCCAAACGGCTGGGAGAGAAATACGGTATTTCCTGGCTGGATGAGGACGGAGAAAAATACCAGCTTCAGTTTTCCATTATGCACGACCGCGTTCAGCTGTATCTGGACACCTCCGGAACGGGCCTGCACAAGCGCGGTTATCGGGCGGTGGGCAATGATGCGCCCTTGCGGGAGACTTTGGCCGCAGCGATGGTGATGCTCACCAGATACCGGGGACGGGAATTTTTGTGGGACCCCTTCTGCGGAAGCGGAACCATCCCCATTGAAGCGGCGTTTATCGCCAAAAACCGGGCCCCCGGTCTGAACCGCCGGTTTGCCGCGGAAAAATTCGCCTGGATGCCGGAAAGCGTTTGGCAGGAAGCCCGCAGTGAGGCCTTTGACAAGGAATTTAAGGGAAATTATCGGATATTGGGCTCGGACAACGACCCCAAATGCATCAGTCTGGCTATGGCCAATGCCAAAAAAGCAAATGTGGGTGGCGTCATCGAATTTCGGGACGGGGATGCCACGAAAATGAGCCTGCCCTCGGACAGCGGCATTTTGATTTGCAATCCCCCCTACGGTCAGCGGATGCTGGAGCAGAGAAGTGCCCAGCGGCTGTATGCCGATATGGGACGGCATTGGAAATTTGCCGACGGCTGGAAGAAATATATCATCACCTCCGAGCCGGAGTTTGAGCATTATTTCGGCAAACGCTCGGACAAAAAGCGAAAGCTCTATAACGGCATGATAAAATGCGATTACTATATGTACACGGACAACAGCCGCAGAAAAGAAAAATAACCTGCCCTGGGTGGAAAAGAGGAGAGAGATGACCCACTTATTTATCATCAATCCGGCCGCCGGAAGTCGGGACCGTACAAAAAAATATACCGCAGATATCCAGCAGGCCTGTGACGCCCGGGGATTGACATACCGCATTGCGGTCTCTGCTGCACCCGGAGACTGCTGCCGCATTGCCCGGGAAGCTGCACAAAGCGGAAAAGAATACCGGATTTACGCCTGCGGCGGTGACGGCACACTGAACGAGGTGGTGTCCGGTGCGGCAGGATATCCCAACGTAGCTGTTTCCGTATTCTCCGGTGGCAGCGGCAATGATTTTGTCAAATTATTCTCCGAGCCGAAGGCTTTTTTTGAGCTGGAGCGATTGCTGGATGCCGACGAAACGGAGTTCGACCTGATTCGGTGCAACGATGACCTTTCTCTGAACATCTGCTCCGTGGGTCTGGATGCCCGTATTGGTACGGATGTGGCGCATTATAAGCGCATTCCACTGCTCAGCGGCTTCCGCGCCTATGCGGTTTCCACCGTGGTCAATGTGATTCGCGGAGTTGCACAGCATTATGTGGTGAACATCGACGGAGAGACCGTCGACGACAATCTTACCCTGGTCTGCGCCTGTAACGGACGCTCCTACGGCGGGGGCTTCACCCCTGTTCCGGATGCAGATCCTGCGGACGGACTTCTGGACGTTCTGCTGATCAAAAAGGTTTCCCGTCTCAAGGTGGCTCAGGTGATCGGAAAGTACAAAGCCGGGGGTTACGCCCAGCTTCCCAAATATATCCGTCATTTCCGAACGGATAAGCTTTCCATCCTCTGTGACCGTCCCAATCCCATCAATCTGGACGGAGAACTGCGGATATCCGACAAGGTGGAAATCTCTCTGGCAAAGGAGAAAATCCGCTTTTTCTACCCCAAGGGACTGACCTATGCCGTGCCCGCACCCGAGCCGGTAGGATAAATACTGCCCCCTCGTCAGAGGGGGCTTTTTTCAGACGAGCGATGCGCGCCCCTACACGCACCATTGTAGGGGGCAGCGCCTACGACGCGCCGAAAAAGCCTCCCTTATGGAAAAGGGGGCCTTGCGACGGAATGTCCGTGGGATTGCCACACCGGTGACATCGGTCACCAGTTCGCAATGACATGGCTTGCGGGCGCTTATGCAAAAAAACTCTATCAATTTATAAACGAATGTGCTATAATACCCTTTGAGAGGTGATTTTTCATGGAAGAAATCAAAGAAACCACAGAAATAACAGGCGAAGAAGCAGAAATTGTTGAGCATGCCCTGAACGAAGAGGTGCTTCGCCAGGAGAAATATGTCCCCCGTCCGGCTTGGCAGAGAATTGCCGCATGGGTGGGTCTGGGCATCGTCATTGTGGGCGTGATTATGTATTACTATCACATCGCAAACGGTGGCCGGTAATGCGGATATTGGGAATTGACCCCGGTTACGGCATCACCGGCTTCGGTCTGATCGAATCCCGGCAGGGGCAGAATACGCTCCTTTCCTGCGGTGCCATTACCACGCCCGCAGGGATGGATTTTTCCGCCCGTCTGGAGATTATTTACGAGGATATGCGCAAGCTTTTGGAGACGGCAAAACCCGATGCCGTTGCCATTGAAGAGCTGTTTTTCGGTCAGAATGTCACCACCGGTATTGGGGTTGCCCAAAGCCGGGGTGTGATTTTGCTGGCCATTCGTCAGGCAGGGCTGGAGGTGACCTCCTACAAGCCCATGCAGGTAAAGCTGGCACTTGTGGGCTACGGCAACGCCACAAAGCATCAGATGATGGATATGACCAAGCGGTTACTGCACCTAAATGCCATGCCCAAACCGGACGATGCGGCGGATGCCATCGCCATCGCCCTGTGTCACGCGCGAAGCCATACCAGCCTTTTGGCCCAGGCCACAAAAGAGCTTTCTTAAAACAAAACGGAGGTGTGCCATGAACTGTCCGATCTGCGGCAGGGAATTGTGGGGAAATGCCCGAAAATGCGATAATTGCGGCTGCCGTCCCAAATATCTTTACGGTCGTCCCAAGCCGCCCAAATGGGTCTGGTTTACCGCTGCGGCTTTGGCGGTTGCCATACTGATTGGCAGTCTGCTGTTTACCTTGCCGGGAAGAAGGAATACCCGTTGGGAAGCCTATTTTTGCAAAAGCATCTCCAACGCAAGCGGCAACATCGAGTATACCTATGACGAAAAGGGAAATTTACTGGAAGTTTCCTCCCGTTTCTTGGCCAGCTCCGTTATGCCATTGCGGCTGCGCATGGAATATGATGAAAACGGTGTATTCACCGGCTTTTCCGATTCTGCCGAAGGGTCGTCCTCCGGTATTTCCGGCACCGTTACTTATGACGAAGAAAATCGCAGTGCAACCGTTTCCGGAAATCTCATAACAGGAAGTAAAATAACCTTTGTCTTTCAGTTTGACAGCGATGACCGGCTTTCTCAGTATGAATGGGGAAGCGATACGGTGCTGTATACCGTCCTTCTTGACTACGACGAAAACGGCAGGCTGATAAGCTATAACCATTCTTTTACTACCCCGTATCTGCCCGATGTCTCATTAACAGATTATCGGCAGGAGACGCTGCAATACGCTGCAGACGGAGCCTTGAACGGCTGGGAAATTCGGAATGTCTCGTCGGCCACTGTCCAGAAGCTCCATTGCTACACCGACGAAACAGGAAATGTAACGGAGATCCGATCTGTGGACGGTGGCATCGCCATAAATCATACTTACGAAAAATATACTGTTTCCGACCGGACTGTCCGGCAATATATTTTGCAGAGACATCTTCTGTACAATATCTTATCAGGTCCGATACAGTTTATCTATCCCATCATCAAAACACCTGCATAAAGGAAGGAATACTATGATTTATTATGTTTCCGGTCCGGTGACCGTGCTGGAGCCCGGTCTTGCCGTGGTGGAATGCGGCGGCGTTGGCTACGGCTGCCGGGTCACTGCCTATACTGCGGCGCAGCTGAAGCTCAATCAGCCGGCGCGGCTGTACATTACCGAGTCCATCCGGGAGGATGCCCATGATCTTTATGGCTTTGAAAGTCGGGAAGAACAGCGCTGTTTTGAGATGCTCACCTCCGTTAACGGAGTGGGACCCCGGGCGGCATTGGCGATTCTTTCCGCCGGCGGACCGCAGAATTTTACTCTGGCTGTGATGAGTGGGGACGAAAAGCTGTTGACTGCCGCACAGGGTGTGGGCAAAAAGCTAGCCCAGCGAATCATTCTGGAGCTGAAGGATAAGATTGGCGGCGGCAGTATGGAGCTGGATTTCTCCGGACCTACCGTTTCCGCACCTGCGGCAAACGGCGGCAACGCCGCCCTGGCTGGTGCGGCATTGCAGGAACTGGGTTATTCTCCTTCCGAAATCGCCCTTGCGCTGAAAGGGGCAGACCCCTCCGCTTCCACAGAGGAATTGGTCCGTTATGCTCTGCGCGCAATGGTGATGAAGGCCTGATATGGAATTGCCGGTCCGAAAACCAAATCGCATCCCACGGTTTGATTACAGCACCCCCGGTGCGTATTTCATAACCATCTGCACAAAAGACAGAAAAAGCATCTTCGGTCACATTGTAGGGGGCGGCGCCTTCGACGCCCCGGATATGGTGCTTTCGGATACAGGAAGAATTGTGGAGAAATTTATCCTGTCCGGAAACCGCATTCCCAATGTTCGTGTAGACAAATATGTGATTATGCCGAATCATATCCATATGATTCTTTTTGGCGAAGACGGTTTTGACGGGACGTCGAAGGCGCCGTCCCCTACGAATGCCGCTATCCCTCATTTTGTATCTACCTTTAAATGTTTCTGCCACCGACAGGCAGGTTTTACGATTTTTCAAAGATCCTACCACGACCACGTGATACGAAACGATAAGGATTACCTGAAGATTTGGGAGTACATAGACAGCAATCCTGCAAAGTGGGAAGAAGATTGTTTTTATAAAGAAGCATGCGTATAGAATGTAGGGGCGAGCATTGCTCGTCCGTATGTGCAGGAAAAAATAGGCGGTGGACGACCAATGGTCGCCCCTACAATACGGAGGATGAACAGATGAGTTTAGAATTTACACAGGAACTTGACAGTCCCATTATCTCCCCCACCTTTGCACCTCAGGATGCAGGGGAAATCGGTCTGCGCCCGAAGCTGCTGTCCGATTATACCGGTCAGGAGAAGGCGAAAGGGAATCTGTCCGTATATATTGAAGCCGCCCGTTTGCGTGGTGAGCCATTGGATCACACGCTTCTTTACGGACCTCCCGGTTTGGGAAAGACAACCCTTGCCGGAGTCATTGCCAACGAAATGGGCGCAGGCATCCGCATCACCTCCGGTCCTGCTATCGAGAAGCCCGGCGACCTGGCGGCATTGCTGACCAATCTGAATCCCGGGGACATTCTGTTTATTGACGAGATCCATCGGCTGAATCGGGTGGTTGAGGAGATTTTGTATCCCGCCATGGAGGATTTTGCCATCGATATTATCGTGGGTAAGGGTCCCAGCGCCAATTCCATCCGGCTGGATCTGCCGAAATTTACTTTGGTGGGTGCTACCACGAGAGCCGGACAGCTTTCCGCACCGCTGCGGGATCGTTTTGGCGTATCCCTGCGGTTGGAGCTGTATACCACTGAGGAATTGGCAAGAATCGTCACCCGCAGTGCCACCATTCTGGGCATGGATATCGACCCGGAAGGAGCTTTGGAAATTGCTTCCCGCAGTCGGGGCACACCCAGAATTGCCAACCGCTTTTTGCGTCGGGTACGGGATTTCGCGCAAATCATGGGTAACGGCGTGATCACCAAGGAGGCCGCGGATCTGGCGCTGAGCCGACTGGAAGTGGACGAATTGGGTCTGGATGCCATTGACCGGCGGATGCTCACCGCCATAATCCGCAATTACGGCGGCGGTCCGGTAGGTCTGGACACACTGGCGGCTACCATTGGCGAAGAAGCGGTAACGCTGGAGGATGTGTACGAGCCGTATCTGATGCAGCTGGGCTTCCTGACCCGCACACCCAGGGGTCGTTGTGTCACACCGCTGGCTTACGACCATTTGCACATTTCCTACGAGGGACAGGCACAATTTGAGCTGTAAAGTCGGAAATTCGAGGAAGATCTGTAAATTTTTTGTGAATAAAGGATTGACTTTTATTCACAGCTTCGGTATAATGGATTTTGTGGTATATTCCACATTAATCTTATGACTCCGCGTTACAACCAGCAAATTGGTGAACATTACGGGGCATCAACCAAAGAGAGGTATTTCCAATGTACGAAGACAAGACTTTAGTTTGCAAAGAGTGCGGCAACGAATTCGTGTTTACCGCAGGTGAGCAGGAATTCTATGCAGAGCGCGGCTTCCAGAACGCTCCTCAGCGTTGCAAGGCCTGCCGTGACGCTCGCAAGAACGCAGCTCGTGGCCCCCGTGAGTTCTTCACTGCCAGCTGTGCACGCTGCGGCGGAGAGGCAAAGGTTCCCTTCGAGCCCAAGTCCGACCGTCCCGTTTACTGCAGCGAGTGCTTCGCTCAGATGCGCGCAGAGGGCTAATAGCCAAGCAAACACAGGGCTGGAAAACCAGCCCTGTTTGTTTTATCGCAACGGTTTACATAACATCAAATCTTTACATATCCATCGTCAGAGGGAGGCTTTTGTGCGGCAGTTGCCGGCAAGGTGGGGAATTTTGGATAATGTGCGATAAAATTCTTGCAATACAGCCTCTTTTTTGGTATAATATGAAATCCCCCTAAAGAAAAGGAGAGACAGAGAAAATGGCAAAGCTTTATTTCAAATACGGTGCCATGGGCTCCAGTAAAAGTGCCCAGGCGCTGATCACAAAATACAATTATGAGGAAAACGATATGTCCGTCTGGCTCATCAAGCCCAGCGCGGATACCCGGGACGGTGCGGACATATTGCGCAGCCGTATCGGTTTGGAGGCTAAGGCCGAGATCATCACGCCGGAAACGGACATTTTTCTCCGTTTTCAGGAATCCCGGCAAGGAAAATGTGACGTAGTCATTGTGGATGAGTGTCAATTTCTGGCGGAAAAACAGATCGATCAGCTTCGTGCCATCGTCAACGCCTTTGCAGTTCCGGTGTTGTGCTTCGGTCTGCGGACGGATTTCCAGACCCGACTCTTCCCCGGCTCCTTGCGGCTGATGGAATTGGCGGATGTCATTGAGGAAATCAAAACCATGTGCGACTGCGGTGCCAAGGCCATTATCAACGCCCGTATTGATGGGGATGGCTTTATCGTCACCCAGGGTGCGCAGGTGGTGCTGGGGGGTAACGACAGTTACATAGCCATGTGCCACAGATGTTATGTAAACGGAATCCGGGAGCATAAAAAAATCCGGCTCCACGGACAAAAAGAAACGGATATAGTATAAAAGAAAAGGAGAAATGATTATGGATATCAAAGACATTCTGGCAAAATGCGACCACACCCTGTTGGGACAGGCCGCAACCTGGGCAGACATTCAGGGAATCTGCGATGACGGCATGAAATACAGCACCGCTTCTGTCTGCATTCCCGCTTCCTTTGTCAAGCAGGCTAAGGACTATGTGGGTGACAAGCTGGCCATCTGTACCGTCATCGGCTTCCCCAACGGCTACGCCACCACCGCAAGCAAATGCTTCATGGCCTCCGATGCCGTGGCAAACGGTGCGGACGAGGTGGATATGGTCATCAACATCGGTTGGGCAAAGGAAGGCAAGTGGGAAGAAATTACCGCTGAAATCGCCGCCATCAAAAAAGCCTGCGGCGGCAAGCTGCTGAAGGTCATCATCGAAACCTGCCTGCTCACCGATGAGGAGAAAATTGCTCTTTGCAAATGCGTTTCCGATTCCGGGGCAGACTATATCAAGACCTCCACCGGTTTTTCCACTGCCGGAGCGACCTTTGCAGACGTGGAGCTGTTTGCTGCACACGTGGCGCCCCATGTAAAGATCAAGGCCGCCGGCGGCATCTCCAGCCTGGAGGATGCGGAGAAATTCATCCAGCTGGGAGCTTCCCGTCTGGGCACCAGCCGGATCGTTAAAATTGCAAAAGGCCTGAAAAACGACGGCACGTATTAATTCACAATTACAAATGATAAATTACAAATTGCGGAGGATGTTTCCGTGAAAGAAAATGTGATTGTCAGAAAAAGCTTTGCTTTTTCTGTCTGAATCGTGAATCTCCAAAAATATCTGACGGAACAAAAGAAAGAACATGTTATTTCCAGGCAGATATACAAAAGCGGAACCAGTATAGGAGCGAACATTGCAGAAGCACAGCGGGCGCAAAGCACGCCGGATTTTGTTTCAAAGATGAAAATTGCACTAAAAGAGGCCAATGAAACACAATACTGGATTCAGTTGCTTCATGAAACGAATTACATCACAGCCAAGGAATTCACCAGCATCCATGATGAATTGGTGGAAATACTGAAAATCCTGACGGCAATTTGTAAGAACGATCCCCAAGGCAACAAAGATAATTTATAATTCGTAATTTGAAATTCGTAATTCGCAATTCTAAAGGAGAATCATTATGTTGAAAACCCCAACCCCTCATATTTCTGCCGCACCCGGCGACTTCGGCAAGACCGTTCTGATGCCCGGTGACCCCCTGCGCAGTAAATTCATTGCAGAAAACTTTTTGGAGAACCCCGTTCTTGTGAACAACGTCCGGGGTGTTCACGGCTACACCGGCTATTACAAGGGTGTAAAAGTGTCCGTTATGGCCTCCGGCATGGGCATGCCCGCCATCGGCATCTATTCCCACGAGCTGTATAACGCCTACGGTGTGGAAAATATCATCCGCGTGGGCTCTGCCGGTGCTATTCAGGAGCACATTCATCTTTATGACCTGGTCATCGCTCAGGGTGCCTGCACCGACTCCAATTTTGCCCATCAATTCCACTTTCCCGGAACCTTCGCTCCCATTGCGGATTTTGAACTGCTCAGTGCCGCGGTGGAAGCCGCTAAGGATTGCGGCACGCCCTACCATGTGGGCAACGTAAATTCCTCCGACGTGTTCTACGGTGACCACGGTGAGGTTCCCTACGGTCTGGATACCCTGTATAATCAAAAAAAGATGGGTGTCATGGCTTTGGAGATGGAAGCCGCTGCGCTTTATATGAATGCCGCCCGTTACGGCAAGCGTGCACTGTGTATCTGCACCATTTCCGACCATATCATCACCGGCGAGGTCACTTCCTCTGAGGAACGTCAAAACGCCTTCACCACCATGATGAAGGTGGCTTTGGACACCGCCGTGGCAATGGAAAATCAATAAAGCCTGTCATTGTGAGGAGCGCGAAGCGCGAGTCTCCCCTGTCTAAGGGGAGGTGGGCAAAATCTTCGATTTTGCTCGGAGGGGGTGTCAATCCCTCAGTCTTTTTCTCCGCTGTCGCGAAGAAAAATCCAGCTCCCTTTACACAAGGGAGCCTTGCATTCCCAACAACAAGCAATGAGGTAATCCCTATGAAACGAGTATTTTTAATTGTTCTGGATTCCCTGGGAATCGGTGCAATGCCGGACAGCGAATCCTTTGGCGATGTGGGAGTCAATACGCTGGCTTCCTGCGCAACTTCGGAAAAACTGCATATCCCCAACATGATTGCCGCCGGCCTGGGAAATATCGACGGTGTCACCTGTCTGCCCAAGGCGGATTTGCCCCTTGGTGCATACGCCCGTTTGACAGAGGCATCCATGGGTAAGGATACCACCATCGGTCACTGGGAAATTGCCGGCATTGTGTCGGAGCATCCGCTTCCCACCTATCCCGACGGCTTTCCCGATGAAATTTTGGGGCCCTTTATGGCACAAACCGGACGGGGAATTCTCGCCAATGCTCCCTGGTCCGGTACGGAGGTTATTGAAAAGTACGGACAGGAGCACATGGAAACGGGTAAGCTGATCGTCTACACCTCTGCCGACTCCGTGTTCCAGATCGCGGCACATGAGGACATCGTGCCCCCGGAAATCCTGTATGAATATTGCCGCATTGCCCGGAAGCTTTTGCAGGGCAGGTATGGCGTAGGCCGGGTCATCGCCCGTCCCTTCGTTGGCACGCCCGGCAATTTTCAGCGGACTGCCAACCGTCACGACTTTTCCCTGGAGCCGCCCCGGGATACCCTTTTGGATGTGCTGTGCAAAAACGGCAAGGCGTCCATCGGTGTGGGAAAGATTTACGATATTTTTGCCGGACGCGGTACCACTGAGCACGTGTACAATCAGTCCAATGCCAACGGCATGGAGCATACCCTTGGGTATGCACAGCAGACCTTTGAGGGTCTGTGCTTCGTGAATTTGGTGGATTTTGATATGGTTTTCGGTCACCGCCGAAATATCGACGGCTACGCCAATGCGCTGAATGAGTTTGACGCATGGCTTCCGTCCTTTTTGGAACAGCTGGGGGATGAGGATGTTGTTTTCATCACCGCAGACCATGGCTGTGACCCCGGCTATACCGCAACCACCGACCACACCCGGGAATATGTGCCCCTGCTGGTTTTGGGTAAGCAGGTAAAGCCTGTGAATCTGGGCACACGAATGAGTTTTGCGGACGTTGCCGCAACGGTAGCCGATATGCTGAACGTACCGCTGGACACTTCCGGCAAAAGCTTTAAGGAGGAGATATTATGAATCCCGAAAAGCTCTGTGAACTGGCAAAAGAGGCAATGACGCACGCCTATGCCCCCTATTCGGGTTATCGTGTGGGAGCCGCCTTGCTGTGTGCTGACGGCACCGTATATCAGGGCTGCAACATTGAAAATGCAGCGTACAGTCCCACCAACTGTGCAGAACGCACAGCCTTTTTCAAGGCGATTTATGACGGTCAACGGGACTTTGCCGCCATTGCGATTTGTGGCGGAAAGGACGGAGTGATTTCCGGTCTGTTCCCTCCCTGCGGTGTCTGCCGACAGGTGATGCGGGAATTCTGCGGCGAGGAGTTTATCATCTATATGGTAACGCCCGAGGGCTACGAGAAGCGCACTCTGGCACAGCTTTTGCCCGACAGTTTTTCTCTGTAACAAAAGAATACGGCCTGCCGTGACGGCAGGCCGCTTTTTTCGTTTACTTTCCGGTGCCCATGAGAATCTGCGCCAGGGCGGAATTTTGATCCAGAATGATGGTCTTATCCTCACCGGTAAGACTTGCCTTCAAGGCGTCCAGAGCCAGGATGAATTCATAAAAATCCTGCTTTTCCGGTGTATTGTAGGCCTCTGCCAGCAGTCTCATATACTCGGCTTCGCCTTCCGCCTCCAGCTTTGCGGCCTCGGCTTCTGCGTTGGAAATCATGATGTTTACCTGCTTATCCACATCATTGCGGATCTTGGAGGCTTCAAAATTACCGTTGGCGGTGTATTTTTCTGCCATCTGGTTCCGTTCGGAGATCATACGGGTGTAAACCGCATTCTGGTTGGAATCCGGCAGGTCAAACCGCTTGATCTTCACATCCTCAACCTCGATGCCGTAGGCCTTTGCCTGTTGGCTGACGGTGGAGGTGATGGATTCATAAATGTCGTTGCGTTCGCCGCCGTCATTCATGTTGATGATATCGGACTGCTTCAGATTGCCCAGAGCGATCTTCAGCGCGGTGTAGGTGATGGCATCCAGCCGATCCTCCGCCACAGCGGTGGTACCCAATGCGCGGTAGAACTGCTGGGGGTCCTGAATATTCCACAGGATATAGCAGTCCACCGTCATGTTCTGCTTATCGGAGGTCAGCACCGCAGAAGGGGGAATGTCATACAGCTGGGTAGCTTTGGAAAAGTACTTCACGCTGTCGATAAAAGGGATCTTGAAATGCAGACCGGAAGTGCTTGTAGTATTTACAATTTCCGAAAAACGGAAGGTACAGACATATTGGTCCTCTCCCACAGTGTACATGCAGGAGCATACCAAGATTATCAAAAGAATGGCAATCGCGCCAAAGAGGATTCCTTTTTTCATATTACTTTCCTCCTACAATGGATTCCAGGGGCAGCAGCATATTCATGGAATCGCTGTTGCCGGTGTGAATATACACCTTTACGCCGGGCAGGACCTGAGAAATGGCCTCATAATACATCCGGGAGTGGGTGATATCCGGGTTTTCCTTATATTCTGCAAACATTGCTTCAAACATGGCAACGGCCTCGGCTGCCTCGTTGATACGCTTTTGCTTCAGGTACTGTGCATTTTGCAGCAGCTTGTCGGACTTGGCCTCTGCTTCCGGCAGCTGGGCATTTTGGTAAGCCTTTGCGGAGTTGACAACCGCTTCTGCGTTCTGCTTGGCAGTTTCCACCGCCTTAAAGGCCTCAATGACTTCTGTCGTGGGGGGTTCTGCGTCCTGAATCCGCACGTCGATCAGCGTCAGACCCACATCGTATTCTGCAAGGATCTCCGTTACCAGCTCCTTGACCTGCAGCTGGATATTTTCCTTACCGTCGGTGAGAACCGAATCTACGGTGGAGGAGCCCACCACATTACGCACCTGACTCTGAATCAGATTCTTCAGAATCAGCGCGGGGTTATTGGCGGAGTAGAGATACTGCACAGGGTCGGAAATCTTGTATTCCACAAAGAAGTCCACGTTGACAATATTGTAGTCACCGGTGATCATGGAGCTTTCATCTTCTACGGAAGCAGGTGTACCGTTGGTGTCTGTGACGTATCCTAATTCGATTTTATGGTATACGTTTACATCCACCGTCTGTACCTTTTGGATACCGAAGGGGATCTTGAAATGCAGACCGGGGTCTGTAATATCCGTCACCCTGCCGAAGGTGGTTACCACCGCCTGCTGTTTGTCGTCCACGGTGTAAAAGCTGGTGAGCACACCGATGACCACCACCGTAAGGATGACGCCCCACAGGATGAATTTACGGATTTTTCCCCAGTCCACCGGTTTTTGGGGGACATAGGTGTAGTTATATTGGGAATTTTCCATGTGATTACTTCCTTTCAATTATTCTGCTTTTAATTCAGCGATCATATTCGTTGCCTGCTGACACAAAAGGGATGCAAGCCATGCTGTCAGCATAATGGTGAGCACCTTCTCCACCCGCAGTCGTGCTCCGGGGATGGGCTCCTGATAGTTTTCCAAAACCTCCGCTACACAGGCTGCCCGTAAATCGGGATCTCTCAGCTCCTGATACCGTCCAGCCAGCTGCAAAAACAGAAAATAAAGCTGACTGTCGTCGATCAGGTCGTCGCTTTCGTCGTCCAGATGTCCGTTCAGGTAGGTCATCAGGCCGCAAATATCCTCCATTTTCAGGGCGTCCTTCAGCATGTTGATATTAATGATGCGACACAGCTGCCGCAGGGTGTATCTCTTTCCCACCGGCTTGGTAAGAAAGCCCCGCTTGACCCAATTCTGGATGATATACGGCTCCAGTCCTGTGATCGCCGACACCTGACTGAGCACCATTCCGCCGCCGAAAAACATGGCCCGGAATTTTTCTCCGGTCTGACCGGCTTCCGATGTGACGGCAGGCAACACCGTACCCGGTATGGTCCACTGCATGTACAGCACCTCCTTTCTGCGTAGTGACTTGATTATAACACATGGTCATTTGATTGTCAATAGGGGTTTTGTGATTTTTTATTTCTGCCTTTTATCCGCATTGCTTTTTTGTTGTGAAAATGCTATAATACAAACTGAAAACCGAGCATTATAGAGGTGTTTGACTATGAGAAAATTTATTCGCTCCCTAAGCCTTAAAAATTTCCTTTTCCTTTTGTTGGCAGGCTGTATCAACGCCATCGGCGTGACGATCTTTTTGGCGCCGGTCAAATTGTATGACAGCGGCATCTCCGGTACGGCAATCCTGCTTTCCCAAATTACACCGGCGTATCTGACTCTGTCGGTTTTTCTTCTGTTGTTTAATATTCCCCTTTTTCTGTTCGGTCTGAAAAAGCAAGGGGCTGTCTTTACGGTGTATTCCCTGTTTGCAGTTGCTGTGTACTCGGTGGTCGCATGGCTGATTACGGATGTTTTGCCCATTGATGTGAGCATTGCTTCTCCTCTTGCAGGACAGGATCTGTTGTTATGCGCCCTGTTCGGCGGTATTATTTCCGGTATCGGAAGCGGACTTACCATCCGTAACGGCGGTGCCATTGACGGAATTGAGGTTATGGCCGTCATCTTTTCCAAGCGGCTGAATATCACCGTGGGAACCTTTGTGATGCTTTACAATGTGGTGCTGTATGTCATTTGCGGAATCGTCAAGCAGAGCTGGATCCTGCCCCTTTATTCCATCGTAACCTATGCCGCGGGGCTCAAGACCATCGATTTTGTGGTGGAGGGCTTTGACCGCAGTAAATCCGTGATGATTGTCACAGAAAAGCCAAAGGAAATCAGCGAGGCATTGATGGAGGAATTCAAATGCGGCACAACCTCCATGTCGGCCACCGGAGGCTATTCCAATACAGAAAAAACCGTGATTTATTTTGTTGTGAATCGGTTTCAGATCTATAAAATGAGGAATATCATACATACCATCGATCCGAAAGCCTTTGTGACCATCAGCGAGGTTGCCGACGTTTTCAAAAGCAACGATTGACCGTACCGCACACTATTGTAAAAATCCAGCCCCCTCATCCGAGGGGGCTTTTTACATTTTTCCTTTGGCTTATTTTCCGAATTTTTCGGCAACGGTTTTCAGCATTTCCCGAATGGGCAGATTGTAGGGGCATCGGCTCTCGCAGGAGCCGCAGCCAATGCAGTCCGATGCGGTTTTTTCCATCCCGTTATACCGCATTTTTGCCCAATCTTCCAGTCCGTATCGGGACAAATACCCTTCCATTAAAAACATGGCAGGTATAAAAATGCCGGCACTGCAAGGAGCGCAGTAGTTGCACCGCCGGCAGAAATGCGTTCCCAGACTGCGGCGGATTTCCTCCATTTTTTGAAGTTCCTCCGTCTTTAGCGGGGACTGTTCTTCCACTGCGGCCAAATTTTGCTCCGCTTCCTTGACTTCTGCCATGCCGGGGATTACCACTGTCACATTTTCGTCGGCACACAAAAACCGCAGCGCCAGCGTCGGGTCCTCGATGGCACCGCCGGCCAAGGGCTTCATGGCAATAAAGCCGATATTTTTCTCCTTGCAGGCACGAATCAGCGCCTCTGCCTGGGTCTCCACAATATTATAAGGAAACATGATCGTTTCCACCCAAGGCAGCTCCAGTGCCAGCCGAAAGGTCTCCGGAGAATGGGCAGTAATACCTATGTGGCGGATCTTTCCCGCCGCCTTTGCTTCCAGCAGCGCCTCCAAAGCACCGCCGGGGGCGGTAACAGTTTCCATATCCTTCGGGGTGGCGTTATGGATCTGATACAAATCGATGTAATCCGTCCGCAAATTGCTGAGACTGATGGCAATGTCCTTTTCCATAGCTTCCCGGGTACGGGACATGCTCTTGGTGGCGAGGATGAAGTGGCTTCGGATTCCCTCCAACGCCTCTCCCAGATAGCTTTCACTTACGGTATAGCCCCGGGCGGTATCGATGTAATTGACGCCCCGTTCCTTGAGGTAACGGATCAGTTTTTTTGTTTCCTCCGCGGTGGTGCGCTGAATGGGAATGCCGCCAAAGCCCATACGGGAGACCTTCAGCCCCGTTTTTCCCAAAACACGATATTCCATCTGCATTTTCCTCCCGATAAAAAATGTTTGCATGATGCAAGATTTTATAGTATAATACCATACTAAGGCTAAAAAAGGCAAGCTATATTTCAAGTGAGGAATCGCCATGTTTCAAGAACTTTTTAACAAAATAAAAGCATTTGATACCATCATCATCCACCGGCACAAAAACCCCGATGGGGATGCTTTGGGCAGTCAGATCGGACTGAAGCACATTTTGTCGGAAAATTTCCCGGTAAAAACCGTTTATGCGGTGGGAGACGGTGCCGGTCATTACGGCTTTATGGACGGCAGCACCATGGACGAGATTCCGGATGCGGTCTACGAAAATGCGCTGGCCATCGTGCTGGACACCTCGGCAGGTCATCTGATCTCCGACGGGCGTTACGCCACAGCCAAAAGCACCGCACGGATGGACCACCACATTTTTGTGGAGAAGCTCTGCGACACCGAGGTAACGGACACATCCTACGAAAGCTGCTGCGGTCTGGTCACGGACTTTGCCCTGCAGTGCGGTCTGCGGCTTTCTCCCGCCAGCGCCAAGGCTCTTTATACCGGCATGGTCACCGATTCCGGCCGGTTCCGTTACGATTCCACCTCCGCAAAAACCTTCCGTCTGGCCTCTGCCCTGATGGAGCAGAACTTTGACCTGAATGACATCTATCGGAAGCTGTATGCGGATGATTTTCAAAAAATTCGGCTGAAAGCTCAGTTTGTCCTGAAAATTAAGTTCACCGACTGTAATGTTGCCTATATCTACACCACCGCGGAGGAGCTGGAAGAGCTGAACGTGGATACCTTCACCGTCTCCCGGGGTATGGTGGGTACCATGGCGGATATCAAGGGTGTGGATATTTGGGTAAACTTCACCGAAACGGAGCAGGGCGTGCTCTGCGAGCTTCGTTCAAGCAAATACAACATCAATCCCATCGCGGTCCGATACGGTGGCGGCGGTCACGCCAAGGCCAGCGGGGCGACCGTGGCAAACAAGGAAATCGCCATGCAGATGCTCAGCGATCTGGACGCATTGACAAAGGAGTAACCATGAAAAAAGAAGCTATGCAGGCGGTCCTGCAGAAAATCAAGGAATACGACCGCATTATCATCACCCGTCACGTCCGTCCGGACGGAGACGCCATCGGTTCCACCAAGGGACTGTGGAAAATTCTGCAGCTGAGTTTTCCTCAAAAGGAAATTTATCTGCTCAACGAGGATCAGTCGGAGTATCTGGAATTTCTCGGCGGAGAAAGCGAACCCATCGACGCAGAAAAATATGCCGACGCCCTGTGCATTGTGCTGGACACCGGCAACGTGGAACGGATCTCCAACAAAAAATATTCCCTTTGTCGGGAGCTTGTGAAAATCGACCACCACATCGACCACAATCCCTACGGGGACGTTTCCTGGGTGGAGACCCATCGTTCCTCCGTATGTGAAATGGTGGCGGCATTTTATGCGGAATTTGCCGATGAACTGAAGATCGACACCGAGGCGGCCACCTGTCTGTATGCCGGCATGGTCACCGATTCCGGCCGTTTCCGCTACGATTCCACCTCCGGTGACACCTTGCGGCTTGGGGGTCTGTTGCTGGATCAGGGGATCAACACCGAGGTGCTGTTTTCCAATTTGTATCTGAAGGAATTTGAGATGCTCAAATTTGAAGCCTATATCTACGACAAAATGCACATCACCGAAAACGGTGTGGCCTATGTGTATGTGGATCGGGAAATGCAGGAAAAATTCCGCCTCAGTCAGGAGGATGCCAGCGCCGCTGTTTCCTATATGGATGCCATCAAGGGTGCGCTGTGCTGGATCGCTTTTATCGACAATCCTGGAGAAGATACAGTGATCCGTGTGCGCTTGCGCTCCCGTTTCGTCACCATCAACACCATTGCGGAAAATCACAACGGCGGCGGTCACGCCTGTGCCAGCGGTGCTACGGTATACTCCTTGGAGGAAATGCAGCAGGTGATCGCTGAGGCGGACGCCCGTGTGAAAGAATATAAGGAAACCCATGAGGGATGGCTATGAGAATTTTAATTACAAACGATGACGGCATTTACGCATCCGGTATACTGCCTCTTGTCAAATGGGCACAAACCAAGGGCGAAGTGGTGGTAATGGCTCCCAAGGTGGAGCAAAGCGCCAAAAGCCACGGAATTGAGATCCACAAGGCCTTCGAGGCAAAGCAGATCGACCTGATTCCCGGGGTTACTGCCTGGGCGGTGGATTCCACACCTGCTGACTGTGTGCGCCTGGCGATTCTGGGTATGCACATGGAATTTGACCTGGTGATTTCCGGTATCAACCGGGGTTTGAACATCGGACGGGATATCATGTATTCCGGTACGGTGTCCGCTGTGTTTGAGGCGGGAAATCTGGGCGTCAACGCCATGGCGGTATCCACTTCTCCGGCTTATTATGAGGGAGCTGCGGCAGAAATGGATAAAATTTGGGATTACTTTGAAACGCACAACCTGTTTGCCAAAAATCCCATGTACAACGTGAACATTCCCACCGGCGGAAGTAACGCCTTCCGGGTTACCCGTCAGGGCGGAAACTATTATTCCGACCAATTCCGCGTTGAGGAAAACGATTTGTTTACCCCCTGCGGCATTGACGTGTTCACGGCCTGTGCAGACAGCGGCTTTGATACCGATGCGGTACTGGTGGACAAGGTGATCTCCGTCATGCCCCTGACCCTGGACCGTACGGACCTTGCTTTGTACCGGGCCTTAAAGAACGAAAATCTGTAAGAATTGCTGATTGGGAGGCGTGTATGGCCTTTGATGCTTTTTATTTGACCGCAGTTTTGCAGGAATTGCGTGCCCTGCCTGAGCCTCGGGTGGAGAAGATCCATCAGCCGGCGCGGGATACGGTGATTTTTCACCTGCGCCATCGGGAGGGACGGTGTAAGCTGCTGTTTGCCATGAATCCCACCGCACCGCGGCTGCATCTGACCACGGCCAATCCGGAAAATCCGCCGGAGCCGCCCATGTTCTGCATGCTTCTGAGAAAGCACCTGTCCGGTGGCCGGTTGGTGGATATTGCCCAGCCGCCCATGGAACGGCTGGCGGTTTTCACCTTTGAATGTATGGACGAGATGGGGGATCTGGTACAGCGAAAATTGATTGCAGAGCTGATGGGACGCACCTGCAATTTGTATCTGCTCTCCCCCGAGGGACGGATCACGGACTGCCTGCGCCGCATCGGTCTTGATGAGTCTGCCAAACGGCAGGCACTTCCCGGGCTTTATTATCAGGAGCCGGATAAGGTATCCAAAAAGAACCCCGGGGAGTTGAAAACAGAAGATTATGTAAACCTGCTTTCCGATACGGGTGCGGATCTGCTCAGCGACCGGCTGATGGATAATTTGGGCGGTCTTTCGCCGCTGGTGTGCCGGGAGGCGGCATTGTTTGCCACCGGAGAAGTGGATGCACGGCTGGAAAACGGAGATATTCCCCTTTGGTCAGAACGGCTTTCCCTGTTTTTTGCGGAGCATATTTCCCACCCTGCTCCTTATTATTATGCCCCTGACGGAAGTCCCAAGCAATTTGCCTTCTGCCCCATTTATCAGTACGGTCAATGTGCCCGTGCAGATAGCTTTTCCGGTCTGCTGGATATGTTTTATTCCCTTCGGGACCGGAAGGATGCCATGCATCAGAAGAGCCAGTCGGTACGAAAGACGGTGCAGAATCTTTGCACCCGCCTGACCAAAAAGCTGGCCATTCAGCAGCAGGAGCTGGAAGCGACCTATGATCGGGAACGGCTGCGTCAGCTGGGAGATATTTTAACTGCCAATCTCCACAAAATCACCAAAGGGCAAACCGCCGTAAGGGTGGAGGATTTCTACGACGAAAATATGACAGAAATCGAAATCCCCCTGTCCCCTCTGCTGTCGCCCCAGCAGAATGCCGCAAAATTCTACAAGGATTACAGCCGGATGAAAAATGCGGAAAAGGAGCTGAAGCGTCAGCTGGAGCTGGGAGCCCGGGAATTGGAATACCTGAAAAGCGTGCTGGAGGAGCTGAATCGGGCAGATACCGACCAGGCCCTGGAGGAGATCAAGCTGGAATTGCAATCCGGCGGATATTTGCGCGGGGAGAGCAAAAAAAGGATAAAAAGCGGAAAGCTCCCGCCTTTGCGGTTTGAATCCACAGACGGTTTTTCGATTTTTGTGGGCAGAAACAATCAGCAAAACGAGGCGCTTACCTTCCAATCCGCACGAAAGGACGACCTTTGGCTTCATGCCTCCAAGGTTCACGGAAGTCACGTGATCATTGCCTGTGCCGGAAAGCCGGTGCCGGATGACACCGTCACTCAGGCAGCACAGCTGGCGGCATATTATGCAGAGACCGCCGGCGGTCAGAACATTCCTGTGGACGTGACACCTGTGCGGCAGGTGAAGAAGATTCCCAACGGCAAGCCGGGAATGGTGATTTACCATACCTATCGCACCGTGGTGGTCAATCCCTATGCCGATATTGTGATGGATGCGCTGAATGCAGAGAAAAAAGAAGAATAACAAGCTCCGGAGCTGTTTCGCTCCGGAGCTTTTGTTTGTGGCGTTGCAATCGTCTGGACTCTTTTTCGGATGGGATTGGGAGAAATTAACCGAATTTTTCCGTTTTATTGGGGCAAATCCGGAAGAAAAACCGGAAAAACTCAAAAAAGAGGTTGACCTTCTTGCTTTTTTCGGCTATAATACCTTAGCATGACCAAATATGGTCTTTGACAATGTGTTGCTGCGGTCAATCTGACTGTCGAGCATAATTGTGAATTAACAGGAGGTGTAACTTCATGAAGCGTACCTATCAACCCAGCCGTCGCCACCGTTCCAAGGTCCACGGTTTCCGCCAGAGAATGGCTACTTCCAACGGCCGTAAGGTTCTGGCTCGTCGCCGCGCAAAGGGCCGCAAGGTTCTGTCCGCCTAATCCGGACATTTTTGCAGGATATCGCTCGATGCGAAACGGGAGCTATCAGCGGGGCGAAGGAGTATTCGCCCCGCTCCCTGTTTTTTGTGGGGAATTTTTATGAAATATTCGTGTTCCTTAAAATTGAATCACATTTTCCGCCGGCTTTATCACACTCCGGGACATGCCAACGGTTATTTCGTTCTCTATGCCCACCCGAACCGGTTGGGGCAAAACCGCGTTGGTATTACGGTCAGCAAAAAGCTGGGGCACGCCGTTGTGCGGAATCGGGTCCGCCGTCGTTTGCGGGAAATATACCGTCTGCACGAAAGCCGGTTTCTTCCCGGCTGGGACATAGTTGTGGTTGCCAGAAGCCGCTGTGTGAATGCAGATTTTCAGGATCTGCAAAGGGCCTATCTTGCTTTGGCGCAAAAGGCCGGTATTTTGAAGGAAGAAAGCCTATGAAACGAATTTTTCTCGCGCTGATCCGCTTTTATCAGCGCCACGTATCCCCGGGGAGACCCCCGTCCTGTCGTTTTCGACCCACCTGCTCCGCCTATGCCTACGAAGCAATCCAAAAATACGGTGCGTTTAAGGGCGGCTGGCTGGCACTGCGCCGGCTCCTGCGCTGCAACCCCTTTTATAAAGGGGATTTCTACGACCCCGTACCATGAATCCATAAGGAGTAATTTGAATGGATAAAATTATTACCGTACCCTTTGGGTACCTTTTGGACTGGCTGTATCAGCTGTTTCATAATTATGGCGTTGCCTTGATCTTCTTCGCCATCGTTGTTCAGATCGTGATGCTGCCCATCAGCGCAAAGTCCAAAAAAAGCATGATGAAGATGACCCGGCTTCAACCCCGGCTCAACGCCATCAAGGAAAAATACGCAAATGACCCGCAGAAGCAACAGGAAGCGATGCAAAAGCTCCAAAAAGAGGAAGGTGCCTCTATGGGCTGCGGCGGCTGCTTGTGGAGCCTGGTGCCTCTGCTGATTTTGATCC
The DNA here is from genome assembly GCA_015067635.1 of Oscillospiraceae bacterium. Classification (GTDB taxonomy): domain Bacteria; phylum Bacillota; class Clostridia; order Oscillospirales; family Oscillospiraceae; genus Faecousia. The sequence goes on along the minus strand of SVMA01000004.1, from coordinate 88,855 downwards.
CCCTGTACTCTGTGGTACGTCAGCCTCTGACCTACCTGCTCCACGAATCCCCCGAAAACATCAAGGAAATCATCGCAGTTCTAAAGGAACAGAATGCAGCTCTGTTTTCTTCCAACAGCTTCTATGAGGAAATCATCGCTGCCAGTAACATCAGCCAGTATGCCGATGCCATCAAAGAAGCCATTCCCAACATCTCTGCCCGTACTCTGGAAGGTGTAAATTTCTCCTTCCTGGGCATCGATCTGGGTGTGCAGCCCAGTCTGGGTGCTCTGTTCGGCGGTGCGCTTTCCTGGCCCGTCATCGGTGCAGTCCTGATGCCCGTGGTCTCTGCCGGCAGCCAGGTGCTCCAAACCATCATCACCCGTCGCGCCAACGATTCTCTTGTCACCAATGAGAAGGGCGTGCAGGATAAGGAAGCTGCCAAGCAGTCCCAAACTGCCAAAACCTCCAGCATGATGATGTGGATGATGCCCGCAATGAGCCTTTGGATCGGCTTCAGTGTCCCTGTGGCATTGAGCCTGTACTGGTTCATCGGCGGTATTGTCCGTACCGTTGAGGATATTTTCCTCAACAAGAAATATCGGAAGATTTACGACGCAGAAGATGCCGAACGGCTGAAAAAGGCTATGGAAGAAGAGGCTCTGGAGGCTGAAAAGGAACGCCTGAGAGCAGAAAAACGCGCCGCAAATCCCGAAGGCATTTCCGAAAACACCAGCAAGAAAAAACTGCAAAAGCAGCAGCAACAGGCGGAAGAAGCTGCCAGAGCCGCCGCCAAGAAAGAATACAACGCGAAAAAGGGTATTGTAGAAGAGGAAGAGGAGGAAAAAACCACCCTTTCCGGCATTGCAGACCGTCCTTACTGTAAGGGTCGGGCCTATGACCCCAACCGCTACACGAACACGGAGGAATCATAATGGAAAAAACCATGATTGCCACCGGCAAAACCATTGATTTGGCCATTGAAGCTGCTCTGAAGCAGCTGGGTCTGGATCGGGACAGCGTTTCCGTTCAGGTTTTGACCAAGGAAAAAGCCGGTTTTTTGGGCATCGGTGCACAGCCTGCCAAGGTGCAGGTGACCTATGAAGCACCGGATGCTCCCCCTGAAGCACCTAAGTCCGCACTGTCCTCTGCTTCCCGCAGCAAGCCCAAGGCGGCTGTCCCTGTGAAGAAGCCGGAGGCGCCCAAGCAGGAAGCACCCAAGGCTGCTCCCAAGCAAGAGGAAAAGCCCGTCGCTCCCAAGGCAAAGCCCGCACCCAAACAGGAAGCACCCAAAGCTCCCAAGGAGCCTAAGGTCTATGCGCCTGCCGAAGCCGGCTCTGTGGAGGAGAAGATCGAAACCTTCCTGAAGGGTCTTTTGGAGCACATGGGCTCCAATGCCGTGCCCCACGCCGTCAAGGGCGAGGGCAATACTTACAATGTTGATCTGGTGGGTGAGGATCTGGGATACCTCATCGGTCGCCGGGGAGATACTCTGGATGCCCTGCAGCATCTGGCGAACTATTCCATCAACCGGGGTGTTGAAGGTCATCTGCGGATCAATGTGGATGCCGAGGACTACCGGGAAAAGCGGGAGGACAGCCTCAGCCGTTATGCCCGTAAGAAGGCACAGCAGGTGCTAAAGGCCCGTCGCCGTACCACTTTGGAGCCGATGAATGCCTACGAGCGTCATGTGATCCATGCTGCCCTGCAGGATATGGATAACATCACCACCCATTCTACCGGCACAGAGCCCAACCGCCGCGTGGTTATTGAATACGTCCGCTGATTGGAAATTATGAAAAGCCTGCCTTGAAAAAGGCAGGCTTTTTTCGGACGAGTAATGCGCGCCTCTACAAAGACGGATGCAAAATAAAAGAACCGGTGCATTTCGCACCGGTTCTTGTTCCGTTATTAAGAAATTTCTGTGATGTGGGTGTTGATGCCATCGTACCAATATACGAAGCCATAAACATCCACAACGTCGCCAACCTTCACGTCGCCTTCCACGAAGTCCTTATAGACATCGGTCTCGGGATCGGTCAGATACCGTTCCACGCAGAAGCTGTAAGTTGCATCGCCCAGAGTGAAGTCCACATAGATGTCATCACCGGGTTCGTCGTTCTTGAAGGTGATGGACTTGACGGTCAAACCCTTGAAGCAGGCGAATTGACCGGCATGCTTGACCAGCTCTTCCTGACCCAGCTTTTCGGTCAGGATCTCAGCGGGAGCAATGTAGGTATCCTCACCCTCGAGGATGGTCAGCACAGCGCCGTCAGCAGCGATCTCGGGCATGCCCTTATAGAAGGTCTTGAAGCCCTTGATGTTGATCTTAGTGCCGGGAACCAGCTTGGCAGCATCTTCCTGAGAGCAGGGGATATTGTAGCCGAAGTAACCGCCGTAGCTCTTATCCTGAGCGTAGATCACGATGGCATCATTGTACCAGGACTGGGTAGCCTGAACATAAGCCTCGATTTCCACCGGTGCATCTTCTTCCGCAGCAAGATACTCAGCATGGGTCATAACGGTGGTGGTGTTGCCCTGAGTGGGCTCGGTGGGGTTAGAGGGCTGAGTGGGGTCTGTGGGCTCGGTGGGGGTTGTGGTATTTGCACAGGCGGCAAAGCCCATGACCATTACCAGAGCGAGCAAGAGAGCGATAAATTTCTTCATTGTCATTAACTCCTTTTCAAAGTAGTGTCATGAAAACACATGGACATTATACTATAAAATACGGAAAAATCAATCGGTATAAAAGTATTTTTTTACTTTTTTCTCCTTATTTTTCCAAGACAAGCGATTGCGCCCAATACCACCCAGGTGCCGCCCAGTCCTGTCAGCAGCCAAATGGCGATGGGAGGCATGGGACCCAGGTCGGTGCTTTCCACCTGATCCAGCCGGTGAAGGGCGGTAACTTCAGTGTAAAGATTGTCAAAATAAGCGTCGTCCACGGTTTCCTTTCGTCGCACAGAACGCACCGTTTTCTCTATGAGCTGACCGGCTGCATCCCGCAGGGATGCAGAGCCGTTGAACACCGGCGTGACGAAGGTATTTTCCGTGTTGTCCTGCAGAATCTGTGCCGCCTTCAGCTTGACCCAGTAATGCAGGTCGCTGTCCGTTCCGCTTTGGTTTACATAATCCAGATATTCCTCGCTGTTCTGTGCCTTTGAAGTTACCGGAAGATAGCCTTCCGTCTGGGCATAGCCCAGCTGGACCTTATTGGTTAGCAAAAACTGCGCAAACAGCCAGGATGCCAAAACGGTCTGGGGGTCTTCCTGATTAAATACACAAACGGAAGGACCCTGAGAAATCATCTGGGGGTTTTCCGGATCAAACTGGGGAATTGCCATGACCTCCAGCTCAAAATCCACGATCTTATCCTCGCTGATATCCATCAGCGGGGCATCCGGTCCCATCCAGGTAGCACCTGCGGTGGAATCGATGGCAAAGATGCATTGACCGGCATTCAAAAGGTCTGCCGGATAGCTGGAGATCTTGAAGGTGGAAAAGGATTTCTTTTCCACGTGGTCTGCAATCTCATACAGAAGCTCCCGGGTGGTATCGTTAAACAGCTCAATGGAGCCGCCGGCGGTGGAATAGCCGGCATTTTTCTGTTTGAGCATCTGAATCATCATATTGTCCGTGGATTTATAGACGAAGGGAATCAGTATTTTTTGCCCGTTCACGGCAAAATTACCCTCTGCATCCTTTTCCATGGCCGCATCGGAGACCTCCCACAGAAAATCCCAGGTCAGCACCTCGGGAAGGGTGTAGCCCAGCTTTTCCACATAGGTTTTGTTAATGTAACAGGCCTCGGTGGAGCGCATATAGGGGATGGCGTAGTGATTGTCCTTCAGCACACATTCCGCTAAAAACTGGGGAATCATCTCTTCCATCGTCGGACCGTCAAATTTCAGTTCACTGCCTCCAAATCCGTACTTTTCATCAGCAAACAGGTCGTCCAGCGGCACAACGCAGTTGGAGCCGGTCATATAGGTGGCAATGTGATCCGGGTAGGTGATACACACATTGGGCGGTGTGTTGGCGCCAATATTTTTCAGCACATCGTCATAAAGCCGCCCGTAATCCGTATACAGCTTCAGCTGCACCTTCACGTTAGGGTACAAGGTCTCAAAATCCGCAATAGCCTGCTCGTAGACCCGTACCTGAGAAATATTGGTGTCATTCTTCGCCCAGAAGGTAATTTCATGATTTTTTTCGGTGTCAAACGTCTCCGGTACCTGAAAAACATGCCGTTCCACCGCACCGTGACAGCCGGAAAACATCGAAAGGATCAGGCAAACAGACAGCGCCAATGCAAAAATCCGTTTATTCATCCCTTGGTACCTCCCCGGGCCACGCCGGCCATGATTTTCTGACGGAATACCAAAAACAGAACGATCAGCGGCAGAGAAATCACCACCACCGCCGCCATCATGGCGGGTATATTTTCCCGTCCGAAGCCGCTTTCCCGAATGGTTTGAATGGCGTTGGAAACCAGGAAATAGTCCGGATTGTCTGTGATGAGCCGGGGCCAGACGTAGGAATTCCAGCACTCGATGACCTTCAGCACCGTGATGGTGACGATGGTGGGTCGGCAGATGGGGACCATCACCCGGAGCAAATACTTCAGATCCGAGGTTCCGTCCACTTTGGCCGCCCAGTATAATTCGTCCGGTACCTGTGCGAAGTTTTCCTTCAATAAATATATATAGAATACGGATGTCACCGAAGGCAAAACCAGTCCCGTAAAAGTGTCCCGCCAGTCAAGATTCGTCACCGTCATAAAGTTGGTGATGATCACCAGCTCATTGGGAATCATCATCATGGCCAGATAAACGGTAAAGGCCAGATTTCTGCCCCGGAAGGTCATACGGGAGAAACCAAAGGCCGCCAGAACCGTAACAAACAGCATCAGTGCGGTGGTCAGCACCGTAAAAATCACCGTATTGAGCAGATATTTCGCCAGGGGTACGGCAGTAAAGGCCATCTGATAGTTTTCCAGCGTGGGATACAGGGTAAAAAACTGGGGTATGGATTCCCCACTGTACTGCCCATAGCTTTTCACAGAAGTCAGAAGCATCCAATAGAAGGGAAACAGCACGATCAGTGCCCACAGCCCCAAAAGGGTGTAAGTGATTCCTTTTCCGATCCGCCGGCGGAGCAGTGCGTTGTGTTCGATTTTTTGATAATCCAGTCGTTCCATGGCAGTTCCTCAGGTGTAGTGCACAAATTTGCGGCTGCCCATCAGATTGATGCAGGTGACGGTCAGCACAATGGCGAACAGGACAATGGCCGCGGCTGAGGCAAAGCTGGGATAGCCGCCGCTGGCGCCGTAGAGCATATCATAAACGTATCCCACAATGGTATTCATTCCCGCATCGTTCAAATTCGAGCCGAACAGTGCAACGGAATCGCTGTATGCCTTAAAAGCACCGATAAAGCCGGTGACCACCAGATAAAATACGGAAGGAGAGATCATGGGAAGGGTGATACGGGAGAACATCCGCAGGCTTCGGGTGCCATCCACCCGGGCGGCATTGTAGTAGGTATCGTTCACCGATGCCAGAGCACCGGTCAGCACCAATACCTTAAAGGGCATGACCACCCAGACGGTATACAGGCTCAGCACCAGCATTTTCGCCCAGTAGGGACCGGTGATGAAATCCACGGATTCGCCGCCGAACATGGTAATCAGCAGATTCACAAGGCCGTCGGTATAGGTGGTTTTCTTAAAGAGGATCATAAATACCAGACCCACGGCCAGAGTGTTGGTCACATAGGGCAGGAAGAAAATGGTCTGAAACAGATTCCGCAGCTTTCTGACCGAGCTCAGTCCCAGAGATATCAGCAGGGCAAGACCCGTGGACAGAGGCACTGTGATGATGACCAACAGGAAGGTATTTTTCACCGCCTGAAGGAAGTAAGGATCCCGAAGCACGTAGGCGTAGTTGTAAAGACCCACGCCGTTATAGCTTTGGGAAACGGAGTGAAAGCCTTCCTCAAAGGAATAGATGAACACATCGATCAGCGGATAGACCATAAAGACGCCCAAAAACAGCATAGAGGGCAATAAATACAGCCAACCCTTTCGGTTTTGTTTTTCCATGGCAGCTCTCTCCATTCCGGATGGTTTCTTTTTCCCTTATTATATTCGCTTTCCCGTGGATTTGCAAGGAGTTTTCCAAAAAATGACACCCGGGGGATCACGCACCTTTTTTCGCTTGAGGAATAACATGGAATGAGCGTGATGCTCAGGAATTTATTTTGGAGGTAAGGATTATGTGTAACGGCAATGGCTTCTGCGGAAACAATATTTGGTGGATCATCATTTTGGCAGTTCTGTTCTGCATCTGCGGTAACGGCAACAACAGTCTGTGCGGCAACGGCTGCGACCACACCTGCTGCTAAGCATTCCGGGGCACCCCAGTTTGGGGTGCCTTTTCCTTTTTCGTACTATCCCACGGACAAGGCGCATAGAGTATAGCACTGAGTAAACGGAGGGATGGGAAATGAAACGGATAGGGATATTGTTGTCTTTATGTCTGGTGCTGCTTTGCCTGCCGTCCCGTGCGGCAGCTGCGGATTTAGAGGTGGCAGGAAAAAGTGCACTGCTGATGGATATGGCCACCGGCACCGTGCTTTATGAGCAAAATGCCCACGAAAAACTGCCGCCGGCCAGTGTTACCAAGGTGATGACCATGCTTTTGGTGATGGAAGCCATCGACTCCGGCACCATTGGGTGGGAGGATACCGTCACTGTGTCGGAATCTGCCGCCGCCAAGGGCGGAAGCCAAATCTACCTGAAGGTGGGAGAAGCCATGTCCGTCAGCGATATGCTGAAATCCGTGGCAGTATCCTCGGCCAATGACTGTGCCTGTGCGCTGGCAGAGCACCTTTCCGGTTCTGAAGCGGCTTTCGTGGAGAAAATGAATCAGCGTGCGGTGGAATTGGGTATGCAGGACACCCATTTTGTCAACTGCACCGGACTGGACGACGGAGAGAATGCAAAGGAGCATCTCACCAGCGCCTACGACATTGCCCTGATGAGCCGGGAACTGATGGTGAAGCATCCGGATATTCAGAAGTTTACCACCATTTGGATGGATACCGTGCGGAACGGTGCTTTTGGTCTGTCCAATACCAATAAGCTGGTGCGGTTTTATCCGGGAGCTACGGGCTTGAAAACCGGCTTCACTTCTGGTGCCGGCTACTGCCTGTCCGCCACCGCCCAGCGGGAGAATCTGGGCTTGATTGCAGTGGTTTTGGGAGCAAAAACCTCTCAGGAACGGTTTGCCGGCTGTAAATCCATGCTGGATTACGGCTTTGCCAATTTCACATCGGTAGTTCCTTCCCTGCCGGAAAGCAGTACCGTGCCTGTGAAGCTGGGAACAGAAAAAAGCATCACCGCCCGTCCCGCCCAGGAGCTGAAGCTCCTGCTGGAAAAGAGTCAAAAGGATCAGGTTCGCGTAGAAACGGTTTTGGAAGAGAGCCTGACCGCACCGGTGAGTAAGGGACAAAAGGTTGGTACGCTGACGGTGTATGTGGGAGAGCAGGTGCTGGCCCAGGTGCCCATGGTGGCGGGAGAAACCGTCCCACGATTGACCTGGTGGGAGCTGTTTTTGCAGACCCTGCGATGCTTCGCCATGGCAAAAACAGATGGATAAGACCCTTACTGATGCAATAAAAAAGGCTTCCCCTTGCGGAGAAGCCTTTTTGTTATTCCACGTGGACGTGGTTGTTAATATGGTCAATGCAATAGCAATGGTAGCCGTTGCAACGGGAGCAGTAGCGGAACTCCAGCTCCGGATTACTTACATCCGTGCGGCCGCAGACGGTACATCTGTGGATGAAATCCTCTTTTTTGGGCGGTGTGGGCTTGTACGGACCGGCCTTTTCAAACTGCACCACTTTGGGTCTTGTTCCCGTCACCGGTTTTCTGCGCAGCTTGCTGCGCCAGGAAGGGGGCAGAATATTTACTACATCCCGTCCAAAGAACAGGAAATAGTTGGCAATGGAAATCAGCGGGAACAGAAACTGGGGGAAGGGCCAGCCGGCGGAATAGAGGGAAAACACGTCCATCATAACCAGACCCAGGTCAATCAGCGCCAGAATCCATGCCTTTATGGGCAGAATGAAGAACACCAAAAATTGGGCATCGGAATAAAGGGTTGCATAGCTGATGAGCAGGCTGAGATTCAGGGAATATACATTCGCCTGCACTCTGAAAATCATGCAGAAAATATCTGTCAGCACCACACCGACGAAATAAAACAGGTTAAATTTCAGGGTTCCCCAGGTGTTTTCAATGGCACGGCCCAGAGAATAATAGCAAAACAGCCCCAAAGCAACCAGCAGAAGGTTGGGATTTCCCACACCGTAGGTCAACGGAAAGGAAATCAGCCGCCAGACCTCTCCCCGGAGGATTCCGTAGTAGTCAAAGCACAGATAATCGTATAAAATATAATTCCCCGCCATCTCACTCATGAGATAAACGATACCGCTGCCAAGGGAAAGGAACAGCATCAGATTGGGGATGCCTTTATTTCTGTGGCGGAGAAAAAAACGGTTGATACCCGTCCGCAATTTTTTCATTTTATCAGCTCCTTGTGAAACGTAAGCTTATTGTAGCAGTCTTTTCCAGAAAAGTCTATCACGGATTTGTGAACATTAAAATCGAAAAACAAAGAAAAATGCTTGACTTTTTAAAAAAAAACGTTATAATAACCACGAACTGCATACAAGCCTTATCAAGAGTGGTGGAGGGAACGGCCCGATGAAACCCGGCAACCTGCGAAAGTGTGGTGCCAAATCCGGCGGCAAACGAGAGATGAGGATTCGATATACGCGCACATCGAATCCGGTGTGCGGTTTTTTATTGCGTAGAAAGGAAAAAGACAAATGGAAAAAATCTTATTTACTTCAGAGTGTGTGACCAACGGTCATCCCGACAAGGTGGCGGATTCCATCTCCGACGCCATTTTGGACGCCTGTCTTGCCCAGGACCCCAATTCCCGCGTGGCCTGTGAAACTATGGTCACCACCGATTTCTGCCTGATCTGCGGTGAAATTACCACCAAGGCACAGGTGGACTACAAAGCGGTAGCCCGGGAAGCCATCCGAAAGATCGGCTATGTGTATCCCGGTGACGGCTTTGATGCCGATACCGTAGAGATCCAATGCCGTATCCACACCCAGTCTGCGGATATCGCCCTGGGTACCAATGATGAGGTGGGCGGAGCCGGCGACCAGGGCATGATGTTTGGCGGTGCATGCACCCAGACACCGGAGCTGATGCCCCTGCCTGTGGCGCTGTCCCGGGCCCTTTGCAACCGGCTGACAGAGTGCATCCGTTCCAATGACCTGCTCCGTGCCGACGGCAAGACACAGGTCAGTGTGGAGTATGATGAAAACAATCAGGTGATCGGCATTGATACTGTGGTTGTGTCTGTGATGCACAGTGCGGATTTTGAGATCGGCGAGCTGAGAAAATACGTGCGTCAGGGCGTTATCGCTCCCGTGCTGGCGGATTACGGCTTTGATATTGCCAATGTTGCCAATATCCACATCAATCCCACCGGAAACTTCGTGATCGGCGGCCCCAACGGGGACACCGGATTGACCGGACGGAAGATTATTGTGGATACTTACGGCGGCTATTTCTCCCACGGCGGCGGTGCATTTTCCGGAAAGGACCCCACCAAGGTGGACCGCAGCGGTGCTTACATTGCCCGTTACATGGCAAAAAATCTGGTGGCAGCGGGACTGGCCACTCAGGTACAGGTGCAGCTGGCTTATGCCATCGGCGTGGCACAGCCGGTTTCCGTTCGTGTGGACAGCTACGGCACCGGCGTGATCGCCGACGAAAAGATGACGGAGCTGCTGCGCAAAACTGTGGATCTGACCCCCGCCGGTATCATTCGTAAGCTGGCTCTGCGCCGTCCCATTTATGCACCCACCGCGGCCATGGGTCACTTTGGTGTGGAGGATCGTCCCTGGGAAAATACGGACCTGGCTCCCGTTTTGAAGGAACTGGCCGGAATTTAATAAATCAGCAGGTCTGCACTTTGCAGACCTGCTTTCTTGCTTCATTCCCGGGGGAAAGGCTTTTATGTCATTAGGAAAAAATCCGGGGAAGCACACATGGCACTTCCCCGGATTTTGAATTTTGCATTACACCATTGCGCAGGTGATGATGGCCATCTTGTAGACCTCATCGGCATTACAGCCGCGGCTCAGGTCGTTGATGGGTGCGGCCAAACCCTGCAGGATGGGGCCATAAGCCTCAAAGCCGCCCAGACGCTGGGCAATCTTGTAGCCGATGTTACCGGATTCGATGCAGGGGAAGATAAAGGTGTTGGCGTAGCCGGCTACGGGAGAGCCGGGGAACTTCAGCTGACCCACCTCGGGAGCAACGGCTGCGTCAAACTGCATTTCGCCGTCGATGAGCAGGTCGGGCGCCATAGCCTTTGCCTCGATGGTTGCATCGTGGCTCAGCTTCACGGTTGCACCCTTGCCGGAACCGTTGGTGGAGAAGCTCAGCATGGCGACCTTGGGGTCGATGCCGAACACCTTGGCAGTATTGGCGGTCTCTACAGCAACCTCTGCCAGCTTACGGGCGGCAGAAACGGTTACATTACCTTCCTTATCCACGCTGTCCTCATAGCTGAGGTTGATGGCGCAGTCACCCATGGCCAGCTTTTCCTCGCCCCGAACCAGGATGAAGCAGGAGGACACCAGATTGGCACCCTTCTTGGTCTTGACCAGCTGCAAGGCAGGACGGACGGTATCGGCCGTGGAGTATGTAGCACCGCCGAGCAATGCGTCAGCGTAGCCCATCTTCACCAGCATTGTGCCGAAGTAATTGCCTTTAAGCAGAGCCGCATGGCATTCCTCGGGAGTCATCTTGCCCTTACGCAGCTCCACCATTTTGGCGACCATGTCGTCCATACCGGCGTAGGAAGCGGGGTCGATAATTTCCACACCCTGGATGTTGAAGCCACCCTTGGCGGCATTTTCCTTTACCGTTTCCACATTGCCGATGAGGATGGGGGTCAGAAAACCGCCCTCCACCAGACGGGATGTGGCTTCCAAAATACGGGCGTCGTGGCCCTCGGTAAAGACGATTTTCCGGGGATTGGCTTTCAAGATTTCAATCATTGCATTAAACATGCTGTTTTCCTCCATTTTCGGGCCGTGGCCCATATTTTTACCCATACAGTATACATCAAAAAACTGCGATGTGCAACCGTTTTACGGGATTATTTTCCAAAGAAAGGAATTTTTCCGGCGTTTCTCTTGTCAAGAGGACGGGTTTTGCTTATACTGTTATCATCCGCAAAAGAGAGGAACAGGAAAATGATTTATACCGTTACTTTGAATCCTGCCATGGATAAGACTGTGGAAATTCCCGAATTTTCCGTCAATGGCGTCAATCGGATCGCATCTGTGCGCACCGACCCCGGGGGGAAGGGCATCAATGTTTCCAAGGTCATCAAGGCCCTTGGCGGGGAGAGTATTGCCTTGGGCGTTTTGGAAGGAAACACCGGTGCAGCAATAGAAGAGGCATTAAAAAGCGCGGGAATTTCCTGTGATTTTACCTATGCCCCGGGGGAGACCCGGACGAATTTGAAAATCATTGACCCTGTTGCCCATACCCATACGGACGTAAACGAGCCGGGACAGGAAGTGTCCCGGGAGCTTCTTGCGCAGGTGCTGTCGGGTCTGCTGGCACGGCTGAAGGAAAAGGATATTGTGGTCTTTTCCGGCAGTGTGCCCGAAAATACGCCCGTGGAAATCTACAAGCTGTGGACGATGGCCTGCAAGGAAAAGGGCGCAAGGGTGTTTTTGGATGCGTCCGGCGAATTATTCAGCCAAGGCATAGAAGGCGTTCCCTATCTGGTAAAGCCCAATCGCCACGAGTTGGAGCAATGGGCGGGCAGACCGCTGAAAAGCAAGGGAGACCTGTACCGTGCAGGTATGGAGTTGCTTCAAAAGGGAATTTCCCGGGTGGTGATTTCCCTGGGAGAGGACGGAGCGTTGTTCCTTTCTGAAAAGGAAAGCTGGGAAGCCAAAGGAATTCCTGTTCCGGTGGGTAGTACGGTGGGAGCAGGAGATGCTATGGTGGCGGCATTGGCGCTGTGCATGGAGGAAAATGCCCGAGCGCAGGAAACGGTGTCCTTCGCCATGGCAACCGCGGCAGCCAACGTGATGTGCAGCGGCACCCAGGCGGCAGACAAAGAGTCCGTGCAGATGCTGCTTTCCCGGGTGGAATGTAAGTCGTGTCGCATCCCATAATGCGCAATCAATGTCATTGCAAGCCAGTGCGAACACTAGCGTGGCAATCTCACAGACATTCTGTCACAAAGGCCCCCTTATGTAAAGGGGGCTGTCACCGCATTGCGGTGACTGGGGGATTGTCACTATAAGAACAATCCCTCCCCGAGCAAAATCAAAGATTTTGCCCACCTACCCTTACACAGGGGAGGCTTTTGGGGGCGTCGTAGGCGCCGCCCCTACAATGGTACGCGCAGGGGCGACCATCGGTCGTCTGAAAAAGTCCCCTCGGATGAGGGGACTTTTTTACGCTTCAATCTTCAAATCATAAAGCCGGACGATGCCTTCACAGGCAGTAATACCAATGTGGAAGCGTTCCGGAAGATCCTCGGTGCGCAGGACTGTATTCTGTCCGTTCAGCGTGATGGACAGCGCCTGCTCCTGAACCTGAACCGTCAGCTCATGGGTGGTTGCCTCAGCTACAGGATAGGTAAGTCCCAGCCGCAGATGCCAATGGCACTTGCCGTCGTCCCGGTAATGCCGCCAAACGTTAATGCCGTTTTTCCAAAGCACGGTTTCAAAACAGGCACCGTACCGAACAGCACCGTCGGCGCAATCCTCCAGATTCTCCACCAAAATGATTTCCGGACAGCCCACATCATCAAACTGGCAATGGAGCGTGGCACATACGCCGACGCCGTATTTCTCTTTGCTCAGTAGACTGATATTGTCAAAGCCTTCCCGATGGTTGGGATTGACTGCGGTGGTGATGCAGTCCTCTTTTTGGGTAAAATCCGGGGTTTCCGTAAAACGGAAGCTATAGGCCTGGGTCAGTTTTTCACACCAGTTGCCATTTTTTGCGAAAGAAATTTCCATAACTGCTCCTTTATGTATAAATATTTGTACTATTCTACGGAAAATTCCAATTTTTGTCAACGAAATATACGAAAATCTTTCTTTTTGTAAAAAGTAAACAAAAGTGGAAAAAAGGCGGTTTTATTATTGACATTCCCTACAAGATGGGGTATAAGTAGCATGGACGTGTATGGTCCAAAATATTGTTACGATAGCAGATATCGGAGGGAATTATTATGGAAGAATTAGCACTGTACGGCGGTCCGAAGGTAAAAACCACCCCGTTTTCAACCGGCAAGCGTTTCGGTGAGCCGGAGCTGGAGCAGCTGCGGCAGGCGTTGGAGCAGAACACCCTGTTCTACTGGTTCGGCAAGAAGGTTAAGGAATTCAACAAAAAGTTTGCCGATATGTACGGAATGCCCTACTGTGTAGCCACCTCTTCCGGCACTGCAGCCATTCACGTGGCGCTGGGTGCAGTGGGCGTGACCGAAGGAGACGAGGTCATCACCTCTCCCATCACCGACATGGGCAGTATCATCGGTATTTTATATCAGAACGCCATTCCGGTGTTTGCGGATGTGGATCCCCATACATACAATATGACTCCGGAAGCCATTGAGGCGAAGATCACCGATAAGACCAAGGCCATTTTGGTAGTGCATCTGGCAGGTAATCCTGCAGATATGGACCCCATCATGGAAATTGCGAAAAAGCACAACCTGAAGGTCATTGAGGACTGTGCACAAAGCTACCTGACCTATTATAAGGGCCGTCTGGTGGGCACCATCGGTGATATCGGCTGTTTCTCTTTGAACGATTTTAAGCACCTTTCTGCCGGTGACGGCGGTATGCTGGTGATGCGGGACGAGGAGACCTATAAAATTGCCTTCCGTTTTGCGGATAAGAACTACAACCGTATGGGCAAGACCGTGGAGGAAATCCGCGCCATTGACCATATTGCCCCCAACTACCGTATGAACGAGCTGACCGGTGCTGTGGGCATTGCCCAGCTGGATCGGATGGACTTCATTTGCTCCACCCGTAACCGCTGGGGTGAGATGCTCACCGCAGGAATTAAAGACCTGCCCGGTGTAATCCCCCACTTGGTAAAGGAAGGAAACAAGTCCTCTTACTGGTTCTATATGTACCGGGTGGACCCCAAGACCCTGAAGGTGGATCTGCAGACCTATGTGGATGCGCTGGTGGCAGAAGGTCTGCCCGCACAGAAGGGCTACATCCATGCTCCCGTTTACGCCTACGGACTGTTCCGGAACAAGACCGCTTATCCGGGGACCCACGCACCCTTTGATTCTCACTACTACGGACGGGAAATCTCCTATCCCAAGGGACTGTGTCCGGTGGCGGAAGAAGTGCTGAACGAGGCGATCAAGTTTAATATCAATGAGTTCTACTCCCAGCAGGATATGCAGGATATCATTGATATCATCACCAAGGTAACCAATTACTTTACGAAAGGGGAAGCGTAATGCCGTTAATTGACGTTCATGCCCACCTGATGCTTAACAACATTCAGGAAAACAGGAAAAATTTACTGCGCACTGCCGCCCATTACGGGCTTAATCGCTATTACATTTCCACCATCGACGGCAATCACGCCTATCCCAACGAGGAGTTCATCGATATGGACAACCGGGCAACCGCTGATTTCATGCGGGATGAGCCCAGCCTGATCCGTGGCTACGTGTACGTCAACCCGAGAAACAGCAATGCCATGCAGGTCCTGCAAAAGGGCATCGAGGAACAGAAGATGTCCGGCATGAAGCTGTGGGTTGCCACCCACTGCAACGATCCGTTGGTGTTTCCTCTGGTGGAAAAAATGATCGAATACGATAAACCGGTTCTGATCCACACCTTTGTCAAGGCTGTGGGTCAGATGGAGCACGAAACTACTTCCTATCATGTGGCACAGCTGGCTGAACGTTATCCGGAAGCCAAGCTGATTATGGCGCATTTGGGTGGAGAAGCCTTCCACGGCATCCGTTCCATTGCCAAATACAAAAACGTGTGGGTAGATCACAGCGGCACCCTGGTGGGCAGCGAGGATTTGAACCATACGGTGCGCCTGCTGGGTGCAGACCGGGTGATGTTCGCCACGGATATGCCCATTGCCTTTGCCAGCTCCTACGGTCAGCTTCTGGAAGCAAAAATCACGGAAGAGGAACGGGAAAAAATTGCGTGGAAAACCGCAGTAGAACTGTTTGGGGAGGGACTGTAATGCTTGATTTTAACTGTTATGTGGGCGCATGGCCTTTCCATCCCCTGGCGGTAGAGACCTTTGGTCAGCTGCAGCAGCTCCATAAGGAAAACGGCATTGAAGGCGGATTTGTTTCTTCCATCAAATCTATTTTCTATCGGGATTATTTCTATTCTGAGGAAGAACTCCATGAACAGCTTAAGGGCTCAGCTTACCGCCATGTTTTGACGGTAAATCCCCAGCTTCCGGCCTGTATGGATATCGTAAATTATGCTTTGGAAAATTGGAATATCGCCGGTGTGCGGATCCTGCCCTCCTACCACGGCTATAATCTGAACGAGCCTGCTTTGGAGCCTTTGTGTGCGGCACTGGAAAAGGCGGGACTGCCCCTGTTTTTGACCGTGAATCTGGAGGATGTTCGCAACACCTACCTTTTGATTCCCAAGCCCCTGCCTATGGAACAGATCGCTCTGTGGCTGGAGAAGCATCACGGTCTGACCGTTGTGCTGTGCGGCCCGTCCCCTTACGATGTGGTGCAGATAGAAGAGAGCATTTTGTGCCATCCGGCAGCTTTCTATGATCCCAGCGGAATGCGCCTGGGCTCCTTCCCCTTTGATAACCACAGCGATGAACTGCGTACACGCTTGCTGTACGGCTCCATGTCAGGTATTTTGTGTCTGAAGAGCAGTCTTTTGCACTTTGAAAAGAAGGAACTGACACCGGAGCAGACCAAACGCAGTCTTTACGGTACCGATTTCTTCGCCAAGTGCCCCGGTCTTACAAAAAAGTAAAGAAAAAAGCCCCCTCGGACGAGGGGGCTTAAAATTCTTTCTTTACACCGCGTAGAAATAGCTCAAATATTCAGCACATTCGTTAGTATTGAAGGAGCAGACCGCAATATTGGCCATATAGCCGCCTACTTTGATCAGCACAAGCGTCTGATACATCTTCATGCCATTGATCTCTGCTTCCAGCAAAATGCTGTTGCGCTCCTTGCCGGCAAAGGTAACCTTACCGGATTCTGCCGTCACATTGCCGTAACCCATGGAAGTGATGGCCGTCTTTACAGAAGTCACTGCCAGGGCTATGTAGTCTTTTTCCGACATGATTGCCTGGGCGGCATTCAGCTTTTCCAAATTGATACTGATGGAGTCAGTTCCCTTTGTAGCTGTCAGTTCATAAACAATCGCAGCATTTTTGATGGCCTCTGAGAAATCTTCCCCCAGCATGCCCAGAGCCTGCTCGTTCATGCCCTGTATTTCCGCCGCAGAGAGCACATTCCAGTCCTCTCCCAGATTGCAGCCGATGCCGATGAATTCGTTTTCATAGAGGTTGCCCAGAATCGTGCCCAGCTTCAGCTCGCTAAGGGGTTCGGGAGTTTCAATTTCCTGAAGTCTCTTGGCGAGAGTACTGCAGCCGCAAAGTCCGGTGAGCATGAGAATAACCAACACAACAGATAAGATTTTCTTAACCATATCAACGCCTCCTCAATTTATTGCGGCCTCCGCCGCTGGGAAAAGTATACCATATTTTGCCAAAAAATGCAACCGGTCAGGCCATTTCCAGGGTCATTTCCCGACCGCCCAAAATGTGAAAATGCAGATGGGGAACTGTCTGACCGGCGTCGCTTCCGCAGTTACTGACCACCCGATAGCCGTTTACCAGCTTTTCCTTGGCGGCAATACCGGGAATAACCTCAAAAATGTGGGCAACCACAGCGCTGTTTTCCCCATTCACTCCATCCACGGAGGGAATATGCGCCTTGGGAATCACCAAAATGTGGGTCGGCGCCATGGGCTGGATGTCCCGAAACGCCAAAACAGTGTCGTCCTCATAGACCTTAGTGGACGGAATTTCTCCTGCGACGATTTTACAAAAAATACAATTCATTTTGTGTCCTCCTTGTGGTTTTTTCTTCATTGTAGCACAGCTTCCGTCGTCGTGCAACGGCATCCGGAAAAATTTTCCCCTTGGGTGACCCCTTTCGTGGAGTTTCCCACGGATGGAGTCTTAGAATAAAACCACAATTACCAAGGAGGAACGGTCATGCAATGCCAAAAACTGAAAACCTATATGGAGACCGGAAGGGTCATTTTCCTTCCCGCACGGCTCATTCGTCCCAATCCGGCCCAGCCACGGCAGGTTTTTCGGGAGGATGCTCTGGAGGAGCTGTCCAATTCCATTCGTCGCCATGGCATTTTACAGCCCCTGTCCGTTCGCCGATGTGGGGCAGGGTATGAGTTGATTGCGGGAGAACGGCGTCTGCGGGCCGCACAGCTGGCAGGTTTGACGGAAATCCCCTGCATTGTAATGAATATGGATGAGCAGGAATCCTCTATGGCCGCCATGGTGGAAAATTTACAGCGGCAGGATCTGGATTTTGTGGAGGAAGCCACAGGAATCGCCCGATTAATGGAACTGTGTAATATGAGTCAGGAGCAAGCGGCAGGGATTTTGGGGAAAAGCCAAAGTGCCGTTGCCAACAAGCTGCGGATTTTGCGCCATTCTCCCCAGGTTCTGAACGCCCTTCGGCAGAGCAACCTGACAGAGCGTCACGCCCGTGCATTGCTGAAGCTCACCGGCGAGGGGGAAAAGCTGCGGGCGATTGCCGTCATTGCTCGACTGGGGATGAGTGTTGCACGAACGGAACGGTACGTGGAAGAGTTGCTGAATGGACAGCTTTCCGCCACACCCAAGGTAAATGTAAGCGCATTTCTTAATAATTTGCATCAGGCTCTGCAAAAAATCCAGCTTTCCGGCATTTCCGCCATCTCCGAACAGCGGGAGACCGAGAAGGAAATCGTCCTGACCATCACCATTCCCAAATAGCCGCAAAACCGGCCCCCTCGGAGGAGGGGGCCGGTGCTGTATATACCGTTATACCGGCAATTTGATGACGATTTTCTTGAATTCTTTTGGGGCATCCAGATGGACGCCGGGCTGATGGGCATCCTCGGGGTAGACCACGTAGCAGTAACCGGGGCGGATATCCACGAAATCCCGTTCACCGTCGAAATGCCAGACATCCTTGACGTCGTTATATTCCTTGGCCTGTGTCAGCGTCTCCAGAGGGGCCCAGCCCATGGTTTCGCCACCTTCCAAAATGTACTGAATGTCCAAAAAATTCTTATGTGCTTCCAGTAAACCGCCTTCTGCGCTCTTGGTGGTGTTTGCCTGCACCAGTACCTTACCGCCACAGCTCAGCGGATAGGTTGCCGGCTCCCAATTTTCCAGACCGGCTACCACCTCCATGGCTTCCTTCAAGCCGGGGATGATGGCTTCATAGCGGGACAAGTCTTTCCAGGGACAGATAATCATTTTCGTTTCCTCCTATTATTTTGCGGCGTCCAGATGCCGTTGGATCCGACCCAGGATCATATCCAGGGCGACGATATTTTTTCCGCCCTCGGGCACCACCAGATTGGCATATTTTTTACTGGGCTCCACATATTTTTCATGCATGGGCTTGACGGTGGTCTGGTATTGGGTAAGCACCGATTCCAGGGTACGTCCCCGTTTGTTCACATCCCGCTTGATCCGGCGGCACAGACGAATGTCTGCGTCCGTATCCACGAACAAGCGGATGTCCATCAGCTCCCGAAGGGGCTTGTTCTCAAAAATCAAAATTCCTTCCACCACAATCACCGGACGGGGCTCCAAATGGATGGTTTCATCACTGCGGTTGTGGCGGGTGAAATCGTACACCGGACAGTCGATTGCCTGACCGGCTTTCAGCGCGGTCAGATGCTTTACCATCAGGGAGGTTTCGATGGCAGCCGGCTCATCATAGTTCAGACTGCTTCGCTCCTCAAAGGTCAGCTCGTCATGCCGCTTGTAATAATTATCGTGGCTTAAAACGGTGACCATTCCCTCAAACTGTGCCATAATATTGCGCATCAGGGTAGTTTTTCCGCTGCCGGTACCGCCGGCAATACCAATAACCAGAATGTCGGATGCCATAGCTTCTCTCCTTTTTGTATAAAACAGAATAAATTCCGAAATTATAAGTACAGAGGCTTCCCGGGCTCAAAGCCCTGGGGCTTATAGGTGATGGAACCGATGGGCTTACCGCCGATGCCGTATTTACTGCTGTAACCAAATAGGTTTACATAACATAATAAATCGTTCTTTTCCCCTTCCATAGCTTCCATTACCGCCAGAGTCGCCAGCACGTCATCCACCGCCCGATGGGAATTGACCACTTTATCGGACAGACCGTACTGAGAAATGGCGTTACACAGCTTGTGAGGATAGGCGTGGCGGTCTTTATAGACGGTGAGCAAGTCCAGCTTATCCTTACCCTTCAGAACGGTGGGGTCTCCGTCCCGCAGAAGCATATAGAAAAGAAAGCTCAGGTCAAAATGGGCGTTGTACGCCAGAAGCAGGGTGTTTCCGGAAAACATTTCCCAAATGTCCTGACAGACCTGCGCCTTTGAGATGCCCTTTTCCAAAATATCCTGAGTAGTGATACCGGTGAGCTCCTGAATCTTTGCAGGTACGGAATTTCCCGGGGTAAGGGAAACCAGCTCGTCATATTCCCGCACCACCACCGGTTTTCCTTCTTGCTGTTCCACAACGATAGCGGCAAATTCGATGATTTCATCCCGGGCATAGTCAAGACCGGTGGTTTCTGTGTCAAAGAGCACCATGCGGTCATATTTTTCAAACAGTTGGGCAAAGGCTTCCATATTATTCTCCTCTCCTCAGGGCAAGTGCCCGTCGGAATTTACTTCTGGTTTCCGGCTGTAAGCCGTAATGCTCTGCCAGAGCCTGGGCAAAGGCAACTGCGGACGCTTCCTCGCCGGATTTCAGCTCCACTTCCACCTCGCACAGGGGAATTTCTTTGCCGCCGCCCAATAAAACGCCTTCGTCCAAAGCAATTTCCACAGTGCTGTCTGTCAATTCCACCGTCGCTGCCCGACGGTGAAAACGGGCACCGCATACCGCGGTCAGAGAAGAAAAGGTAATGGCAGGAAGTTTTGCCGCATCAAACAGTGCGGAAACGGTTTGCGCATTCCACGGAGCCCAGGCATCCCATTCTCCTCGACCGAAGCTGGAAATGGGCGTTTTCAGGGTGCAAACGGAACAGCCGTTTTCCCTGCGGTGACGCAGGGTGCAGTTTTGGTTGGAAAGGATGCTGTCCAGGGTGTCGAAATAGGTGGTTTCCATGGAAAAATCCACCCAGTTTTCCCAGTTTTTTTCAATTTCTGTCAACTGTTGCGGTGTTGCCGAAAATTTCAGTTCAAATTCCCGTCCCATGTAAACACTCCGTTCTATCGGGGTATATCGCCCCAAAGCTACAATTTTCCTGCATTATATCAATTATTTTGGGAAAAGTAAAGCAAGTCGGACAGGTTTTTATCGTTCTTTCCGGCTTACAGTGAAATCTTATCCGGGAAGTGAGAAAAAATGCGGCGTTTTTTGGCAATTCTTCTGTGTTTCAGCCTTTTAACCATCCCTGTGAAGGGGACGGAACAGCCCCGTTATGTGGCGCTGACATTTGATGACGGACCGTCCGGACGGTTTACCCGACGGCTGCTGCAGGGGCTGGAACAACGGCAGGTGCAGGCGACATTTTTGCTGTGCGGCTATCGGCTGAAGGATTATCAGGAATTGGCACAGCAGATATTCGATGCCGGACATGAGATCGGTCTGCACGGTTACAGCCATGATAATATGGCAAAAATGAACCGCCGTCAGCTGAAAAACGAGCTGTCCGCCACCCGTGCCCTGTTGCCCGAGGGGTGTGATGCAGTGTTTCTCCGTCCTCCCGGGGGAAGTGCAACGGATCTGGTGGAGCAGGTTGCCCGGGAAGAGGGACTTTCCTTGCTTTTGTGGTCGGTGGATCCCCGGGATTGGGCGACCCACGATGCCGCCGCGGTGGAAACAGCAGTGGTGCGGCAGGTGCAGGACGGGGATGTGGTACTGCTCCATGACCTGTCCGATTCTTCGGTAAATGCGGCATTGTCCATTGTGGACCGTTTGCATGGTGAGGGATTCCAGTTCGTTACTGTCAGTCAGCTGGCGGCATTGCGGAATACCTCCCTCCAACCGGGAAAAACCTACTGCAAATTCCCGTAAAAAAGCCCCCTCGGACGAGGGGGCTTTGTTGTTAGAAATTATTACGCAGGAAGGCTTCCAGGCGGGCAAGACCTGTTTCCAGTTGGGCATCGCCGCAGCAATAGGAAATGCGGATATGTCCCGGACAGCCAAAGCAGCTGCCGGGAACAGCGGCCACTTTCCCCTCCGTGATCAATCGGGTGCAAAATTCCTCGTCGGACATTCCGAATTGAGAAATCTCCGGAAATACATAGAACGCACCTTTCGGTTTGGGATAAGAAAGTCCCATCTCATCCAACCGGCGGCAGACGAAGCTTCGCCGTTTTTCGTAAATTTCCGCCATTTCTCCCACATCTACGGTTAGTGCCGTGATGCACGCATCCTGCAAAAAAGTGGGGATGGCCGCCACCTTTGCCGCATGGAGCAGCAGCAATCGCTCCATAATCGGCTCCGGTCCGATGAGATAACCTACCCGCCAACCGGTCATAGCGTAGGGCTTTGAAAAGCTCTGGCACAAAAACAGTTGCTTTTCCAGGGCTTTTTCCAAGGTCAGATCCGGCAGTTTTTCCCGGGACAGTCCCTGATACACCTGATCGCACACCAGGAAAATATCTTTTCCCAGCACTGCGGCCTTTACCGCTTTGAGGGAAGCTTCCGTCAGCACCGCGCCGGTGGGATTGTTGGGAGAGTTCAGGACGATTGCCTTGGTTTTTGGCGTGATCGCTTCTTCCAGAGCCGCGGAGGTCAGCTGAAAGCCGTCCTTTTTCGTGTCCAGAAATACAGGCTTCGCTCCGGCCAGCCGCACAATGCTCTCATACAGCGGAAATGCAGGAGTGGGAATGATCACCTCATCGTCCGGATTCAAAATTCCCATCAGTGCGGTGAAAAGCGCACCGGTAGCGCCGGCAGTGATCAATACCTGCTCCTCTTTACACTGCATTCCGCGGCGTGTCTCAAAGGCGGCAATCTCCCGGCGCAAGGCGGCAACGCCCTGATTGGGGGCATAGTGGGTGCGGTTTTCTGCCAGGGCGTTCAAAACCGCCGCCTTGATCGGTGCCGGCGTATCAAAATCCGGCTCTCCGATGGTCAGCTTGATGCAATCCGGGTAAGCATTTGCCAAATTGGTGAAGCGACGGATGCCGCTTCTTTCCAGGGTATCCAGATAACGGTTTGTTGCAATCATTGGAAATTTTCCGCCAGCTTCTCAAAAAAGTCGGCACCCTTTCCCAGAATTTCCTCGTCAAAATTAAAATCATCCGCATGAAGTGCCGGTGTATCTCCGGTTCCCAGGAAGAAGAACAGCCCGGGCAGGGTCTTTTGATACCAGGAAAAATCCTCGGTGATCATGCTGGGCTTTTCCAGCTCCTGAAACGGTGCAGCATTGCGTGCCCGCCGGTACAGCTTTTCCGGATTCATTACTGCCGGATAGCCGTCATTCATATAAATATTGACGCTGCAGCCGGTAAGCCGTTCCACATCCTTGCCGATGGACACGATCCCTGCACGCAGCGAGTAGAACACCTCGTCCTGAAATGCCCGCAGGCTTCCTTCTATGTGGGTATGACCGGAGATGGCGTTGCATACCGTGCCGCTTTCCAGCTTGCCGAACTTCAGCAGACGGAACACCTTTTTGGGCAATGCCGCCTCCAGTGCCATGACCCGCTTGTAAAATTCCACACCGGCGGCCATAGCGTCAATGCCTTCTTCTGCCTTGGCAATATGGGCGGATTTTCCGAAAATATCCACTCTTACCTCGCAGGAACGGCTCATCATTTCCTTGGGACGGCTGAAAATCTCACCGGCAGTCAGACCCGGCCACAGGTGCAGTCCAAAAATCGCTTCCACACCGTATTCCTTGAAGATTCCGGTGGCACACAGATCCTTGGCACCGCCGGTGGTCTCCTCCGCCGGCTGGAATACCAGCAGGATGTTGTGGGGAAGCGCCTTCTTTTCATTCAGCCGCCGTGCCAGCTCCAGCAGAATCGCCATGTGTCCGTCATGTCCGCAAGCGTGCATTCTTCCCGGATGGGCAGAGGTAAAGGTCAGGCGGGTATTTTCCTGAATGGGCAGAGCATCCGCATCCGAACGGAATGCAAGCGTCCTTTCTCCCCCGAAATCAAAATAGGCGCACAGAGCCGATTCCATGGGAGAAAACACCCGACAGTTGAGCTTTTCCAGACTTTCCCGCAAATATGCCATCGTCTTGGGCAGATCCCGATCCAGCTCAGGGATCAGATGCAATGCCCGTCGGTCGTTAATAATCTGCATGGTTTCTCCTCCGTTTTTCGTTTGCTTTATTGTACTGCATTTTCTTTCCGGTGTCAATCACAGGCATATCCTTTCCAATGGCGCATACAGTACCATGAGGTGATTTCCATGGGGGACAATGCAATGCAGCTGCCGCACCGACTGACACTGAATGAGCGACGGCAGCTATCTATGACCGGTGTGTCAGAGGTGGTCAGCTTTGAGGAAACTGCGGTGGTGCTCCGGACGGAGCTGGGGACGCTGGTGATTCAGGGAAAGGATCTGCAGTTAAAAACGCTGAGTGTGGAAGGCGGTCAGGTAGCGGTGGACGGAACCATTTCTGCACTGCATTATGAAGAGCCCCGTCCCAAGGGCGGCTGGCTGCGTCGGCTGACCGGATGACCGCGCCGGGTATTGCGGCGGCACGGTTTCTGTGGGGCGTGGTGCTGGGACTGGGATTGGGTCTTTTGTATGGCTTTTTGCGACCTCTGCGCCGGCGGCATTTGGCGGATGCGCTTTTTCTTATTGGGGCGTTTCCTGTATGGCTGTATTTCTGCTTCGGGGTGTGTCGGGGGGATTTTCATTTAGGGTATCTGTCCGGTCTGTTTATCGGAGGAATCCTTTTTCACTGCACGCTGGGACGGTTGTTACAGCCGGTTTGGAAGGGTTTTTGGGGTATGATTGGAAGATTTTTCCTTGTTTTGAAAAGTTTTTTTCGGAAAATTACCTGTTTTTTGAAAAAAATAATTGCATCTAAGAAAAAAAAGTGTACAATAGAATAGAAAAGTTATGTTCCCACAGGAGGACACTTCCATGACGAACAAAAAAACCAGACGTCCCATCCGCTTTGTATGGAAGCGCAGTTCCAAGAGTACAGTTCTTGCCGTTTGTGCCGCGATTGTGACAGCCACTGCGGCTATTTTGGTGGTGCGTTCCCTAATACCTAACAATGATGCTCTGCGAGAGCAGGTTCAACAGCAGGAGCAGGAAAATAAGGCGCAGCAGGACAAGAATGACAATCTGGGCTCTGTGGAGAGCGTGGAACAAATTGCTCAAGAAGAACTGGGCATGGGATATCCGGACACCACTGTTATTCAGCCGGAGAATTAATTTTTGGAGGAAGCAAAGCAAACTATGGAGTTAACCGTCGGCGCAGTTTTAGAGGGCACAGTCAAAACAATTACAAATTTCGGTGCGTTTGTCGCACTTCCGGAGAATAAGACGGGAATGGTACATATTTCCGAGGTCGCCAACGCTTATGTCAGCGACATTCGTCAGCATTTGACTGAAGGACAGGAAGTTAAGGTCGTGGTCATCGGTCTGGAAAACGGAAAAGTGAACCTGTCCATTAAGCGGCTGGAGGCAAAGCCCCAGCGGGAAGCCGCACAGCGCACTCCCGCGGCAGGACAGGCTGGCCGTACACCCCGTCCGGTCACACCGCCGCCGGCTCCCAAAACAGCGGATCAGCTGTTTGAAGAACGGCTGAAGGCTTTTATGTCCGAGTCGGACAGTAAGATATCCGGAATCAAGCAGTATTCCGATCATCGCACCAAAAATCGCAGAAGATAAAAAAGGGCGGAATTTTCCGCCCTTTTCTTTTTGCCACTACGGTTTTTTGACAGAGGTCGCAGAGACTGTCTGAGACCGCGCAAAAAGCCCCCTCGGGAGAGGGGGCTTTCGTTTTTTTATTCATCACCGGAGGTGAGAAAGCGCTTGTTTGAGATACCTTCCCGGATTTGTCGGATTCCGTCTTTTTCCGCGATACGCTTCCGTTTGGTCCATACACAGCCGGTGTATTCCTCGTTGCCGGCGCTGCGGTGCAGGATCAGCTCAAAGGGCTCCTGGACTTCCATTGTGTCCATCACGCCCCAGGGAAACAGCTCCTCCACCGTAAAGACCCACGGTGCGTCGTGGATGCTCGTAATCGTTTTGTCCGTTTCCTGATAAGCGGAAAAACCGCAGGCATAAGGAAGCAGCAGCGTGCCGGTTCTCAGTGTATAGGGCAGGGTGTCGTCCATATGAAAAACCGCCCACACAGGTACCCGGAATACGCCTGCCTTATTCAAAAACTGACAGCTTCCTGTCCGGCAAATCCCACCGGCCTGCGACAAAATGTTGCAAACATCCATCGCCTTTTCCTGACAAGGATATCCACCCTCATCCTGAGGACTCAGAATTTCTGCCAGCACCGTGATCGTGCGGTTTTCCTGGTTCACGCAGTCCACACTTAAGGCCGCAACCGGTGAAACGATTCGTGTAATCGCTTTTCCGGGATAAGCTTCTTCTGACCGCACACCGTTGGCGTTCAAAAACGAAACCAGATTGTCTAATCTTAAGTTCCCCATAGATCCGGCTCTCCCTTCTCCTCACACAGACAGCAGTAATACAGCGCTTCGTCCCGAAAATACACCTTCTCTGCCCGGCGTACCACATACCAGTGGTTGCTGTACATCAGGGAATCTCCCGGCTTCAGCACAAGCGTCAGGGGCAGCAGCATCAGATAATGCCCCCGGGGCAATTCTCCCAGGGGAGAATGCTCCGGAAGCACGTATTTTCGGGCAGACGTAGCGGTGTGTTCGGCAAAGCCGTAGATGGTGACATAATCATAGGACGTGATCACCACCACCGGCGCACCGTACCGCCGGAATATCCGATCCACCAATTTCCGCACGGTCACACCCCCCGGAAAGAAAAGCAATCCTTCAAATAAGGTGCCATCAGCATTTGCGCCTGATACCGCAGACAGCAGGCGGCAGAATCGGTACTGCCCCGTCGGAGCGTAAGATCTCCGGCCTGAAGCTGCTCTATCTGCGCCACCTCATCCACTTCCGACAGAGCCGCCAGCGCATATAGACTGGCAGCCGCCACAAAATCGGCCTTGCAGTCCTCCGGCGTGATTCCCTCCCGTAGCTTTTGCAGGAGGGAATTTTCTGCCGCATGACAAAGAAGCTCCAGCATGGGCAGATTCACCGTTTCGGAATCCTGGGTAAGTAGCTGTGCCTGGGCACAAATTTGCTCTGACAGGGTCATACGTTCAGAACGGCGGCAGCACCGTCACAAATCTTGCCAAAGCCGGAAATGGAAGTAATTGCAGCACGCTCCAGCTGACGGTCGATCAGCTTGTCGTATTCCACCAAAACATCGCCTGCACGCACCAATTCCAGCGCGTAGCGGCTGTCCAGACCGATGATCATGCCGTCGTTAACAGCGCTTGTGCGGTGGAGCTTTGCACCCAGGGGAGTGGTCAGCTTGCCGGTGCCCTGGAAATTCAGTCCGGTCAGGGGGTTCTGCAGCTCGGGCACCTTCAGCAGCTGGGTCATGGTGTTGCCGGAGCAGAGGATGGTATTCATGGTATAAGGATCAAATTTGCTCCAGAATTCCACCAGCTGATCATACTTGAGCGTGCCGGCAGTACCGGAAATGGGGTTGGTGCCAACAGAGTACTGCGTAGCAGGATTTTCATTGCCGTCACCGTCCAAAATCACGCTGACCGCATCTGCCAGCTGCTGCTTCTGGATGTAAGCACCGATCTGGCGCAGCATCACACCGAACAGATCCAGCTTCTGGAAGCGCAGAGCCTCATAGGAAGCCACCAGCATTCTGCCTCGCTTGGAAAGGCTGACCAAATTCTCCTTGGTAGTCACCTCGGTGGTGGGAATGGCAGTTCCTTCTGCCACGTCCTTCAGTTCCTTGTCCTCGTCGGCGGGAGTGGAATAGATGGAACGGTAGTCCAGGGAGTCGATCACCGTGGTGGTTGCCACGATATCCGGCAGAATGTTATTCTCCTCCATGCCCTGACGGACGGTTCTTGCGATGTACTCCGGGAACAGCACTGCGCTGTCCATGGTGCGGAAAAAGCTCTCCACAGGAGAGGAGTCCGCCCCTTTTGCGCGGATGCCGAAGCGCTTCAGCTGACGCTGAAATGCATCGGTGCCCTCCAAGGCAGTACCGCGGTAGTTTTCGCTGGGGTCCAGGGACTCCAGCACCTGGGTGAAGCTCATGCCCGACTGCCGGTACATGCCCTTTTCCAGTTTCAGATTGTCGTAACCCATTTTTCGTTTCCTCCTAAATAAAATATATGGTCATCGGATTTTCCGATAAGCCCTAAATCAAGTAGCCGCTTTCCATATTTTCCTGCTTGCGGAAGCTGTGCAGCTGAGTCTGCAGGGGCAGATATTCTGCCACACGTTCTTCCAGGGCGGCTTTCAGCTGCAGCAATTCCTCTGCGCTGATTTTTTGGGAAATAGAACGTAGCAGCGGCTCTGTCAGTCCCATATCCAGGGACAAAAACAGCCGGACCACATCCTTTTGCAGCTGCTTTTTGTACTGCTGTCCCAGCTGTGCCTGGGTAAACAAAGCCCGGTATTCTCCCTGTGCGCCGAATTCATCGGCCAATTCCTTCAAACACCGACCGCCGGTACCCAAGCCCTTGATAACACCGGCATTAGGCTGTGCCGGGACGGCTACAAAGGAAAATTCGTAGGCATCCATGGGTTCCTTGAGAATCACACAGCACAGCATCCCGTCGTAATGTTCTCCCTTTTGATGGCCGCAGGTGCCGTATTCTCCGCCGCAAATGGAGCATACGCCCAGACCCATGGCACAGCCCACGGACACTTCCTTTTTGATGCCGGCCTCAATATCTGCGATCACTTCCTCGGCATTGCCGCCACGGCGAATGTAAGCCCATGCCTTGATGTAGCTCACGTCCCCTTCCTTTACCACCTGTGTTTCAAAGATTCGGGCAACCTGCCGGTCACTGCTCCACTTGTGATCCACGATGCCGGTCTTTCCGATAAACAGCTTTGCCAGCTGCGGCAGTGCGGCGGTGTCGAACCGTTCCAGATCCCGGTCGATCTGGTCGTCACACAGCCGCAGGGAGAATACATATACCTGCTCGGCAGTCAGCTTGGTTTTCGCCTGAGCGTGAATGGCCTCCAGCTGTTCCAGCGTCGCCACACCGGTGGCGGCCACCTGGGTTTCCTTTTGAATATTCATTGGTTTCCTCCTTCATTTGCTTCTGCCCGATATTTCAGAGCCTGTGCCCTGTAAAGCTCAGCTTTTGCCTCCTCGGTGATGTCCTGCAGGCTGATGTCGTTCCATTGGATATCCACTCGGTCATCCAGCCCTTCCAGAGCAAGGTAGGTTTTGCAGATTTTCCGCAGGATCGGTTCTACCGTCCGGCGCAATGCCCACAGCTCTGAGGTCAGAATATCTGCCTGCTGTGTGCTCATCCTCTCTGTGGTGCTCCAGTTTAAGCCCAGAAGGAAGGGCGGCAGACCGGTTTTTGCCACCAGCTGTTCCAGAATCTGCCGCACCGGCACCTGAGAATCCAAAATGGGAGAATCGCTGCCGATCACCTTGATCTCCACATCCCCCACGGCTACAAAATCCCGTACCGTACCGGTTTTGGCATCCTCCATGGCACGGCTCCATTCCCTTGCCACCTGCTGACCCCGTTCCTGTGCCGCAGAGGGATCCAACTGCTCATTTCCCTTGCAGATCACGCTGTAACGCACATTGCCTGCCCGTTCCCAGTTGGAGCCGACGGTGGCATAGATCTTCATCAGGATATCCGCAAGAAAGGGCATTCCGCGGAATAAGCTCACGCCGTAGGGATGTGCCGCTTCGGGATTCAAGGTGGAAAACAGCAGTAAATGCTGATAAGGAAGCGCACCCATGTGTCCCTTGCTGTCCGGTCCCCAAAGCTCCACATCCAGCGGATTTTCTCCCTCCACGATCTGCAGTTGGGTCACATCGCCCCAGCAAACCGCCTTCAGATGACCCCGGTCCAGAATCATTTCACCTACGGACCGCCCGTAGATCAGCAGGCTGTCCGTAAAACCGGATAAAAAGCAGTCAATGCCCACCTGCCCTCTTCCGCAGGGAACCTCCCGCAGAAATTTTTCCAGCTTTTCCTGACTTTCTTTTCCCCGGCAATGCACCGAGAAGCCGCCGCTGAGACGCACCAGCTTCCCCACTGCCGCATCCAGAACCGGAATGGCTTCCCGCAGTTGGCGGTATATCTGCTCTTCACCGGCTCCCAGAGGAACAAAGCCCTTCAACGCGCCAAAGGGATGGCTCTGTCCGCTGCGGAGCTGGCAGGCAGTTGCCGCCAGGGGATGCTCCTGTTGTTTTCGTTTCAATGTGTTTGCTCCTTTCTTATTTCCGTCGCTCTACGGTACAAGCCACAAAGCTGTCGGATTTTTTACCAAGCACGGTTGCAGCAAAATACCGCATTTCGTCCATAGCATGGTCGTGCTCCTTTTTTACCCGATCTCTGGAAGCGCTGTCCAAATCCCAGACATAGGCATCCATCTCCCGCAGCAGATCCGTACATCCCTCACAGATAACCAGTTTCCCGGATTTCAGACAGTCTGCCGTCAATCGGATGCCGGACAGCACATCGTTTTCCGCCTTCTGAACCACCCAGCCGTGACGCCGCAGGGTCTCCATGAAGCTGGCCGCCGAAGGGTCTGCCACCACAGCTGTGATTTTCCTGTTTCCTGCCAGCTTTTCCAAAGCCGAGGCATATTCCTCATCCGTCATTTGCCGCTGCTTCTCCCGGGAATCAAAGTAGAATTCCTTTACCCGGTACCAGACCCCTTTTTGCAGACCCCATAAACCCATGGAAGTGGGGTTGACCGTACCGTAATCACAGGAAATGTACCACTTTTCAAATGTCCCCGTGGGCACAGGTCTTACCATATCCGGCTCAAAGAAATCGTAGACCCTTCCCTCTGCCTGTGCCCACTGTCCCAAAATGAACCGTCGGTAAAACACGCCGGAATACAGCCTTTGATACCGCTGACGGATGGCATCACTCAGGGAAGGATTATCCTCCATGGTAAAATGCAGATGCAGACAGTTTCGCTTCTCACTCTCCAGGATCCACTCCTTGTAAAACCAATGGTTCGGCCCTGCCGGATTGCAGTTAAACCACAGACGGCTTCCCGCCACCGAGCACCGTGCACAGGCCTGCTCCACGAAGGATCTGGGCATCAGCGCCACCTCATCCAGCAAAACCCCGGCGAAGGTGATACCCTGGATCAGGCTTGCGGAGCTTTCGTCCCGTCCGCCGAAGATGTAAAACTGATTGCGGTGTCCGTGAAAGGTTACCGTCACCAGATTTTCCGTCCGTTTCTCCTTCCAGGTGGCACCCATACCGCCCAAACGGGGCAGAATTTCTGA
Organism: Oscillospiraceae bacterium; assembly: GCA_015067635.1. Classification (GTDB taxonomy): domain Bacteria; phylum Bacillota; class Clostridia; order Oscillospirales; family Oscillospiraceae; genus Faecousia. Next base: position 58,038 of record SVMA01000004.1, on the reverse strand, counting down.
CAGCACGTTTCGCCGCAGAGAGGCAATGGTCTTTCCGCAGACCCCGAAGCGCATCCCGTCAAAGCAGCTCATCGCCCACAGGAAGAAGGACAGCCCCATACTCAGGGTCTTGCCGGACCGAACCGCCCCATCACAGACAATGGCTTCCTTTTCGTAATTTTCGTTCCCCGGAATCCACCAGGAAAGCACCGTCTTTTGCTTGGGGGAAAAGGCACGGTAGGTCATGGCTCACCCCCCTGCATGGCCTGCAAAAAGGATTCCAGATCCGTACCGTCCCGGTCGGCCATGGTCGCCAGCAGCTCCAGAGCCTTCAGCCGATCCACCAGACGAATCTCCAGTGTTCCTTTTTCATTGCGCTTCAGCTCTGTCAGCAGGCTAAGATCCAGACCCTCCAGCGCCACATTTTCACCCAGGACCAACCGTACGCAATCGTTGGCCTTTCCAAAGGCCAGTTCGGCCAATCGCCGTGCTACGTCTGCCTGTGTGAGTTTGCCGTCCTGAATTCGCCGCTTCAATTTTTTGTCCTCTTTTTTTGTGTCCAAGCTACCGTCTCCTTTCATTCAAGGAAGCAGAAAAAAAGAAAGTTGCCCGAAAAAAGGCAACTTTTCTGAAAAGCCCGTAAAAATACGCATGCGGGGGTGGTGATTTTTATTTAAGAAACCGGTAGCGCAGCCGAAAATAACCGCCTGTTTTCGTGAAATGTACGAAAAATTTGTTTGCGGCGGAAAAATCATCCATTTTCCGAAAAAACCGGTTGAAAAACCACCCTCATTTGTGGTATGATTTACCCATAAGATGCGAAACTATGGTTTCATCCCTGTCGCACCGGATTCTCTGCGGAAAAGCAGAAGAAAAACATTTGAAAAGTAAGGAGCAATTATTATGGAAATCATCACACAAAAAGTTGAAAACCTGCCTGTTTACATCTTCAACACCCGGGAAGAAATGGGTGTGCAGTCTGCAAAGGATGCTGCAAAAATCCTCAACAAGGTCATCGCAGAAAAGGGTGAGGCAAATGTGGTTTTTGCCGCCGCACCTTCTCAGAACGATCTGCTGGAAAACCTCCTGAAGGAAGACATCGACTGGACTAAGGTCCGGGGCTTCCATCAGGATGAGTACATCGGCATTGACGAGAGCGAGCCTGCTGGCTTCGGCAATTTCCTCCGCCGTGCGATTTTTGACAAAGTTCCCTTCATGGAACTGCACTACCTGCTGTGCGGTGCTGATGAGGCAGAGGCAAAATGTGCCGAGTACACCGAGCTGCTGAAGAAGTATCCCATCGATCTTATTTTCCTGGGCATCGGCGAGAACGGTCACCTGGCCTTTAATGATCCCGCTGTTGCAGATTTCAACGATCCCAAAATGATCAAGGTCGTGGAGCTGGATGACGTGTGCCGTCAGCAGCAGGTCAACGACGGTTGCTTCGCAACTCTCAACGATGTTCCCAAGCAGGCCATGAGCCTGACCATGTCCTTCATTATGTCCGTACCCTACGCCATTTGCGTAGTACCTACCGACCGGAAGGCCAATGCCGTTTACGGTGCAACCCGCGGTCCTGTGACCACGGCTTGTCCTGCGTCCATTCTCCGTCAGCACAAGGGTGCCGGACTGTATCTGGATAAGGCAAGTGCATCCAAGATTCTGTAAGCTATAATAAGGAGGCGCAGTATGGAATCCTTTAAACTATCTGCGGACGCCATTGTGGCACAGGACCCGGAGTTGGCAATTCTGCCTGTGGGTTCTTTGGAGCAGCACGGACCCCATCTGCCAATTATGACGGACTGGGCCATTGCCACGGAGCTGGGTCGCCGGGTAGCCGGTCTCACCGGGGGCTTCCTGCTTCCCGCCCTGCCGATTTCCACCTGTCGGGAGCACATGGGCAAAAAAGGAAGCGTATGGATGGAACCGCCCACCTTCTATCAGATGATGAACGACATCATCCTGAGTCTGAAGGTGCAGGGCTTCAAGCGCGTGGTGATCCTGCAGTGCCATGGAGGCATCTTCATCATGCCCCCGCTGGTGCGGGACCTGAACGCCAAATACAATCCGGACCTGATGGTGGTCAATATCGATGCCTGTATTTTCTTCGACAGACTGTATAAGGAAGGCATCTACGAAACCAACACCGAGCTCCATGCCGGTGAGGGTGAGACCAGCATGATGCTGGCCATTGCTCCGGAAACTGTGGATATGTCCAAGGCTGTGGACGAGGTTCCCAACATTCCCCGCAGTTATCTGAGCTACGGCAGTATTTTCCGGGGCTCTGCATCCGGTGTCTGGGGTGAAAGCAAATGCGCCACCGCAGAAAAGGGCGAAAAAGCCCTGACCCGAAGCGCGGAAATGACCGTGGAGGAAATGGAAAAAGCCTTCGCCTACATGGAAGCCAAGAAGCCCTTCGGTTACAGTAATTTTTAAGGAGAAAAAAAGATGGCAGAAATTTTAGAAGTTATTATGATAGTCAGTTTTGGCTTTTCCTGGCCGATGAATGTAGTCAAGTCCTATAGGGCACGTACCACCAAAGGAAAGAGTCTGGCGTTTTTGTGTCTGATCTTCTTCGGCTATATTGCAGGCATCGCCTCTAAATTTATGAACCCCGTGTACATGGCCAGTTTTGCAAGCAAATGGTACGTACTGTTTTTCTATATTTTGAATCTGCTGATGGTGGGTGTTGACCTGCTTCTGTACGTCCGCAACAGAAAACTGGATCAGCAAAGAGCAAAAGAAACCGTTTAACATACATGAAGGAGAGTTTACTTATGGAAAAATTGAGAGTTCTTTTGGTAGGTGCAGCCTTCTCTGCCGACCTCCACTCCGACGGTTACAGCCGGATTCTGGACAAGGTGCAGATCGTCGGCATTTGTGACAAGGATCTGAGCCGCATTGAGCAGCTGGCAAACCGCTACGGCTTCACCGGCTACACCGCCTATGACGATTACAATACCGCCATTGCAGAATGTGAATGCGACCTGGTGGACATCTGCATGCCCAACTTCCTGCATCACGATGTGGCCATTAAGGCAATGAATGCCGGTCATGACATCATCTGTGAAAAGCCTCTGGCAACCACCGTTGAGGATGCACAGGATATGGTGGATACCGCTGCACGCCTGGGCAAGCACATCTACTACGCAGAGGACTGGCTGTTTGCGCCGGCCTTCCGGAAGGCAAAATCCATCATGGAAAGCGGTCAGCTGGGTAAGCCCCTGTATGTCCGGGCAAGAGAATGCCACAGTGGCTCTCACAGCCCCTTCGCACAGCTGATCAAATACTGCGGCGGCGGCTGTATGGTGCATCTGGGCGTTCACCCCGTTTGCTTCCTGCTGGCGCTGAAGGACAATAAGTGGTCCGAGCTGACGGCTATGACCTCCGGCGGTCTGACCGATAACCTCATCCATCATCAGATGGAAGGTGAGGATTGGGCCGGTGCTTTCGTCCGTTTTGCTGACGGCACCTTTGCCACCATGGAAGCCAACTACGTTACCGTAGGCGGCATGGAAGACATTATGGACATCTACTGCGAGAAGGGTACCATCCACGTGGACCTTTCCTTCCGCGGTCCTGTGCAGGTATTCTCCATCCCCGGTCTGGATTACACCATTGAAAAGGCAGAAGTTACCACCGGCTGGTCCAATGTGGCGGTGGATGAAAAGTATCAGCTGGGCTACTGCGGCGAAATCAATCACTTCGTGGAATGTGCCATGGAAGGAAAGGATGCCCAGGTGGGTCTGCGTGGTATTGACGGACTGGAAGCTATGCGCGTTATTAACCTGATCTATAAATCCGCCAAGGAAGGCATCAACGTGAAAAACGATAAGCTGGAGGCGTAAGTCATGAAAGAAACATTGAAAGATATCCGGATTCCGGTCACCATTGGCGGGGTTACCTTCAAAAACCCCTTCTTCGTGGCCTCCGGTCCTACCACCAAGTCGGTCAGACAGCTCATTGAAATCGAGCGTACCGGCTGGGCGGCAGCTTCCATCAAGCTGAGCATTGATCCTGCTCCCTATATCAACCGCAAGCCCCGGTATTCCCTGTTCAAGGATCGGGATGCGCTGGCATTTACGGCTGAAAAGCGGTTGACCTTCCAAGAAGGTCTGCAGCTGATCAAGGATGCCAAGCCCCACCTTCACGATCTGCTTCTCATGGCCAACATCACCTATGCCGGAGATGCCGGTGTGGATGGCTGGGTCAATATGGCAAAGCAGTTTGAGGCAGTGGGTGCAGATATCATCGAGCTGAATATGTGCTGCCCCAACATGAGCTATAACGTGGAAATGACCTCCGGTGGCGGCTGTTCTGCCAAGAAGCAGACCGGCGCATCCATGGGTCAGCAGGCAGAGGTGGCGGCAGAGATCTGCCGGGCTGTTAAGTCTGCCATCTCCATTCCTCTGTTCGTAAAACTGACCCCCGAGGGCGGTCAGATCGCCAAAGTGGCAAAGGCGCTGTATGAAGCCGGTGCGGATGCTGTTGGCGGCACCGGAAACCGGTTGGGTATGCCTCCCATCGATATTGATGACCCGGGCAAAGCCTTCTACCACCTGCAAAAAGAAATTTCCATGGGCTGTCACTGCGGCAAGTGGCTTAAGCCTCTGGCACAGCGGGATACCTATGAAATCCGCAAGGTCTGCGGCATGGAAGCGCCCATTATGGCCGCCGGCGGCATTACCGACTGGCGGGATGCCGTGGAAATGATCCTCTGCGGCGGTACCTTGCTGGGTGTGTGCGCAGAAACTTTGATTTCCGGCTATGACATCTGCCGTCCCATGATCGCAGGTCTGGATAAGTACATGCAGGAGCATGGCTATACCGAGCTTTCCCAGATGCGCGGCCTGGTGGTGCCGGAGGTGCGTACGGCTTCGGATGTGACCATCTTTGCCGGCTATGCCAAAATCAAGGAGCCGAATCTGTCTGCTCCCTGTAAATCCGCCTGTCCCCACCATGTTCCCACCCAGGCATATATCCAAAAGATTGCCAAGGGCGAATATCGGGAAGCCTACGATCTGATCACCGGCAAGAATCCGCTGCAAAGCATCTGCGCATTGGTGTGCAACCACCCCTGTGAGGATGCCTGTATCCGCAGCGGCTACGACGGACCGGTGAAAATCCGTCAGCTGAAGCGTTTCGTGCTGGAATACGGCAAAGCACAGGGCTGGACCCCTGCCTGGGCAGCTGCCCAATCCAACGGTCACAAGGTTGCCGTTATCGGTGCCGGTCCTGCCGGCATGGCCTGTGCGGCCGAGCTGCGCAAAGGCGGATATGATGTGACCGTTTTTGAAAAGGAAGCCATCGCCGGCGGTAAGCTGTCCTTCGGCATGCCCAACTATGTGCTGGACAAGAACGTCCTTTCCGAGGAAGTCACCGCCCTTATTGAGCAGGGCGTGAAGTTCGAGTTTAACAAGGCTCTGGGCAAGGACATTACGGTTGACGGTTTGAAGAAGGCCGGTTTTGAGGCGATTTTTGCCGCCATCGGCAACAGCAAAAAGCTCACAAGCTCCATCTGCGGCGGCGAAAACGCCATGGACGCACTGGAACTGCTGAAAAAGGTCAATGCCGGAGAAACGGTGCAGGTTTCCAAAACAGTTGCCGTCATCGGCAAGGGCTTTGCCGCAATGGATGCCGCCCGTACTGTTATCCGCCTGGGCGCAAAGCATGTGACCCTTTTGTGGGACGGTGCTTACGGCAAGGGAACTGCCGACCAGGAGACTCTGGCACTTGCCCGGGAAGAGGGCGTTGTACTGCTGGATAACGCCAAGGTTACAAAAATCTCTCCGGACAACGTTTCTCTGGAGCGTGAGGGTATCGCAATGACCGTTCCCTGCGGACAGGCTATTCTCGCCAATGAATATGTGGCAGAAGCCGAAGTGCTGGGGGATGTGGAGGTCAGAAACGGACTGATCAAGGTCACCAACGGACAGACCTCTGTTGCAGGTGTGTACGCAGGCGGCAACGCAGTGCGCAGCGCCAATGTGATCACAGCCATCGCCGCCGGTAAGAATGCCGCCGCGGTGATCGATAAGGATATTCGGGGCGAAAACGCAACCCTGGAGGGCGTTCCCGCCACCAAGACTGTAAATCCCGAGATCGTCCGTCAGAGAACCGGCTACTTAAAGAAGGATGCCAACAAGCTGAACCTGAATGCTCCCGCTTCGGAGCGTGTTGCAGGCTTCGTTATGCCGGAGCGTGTGATGACCGAGGAAGAGGCACAGAAGGAAGCAAGCCGTTGCTTAAACTGCGGCTGTGGCGAGGGCTGTCAGCTGTGTAAGACCATCTGTACCGACTTTGCGCCGGAAATCATCGATGCCGACACCATGCATATCCGCAAGGAAGAATGTGTGGCCTGCGGCATGTGCTTCAACCGTTGTCCCAACGGTAACATTGAAATGGTTAATTTAGGACATACCGTCTAATAAAATTTTGGAGGAAGAAAGAATGCACAATGTAAGTTTTGATATTTCCGGTCAGGTTGCCGTCATTACCGGTGCCGGCGGTGTCATCTGCGGCACCATGGCAAAGGAACTGGCAAAGAAGGGCGTCAAGGTTGCTCTGTTGGATTTGTTCCTGGAGAGTGCAGAAAAGATCGCTGCAGAAATCAACGAAAACGGCGGCGAGGCCATTGCTGTCAAGGCAAATGTTCTGGACCGCGCCAGTCTGGAAGAGGCACGGGACGTGGTTCTGGGCAAATTCGGACATATTGACATCCTGATCAACGGTGCCGGCGGCAACAAGCCCCAGGCTACCATCTCCAAGGATCTGGACTTCTTCCATTTGGATCTGGATGCATTCAAGTGGGTATTTGACCTGAACGTAACCGGTGCTGTGCTGACCACCATGGTCTTCGGTGAGCTGCTGGCCAAGCAGGGCTACGGCAATGTTATCAACATCGCTTCCATGTCCTCTTACCACCCCCTGACCAACACCGTGGCTTACTGCGGTGCAAAGGCTGCTGTGTATAACTTCACCGAGTGGATGGCAACCCACTTCAATCAGAATTACAGCAATAACATCCGTGTCAACGCCATTGCTCCCGGCTTCCTGCTGACCAACCAGAACCGCTTCCTGCTGACCAACGAGGATGGCTCCGCCACACCTCGCGGTGAGCGCGTGCTGGCCAAGACTCCCATGGGCCGTTACGGTGATCCCGTGGAAATGTGCGGTCCTGTGATTTTCCTGTGCTCTGAGGCCGCCTCTTTTGTGAACGGTGCAGTTCTGCCTGTGGACGGCGGTTTTGCTTGCTACTGGGGCGTATAATTAAGGAGGAGAGAATATGCAGTACCATCACGTAAATTATGAGAAGCTGGTTCGCTTCTGCGTAGAGTCCTTCAAGGGCTACGGCTTCAATGAAGAAGAAGCGCAGCAGATTACAGACGTTCTGCTGGAGGCTGACCTTTCCGGTATCGAATCCCATGGCGTACAGCGCATGATCCGCTACCATAAGGAAATCACCAGCGGTATGGTCAAGCTGGATGCCAAGCCTGAAATCGTGTTTGAAACCCCTCTGTCCGCTGTGATTGAGGGTAACGATGCCATGGGTCAGACCCTGGGTGTGCAGGCTATGCAGCTGGCTATCGACAAGGCAAAGAAGTCCGGCTTCGGTATCGTCACCGTCCGCAACTCCAACCACTACGGTGTTGCCGGTTACTATTCCAGAATGGCCGCTGACCAGGGCCTCATCGGTATGTCCATGACCAATACCGAGGCTATCATGGTTCCCACCTTCGGCAAGCAGGCTATGCTGGGTACCAACCCCATCGCCTTTGCCATGCCCGCCGACCCTGTGAACTTCTCCTTTGACGCAGCCACCACCGTGGTGCCCAGAGGCAAGCTGGAAGTGTATGTGAAGCGGGGCAACGGTCTTCCCCTGGGCTGGGCTCTGGACGAAAAGGGTCAGGACAGCGATGACGCAGACCGCGTGCTGAAGAACATCATTGCTAAGACCGGCGGCGGCATTCTGCCTCTGGGCGGCTCCGGCGAGATGACTTCCGGCTATAAGGGCTACGGCTTTGCTATGCTGTGCGAGATATTCACCGCCATTCTGGCCGGCGGTACTACCTCCAACTACATCTACAAGACCCCCGGCCGCAGCAATATCGCCCAGTGCTTCATTGCTATGGATCACGGTATGTTCGGTGACAAGAAGGCCATCGAAGCAAGCCTTTCCAAGTATCTGCAGGAAGTTCGGGATTCTGCCAAGGCCGACGGCCAGGAACGGATCTACATCCATGGTGAAAAGGAATACGAGGCCCGTGCCGGCGTGCTGGCTAACGGCGTATACCTGAACGACAAGACCTATGCAGAGATGCAGATGATCGCCGAGTATACCGGCTCCACCGCATTCCTGCCCGAGTACCTGGACTAATGACTTTCTTGGCCCCCTCTGAGGAGGGGGCTGGCACGGCGAAGCCGTGACTGGGGGAGAGAAAATTGGTCTCTCCCTCCGGCAAAAATCAAAGATTTTTGCCACCTCCCTCGTCAGAGGGAGGCAAGGCGGCCTTGCCGCGTAATAATGAATTAAGGAGAACTGTTATTATGGATTACGCAAAGGAATCCCTGAGACTCCACGGTGAGTGGAAGGGTAAAATTGAAGTGGTAGCCACCGTTCCGGTATCTACCAAGGAAGACCTGTCTCTGGCATACACTCCCGGTGTTGCCCAGCCCTGTCTGGAAATCCAGAAGGATGTAAATAAGTCCTATGACCTGACCCGCCGTCACAACATCTGTGCCGTGGTCACCGACGGCACTGCCGTTTTGGGTCTGGGAGATATCGGTCCCGAGGCCGGTATGCCTGTTATGGAAGGAAAATGCGTGCTGTTTAAGGCTTTTGGCGATGTGGATGCCTTCCCTCTGTGCGTCAAGAGCAAGGACGTGGATGAAATCGTGAACACTGTTTACATGATCTCCGGCTCCTTCGGCGGCGTGAACTTGGAAGATATTTCCGCACCCCGTTGCTTTGAGATTGAGCGTAAGCTGAAGGAAAAGTGCGACATTCCCATCTTCCACGATGACCAGCACGGTACTGCTATCGTTACTCTGGCAGGTCTGCTGAACGCATTGAAGGTGGTTGGCAAGAAGAAGGAAGATGTGAAGATCGTCACCTCCGGTGCAGGCGCTGCTGCCATTTCCATTGTCAAGCTGCTGCTGTCCGCAGGCTTTAAGAACGTGATCATGACTGACCGCAGCGGTGCAATCTATGCAGGCCGCGAGGGACTGAACTGGATCAAGGAAGAAATGGCCCAGGTCACCAATCTGGAGAAGAAGGCCGGCAAGCTGGCTGACGTTATTAAGGATGCTGACGTATTTATCGGCGTATCCGCACCCGGCACACTGACCACAGAGATGGTTAAGACCATGGCAAAGGACGCCATCGTTTTTGCTTGCGCAAACCCCACTCCCGAAATCTTCCCCGAAGACGCCAAGGCAGGCGGTGCCGCCGTGGTTTCCACCGGTCGTTCCGACTACCCCAACCAGGTCAACAATGTTTTGGCCTTCCCCGGCATCTTCCGCGGTACCTTTGATGTCCGTGCATCCGACATCAACGAGGAAATGAAGATGGCTGCCGCTATGGCCATCGCAGACCTTATCTCCGATGAAGAGCTGAACGCCGACTACATCATTCCCGCCGCCTTTGATGAGCGCGTGGGTCCTGCAGTTGCCAAGGCTGTTGCCGAAGCAGCACGGGCTTCCGGTGTTGCAAGAATCTGATAACTGTCAACTCCCCGGGGTATTCCCGGGGAGTTTTCTTGACATTTTTCCACTTTTGGGCTATAATGATTCCAACTTCATAGGACAGTTCGTAACCATCCTGTCGGTAAACAAAACTAGGGAAACCGGATGGGCGCTTTGCGCTCATTTTTTATGGGTGCGGACTGCGCCCATTTTTGTTTTTAGGAGCACGTATGAAAAAGAATACCCGTTATCTCGTCCAATGCGCGATGATTGCCGCCCTTTATGCGGTTTTGGCCCATTTGCAAAACTTCATATTCCCCGGCAGCGCCTCTATGGCGGTGCAGTTTCGGTGCGCGGAAGCGCTGTGCGCATTGGCTTTTTTCACACCGGCGGCAATTCCCGGTCTGACACTGGGCTGTTTGCTGTTTAATCTGACCTTTGGCGGTGCTTTGCCCTTTGACTTTTTTGTGGGCAGTGCGGCATCCTTCCTGACGGCGTGGTGTATCCGGAAAAGTCGGAGCTGGACTATTGGCGGATTTCCGCTGCCGGGACTGCTGATGCCGGCGCTGTTTAACGGATTGCTGGTGGGTGCGGAGCTGACGCTGACCGCCGGAATCGGCGGAGCCTTTTGGCTCAATGCTGTACTGGTAGCGGCAGGAGAACTGGGCGTGATGTTTACCCTTGGCGTTGCACTTTACTACACGATAAAACTCCGCCACCTGGAGCGAAAATTGTTTCCTTAACAGAAAAACGACCCCGTATGGGGTCGTTTTTTCCATTTGCCTGAAAATCCTGGGAAGTCTTTTCGGACGAGCGATGCTCGCCCCTACATGATGTCATTGCGAGCCAGTGCGCACACTGGCGTGGCAATCCGTATATACCTTCTCCCCGGGAGAAGGTTTCTTGCCTCTATTTTCTTCGGGAAAGGGGACGGCTTTTTTCTTGGAGCAGAAGCAGGTCGGTAAGGATGGAATTGGAAAGCAAAAAGCCTTCCGCAGTCAAATGCCAGCGGCCGTCTCCTCCCCGCAGGGCATGACCCCGTTGCCGGCACTGCTCCAACGCCTTTTCAATGGGCGCAAAGGGAAGCAAAAACCGTTTTTCATATTCCGCACCGCTAATGCCGTAGGTAGTGCGCAGATGCATCATCAGATATTCCCCGGCCCGTTCTTTTTTGGGAACAGTCTGCACCTCCTGCAGTACCTGCCCGCCGGAGCGAATGCCGGAAATGTAGCCCTGCAGGTCGCGAATAACGGTAAAACGCTGACCGCCGAAATCCGAGCTGGCATTGGGACCAAAGCCCAGATATTCCTTACAGGTCCAGTATTTCATGTTGTGACGGGACTCCTTGCCCCGTTTGCAAAAATTGGAAATCTCATACTGACGGTAGCCCCGTGTGCGGAGAAATTCCACCGTAGAAAGATACATATCCGCCTGCATGTCATCGTCCGGAAGCCGCAGCTGGGCTTGATGGGTGCACAGGGGCGTGCCCTCCTCCAATTTCAGCCCGTAACAGCTGATGTGATCCGGATTCAGCTCCGTCACCCGGGCGAGGGTGCTCTGCCAACGCTCCGTATCCTGCTCCGGCAGACCGTAGATCAGATCCAGAGAGAGGTTTTTGAAGCCGGCCCTGCGGATCATCCGCACCGCTTCCACCGCCTGTGCGTAGTCGTGGGGGCGTCCGATGGCCTCCAGAATTTCGTCGTCATCGCATTGCACGCCCAGACTTATCCGATTGAAGCCTTCACTTTTCAGCCGCCGGAGCAGCTTGGGATTGACGGAATCCGGATTGGCCTCAAAGGTGATCTCCGCATCCGAAGCCACATCAAAGCTGCGGCGAAGGGTGGAAAGGATCACACACATACCCTCTGCACCGAAATAGCTGGGTGTACCGCCGCCAAAATAGACGGTGTCCACCTGATACTCAGGGGTCAGCGGTCCAGCCTCCCGAATGTGGTCGCAGACCGCATCCAGATAGCCGTCGTGCATTTGCATATCCATATCCGTAACGGAATAGAAATCGCAGTAGTGACACTTGCTCCGACAGAAGGGAACGTGGATATAGATTCCCAAAGGTTTTTTTAAGTTTGTGGAGAAAATGGACATGAGTACCTCCAAAAGGGAATTTTTTAATCCTCGTCCAGCTTGAGCACAGCCATAAAGGCTTCGCTGGGAACGGACACCGTACCGAAGGTACGCATCCGCTTTTTGCCTTCCTTCTGCTTTTCCAGCAGCTTCTTTTTCCGGGTAATGTCACCGCCGTAGCACTTGGCAAGCACGTCCTTGCGCAGAGCCTTGATGGTCTCCCGGGCAATGATCTTGCCGCCAATGGCAGCCTGAACCGGAATTTCAAACTGGGCACGGGGGATGTTTTCCTTCAATTTTTCACAGATTTTTCGCGCTCTGGGATAGGCGTTGTCAGCGAAAAGGATAAAGCTCAGCGCGTCCACTATATCGCCGTTGAGAAGAATGTCCAGCTTTACCAGACGGCTGGGACGGTAGCCGATCAGCTCATAGTCCAGACTGCCGTAGCCCCGGGTGCGGGACTTCAGGGCATCGAAAAAGTCGTAAATGATCTCGTTCAGGGGCATCTCATAGTGGAGCTCCACCCGATTGGCGTCCAGATACACCATATCCTTGAATTCGCCCCGACGGGAGGTGGCAAGGTCCATAATATTGCCCACATATTCCTGCGGTGCCATGAGATTGACCTTCACGAAGGGCTCTTCCGCTAGGGTGATTTCCATAGGATCGGGATAATCTAGGGGATTGTCCACCATCAGCACCTCGCCGGTCTGCTTGGTTACCCGATACACAACATTGGGCGCGGTGGTGATCAGGTCCAGATTGTATTCCCGTTCCAGTCGCTCCTGGATAATTTCCATGTGCAAAAGCCCCAAAAAGCCGCAACGGAAGCCAAAGCCCAAAGCGATGGAGCTTTCCAGCTCGTAGACAAAGGACGCGTCGTTCAGCTTCAGCTTTTCCAAAGCCTCCCGCAGATCCTGATATTTGGCACCGTCCGCAGGATACACACCGGAGTAAACCATGGGCTGTACCGGACGGTAGCCGGGCAGAGGCTCAGCGGCACCGTTTTCCACGGTGGTAACGGTATCACCCACCTGGGTATCGGAAACGTTCTTGATGGAAGCGGTGATGTAGCCCACCTCGCCGGCACCCAGAGCATCCTTGGGCGTCAGTCCCTTGGGATTCATGGTGCCTACCTCCGCCACCTTATAGGTAGCGCCGGTGGCCATCATTTTAATATCCATTCCGGGAGTAACCGTACCCTCTTTAATGCGTACGTACACAATAACACCCCGATAGGAATCATACACGCTGTCGAAAATCAGCGCCTGAAGGGGTGCGTTGCGGTCTCCCGTGGGCGCAGGAACATCCTTGACGATCATTTCCAGCACCGAACGAATATTGATGCCGTTTTTTGCGGAAATTTCCGGCGCATCCTCTGCCGGAATGCAAATAATATCCTCAATTTCCGCCTTGACCTCGGCAGGACGGGCAGAGGGGAGGTCGATTTTGTTCACCACCGGCAATACTTCCAGTCCGGCATCCGTTGCCAGGAATGTGTTGGCCAGGGTTTGGGCTTCCACGCCCTGAGAGGCATCCACCACCAGCACAGCTCCCTCACAGGCAGCCAGAGAACGGGAAACCTCGTAATTAAAGTCCACGTGACCCGGGGTGTCAATGAGATTCAGGGCATAGGTCTCCCCGTCATCGGCGGTGTAGCTCAGCTGAACAGCAGTTGCCTTGATGGTGATGCCCCGTTCCCGTTCCAGGTCCATGGAGTCCAGCATCTGGCTCTCCATTTCCCGCAGGTCAATGGCGTTGCACTCCTCTAAAAGCCGGTCGGCCAGAGTGGATTTGCCGTGGTCAATATGGGCAATGATGGAAAAATTGCGAATTTTTGAAAGCTCGGTCATAAAAATACCTCTCAAAAGGGGAAAATATCCATTATTCTCATATTATACTGAATATTCGCAGAAAAGTAAACTGCATGTTTTGAAAGAAAAAGGGGAAAACTTCGGTAAGGAGCGACAAAAAACTTCAAAAGCCAAAAAAATCAAATTATTTTTTGGAAAAACCCTTGTCAAAACCGAAAAATCGGTATATAGTCTATTCACATTAGACAGAATAAGGTAGAGAAATAAGGGGGATACCATGGGTACAGCAAAGAAAACGCCTGCCAAGAGCATGGAAGAACTGCAAAATGAATTGCAGGCGATGATTGTCCGGGGGCAAAAGGAAGGCATGCTCCGTTCCACAGAGATCAGTGCATTGCTGGAGCAAATGGAGCTGACACCGGAGAAAATTGAAGAGATCTATGACCGCTTCGAGGCAATGAGCATTCAGATTATCGGCTCAGAGCTGGATTTGGATCTTGCAGATGATTTGGACCTTGCGGATCTGGATATGGACATGGATCTGGTGGACCTGCCGGATGAGGAGCTGATCGATCCTGTGGATCTGGCGGCGGAATACAATCTGGACGATCCGGTGCGGATGTATCTGAAGGAGATCGGTCAGGTAAAGCTGCTGTCCGCCGAGGAAGAAGTGGAGCTGGCTCAGCGGGTCTCTGAGGGCGATCAGCAAGCAAAAAACAAGCTGACAGAGGCAAACCTGCGTCTGGTAGTCTCCATTGCAAAGAAGTATTCCGGCCGCGGACTGCACATTCTGGATCTGATCCAGGAAGGCAATACCGGATTGATCCGTGCCGTGGACAAATTTGACTGGACAAAGGGAAACAAATTCTCTACATATGCCACCTGGTGGATTCGGCAGGCCATTACCAGAGCCATTGCTGACCAGGCCCGTACCATTCGGGTGCCAGTGCATATGGTGGAGGTCATCAACAAGGCGACCCGCTGCAACCGGAAGCTGGTGCAGGAGCTGGGCCGTGAGCCCACTGTGGAAGAAATTGCCGCAGAGCTGAACCTGCCGGTTGAGAAAATCATCGAAGCAAACCGCACTGCCGCAGATACCCTTTCTTTGGATACCCCTGTGGGCGATGAGGAAGATACCTCCATCGGCTCCTTCGTGGAGGATGAGCGCACCCCCGGTCCGGCGGATGCCACCTCCAATGCCATGCTGGCAGAGGCGCTGAAGGAAATTCTGGACACCCTGACAGAGAGGGAAGCTGACGTTTTGCGGATGCGTTTCGGTATGTATGACGGCAGGACCCATACCCTGGAAGAGGTGGGTCAGATTTTCGGTGTTACCCGTGAACGGATTCGTCAGATCGAGAACAAAGCCATAAGAAAACTGCGTCACCCCAGCCGCGCCAAGCGAATCAAGGATTTCTATTGCTGAGAATTATGCGGAGTGCTTCGGCACTCCGCATTTTGTCGGATATTTCTTGACAAGCATGCCACTGTTTGTTATGCTAAATAAAAAGCTTTGGAGGGAAATCCCTATGAAACGCAAGGAATATATCAGCTGGGACGAATACTTTATGGGCATCGCCCTGCTGGCGGCAAAACGGAGCAAGGACCCCAGCACACAAGTGGGTGCATGCATCGTGTCCGAGGACAATATTATCATTTCTACCGGCTATAACGGCATGCCAAAGGGCTGCTCCGATGATGAATTTCCCTGGAATCGGGATGGAGAGGACAATAAATATGCTTACGTGGTCCACGCAGAGCTGAACGCCATATTGAACGCCAACGGACGGAATCTTCGGGGAAGCCGGGTGTATGTGGCACTGTTTCCCTGCAATGAATGCGCCAAGGCCATCATCCAAAGCGGCGTGCGGGAAGTGGTGTATCTTTCGGACAAGTATAAAGACACCATGGGCAATCTGGCTTCCAAGCGGATGCTGAATGCCGCCGGCGTAAAGTTTACACAGCTAAAGACCGACGTCAGCAGTCTGACACTGAATTTTGTTCCGGAAGAGAAAAGATAACCGCGGTTGTGAAATGGATAACAGCCCCCTCTGCTGAGGGGGCTGTCTCTTATTGATACATGGAAAGACCGGGGGCAACGTCTGCAAGGCAGTTGGCCTGATACAGCAGTACCGCAACCTCTCCCCGGGTCAGCTGAGAAGTCCCGTTGACCGCAATGCCGTTGCTGTTCATGGTCATGACCGCAGAAACCGCCCAGTCGGGCACTTCCTTGTCCACCGGCTTGACGTTGGTGGAAACAGACAGGTCCATGGCGTTTTGCAGCATGACTGCCGCTTCCGCACCGGTGATGGGTTCATCAATTCCAAAGGCACCGGATTCGGAAATAGGAAGCTTGGCGGTCAGTCCTGCACGCATAGCGGCGGCCAGATAAGGCTGCAGCCAGGTGGGAACCTGATCGGTGTAGCCGGTAAAGGTGGCATTTTCATCCACAGGAATCCCCAGGGTCTTCACCATCATGGCTACAAAATCCCCCTTATTCACCGGACGGCTTGCCCGGAAGCAGGAAGTTCCGCCCACCTTTTCCCCTTCAAACAGACCGGTGTTTTTCATCCATTCTGCCTCAAACCGGCAACCGGAATCCAATGTGTCGGTATAGAAGGTTGCACTGCTGGGCTTGAGGATGCTGACGGTGACGGTTGCCTCTCTGGATACGTTTCCTGCGGTATCTGTGGCAGTAAACGTAAAGGAATCCACGCCGACCTTGTTCTTTTTGGGAGTGTAAAGGAAGGTGCCGTCAGCCCGAAGCTCCACACTGCCCCGCTTGGGCGGCCGCAGAACGGCGTAGGTCAGGTTCTGTCCTTCAGGGTCCGTTACCTTCAGCGTGCCGGTGTTGGGTAAATTCTTATAGGTCTCCACTGCCGAGTCCTCGGCAATGGGAGCCTGATCCACTTTTCCGCGGACAGAGATGATGGCAGTGGTGGCAGGGGCTACCCGATTTTGGTAAATGGGCAGATATGTGACCGCCGCCTCTTGGTCAACCTCGGTACGCAGAGGAGAAAAGGTCATTTTGGCCACCTGCTCGGCAGTGAGAATATCACCGGTGCGCAGAACACGGTTGCCCAATAAAATGGTGCCCACCTCCGCATCCGGTAAGCCGGTAATGCAAATGCCAACGATTTGTTCTTCCCCGGAAAAGTCCTCTGTGCCAAAGCAGTAGACGCTGTCGCAGTCCACAGTGGCGGCAGTGACACCGCCGCAAAGCAGCACGGAGCACAGCACAAGGGCACAGATACGCAGGATAGATTTTGAGAACATAGTAAACCTCCTTGGATTGGTGTTCGGAGGTATTGTTTGCCAAGTGGGGGAATTTTATTCATCACTGGAAGAAAGGGGAAACCTGTTGCAATCCCGACCTTTCTGTGATATCCTTGAAAAAGGAGGGATTCTCATGCGAAGACAAAAATGGATTGTATGGTTATTGGCAGTGGTGCTGCTGTTCAGCGGCTGTCGGCTGCCGAACCTGCAGGAGATAAACGACCAGCTCAATGACCTTGTGGGCAACATCGGCGCGGAAGCCGCTGTCCGATTTTCCGATATGGAGTATACGCGTCCGGATATGGACCGGATGGAAGCGGATTTGCAGGCTTGCTGTGAAAACGCGAAAACTGAAACGGACGTGCAGGTGCTCTTGGAGCAGGTGCTGAACTTTTACGGACTGTATAACAGCTTCTATACCAATTACAATTTGGCAACCATTTACTACTTTACGGACATGACCGACAGCAAATGGGAAGGAGAATACAGCTTCTGCGCCCAAAACGCCGGAACTGCGGAGGCGGCGTTGGAAGAGCTGCTGTATGCCCTGGCGGCCTGTCCGCTGAAGGACGAACTGGAAAAGGATGAATCCTTCGGTGAGGGCTTCTTTGACAGCTACGTTGGGGAGACCCTGTGGGACGAAACCTTTACATCCTTAATGAACCGGGAAGCCGTCCTGGAGGAGGAATACTACGATTTGTGCACCCAGGCACAAGCTGTTTCCTATTATTCGGATGCGTATTTCCAAATCTACGGCACCCAAATGGCAGAGTTATATGTGGAGCTGATTGCTTTGCGTCAGGAAATTGCCGCCTATGCAGGCTACGCAGATTACGCCACCTTTGCCTTTGAATTCTACCACTATCGGGATTACACACCTGCACAGGCAGAGCAGTATTTGCTGGATGTGGAAAAAGAACTGGTGCCCCTTTATAAGGAAATGGTGATGAATCAATGGGGCGGCAGCAACCGCTATTGCAGTGAAAAGGAGACCTATACCTATGTGCGCTCCTGTGCGGAAGCCATGGGTGGCTCTATCGAAAACGCCTTTACCCTCATGGCCAAGTCCGACCTTTATGACCTTACCTACAGCGATAAAAAATATGACGGCTCCTTTGAAGTTTATCTGATGGACTATCAGGTTCCCTATGTTTTTGTCAATCCCACCGCCAGCGAACAGGACAAATTGACCTTTGCCCATGAGTTTGGACATTTCTGTCAGGATTATGCCGGCAGTATTTCCTGCGTGGATATTGCCGAGGTGTTCTCTCAGGGGATGGAATATCTGAGCCTGTTTTACGGAAAAAACGGCAGTGGGTTAACCCAAATGAAACTGGCAGACTGCCTGCAGTTGTATGTGGAGCAATCGGCATTTGCCCTTTTTGAGCATCGGGTCTACCAGCTGAAGGGCGACGAGCTGACGGTAGAGAATGTGCTGAAAATCTATGAAGAGGTGGGAACCGCCTTCGGATTTCCTGTATGGGGCTGGGACAGCCGGGATTTTGTGCTCATTGGACATTTCTTTACAGATCCCATGTACATCCTCAGCTACGTGGTGAGTAACGATGTGGCCTTCCAGCTGTATCAGCTGGAGCAGTCTCAGGCCGGTAAGGGTCTGGAGCTGTATAAAAAGGAATTGTCCACCACCCAAATATATTTCCTTTCCTTTGTGGAAGAAGCCGGCCTGGAAAGCCCCTTTGCTCCCAACCGGGTGGCTACAGTACGCAAAACCTTGGAGCAAATGATATAAAAATTAAGCGGACAGGCAATCGTCTGTCCGCTTTATATGTTCCTTGTGAATTATTTTGTTCCGAAGATACGGTCTCCGGCATCGCCCAGACCGGGAATAATATAGGCGTGGTCGTTCAGCTTTTCATCCACTGCGGCCAGGTAAAGCTCTACATCGGGATGGGCAGCTTGTACGGCCTGTACACCCTCCGGACAGCCGATAATATTCATCATGATGATGTTGCGGCAGCCCTTTGCTTTGAGAAAATCAATGGCGGCGACGGCACTTCCGCCGGTTGCCAGCATGGGATCCACCACGAAAACCACGCGGTTTTCAATGTCTTCCGGCAGCTTGCAGTAATATTCCACAGGCTGATGGGTCTCAGGATCCCGATAGAGACCAATGTGGCCGATCTTTGCCGAGGGGATCAGGTCCACCATGCTGTCTACCATGCCCAAGCCTGCCCGAAGCACCGGCACAATCGCCAGCTTTTTACCGGACAGCATGCGACATTTGGCAACTGCCACGGGAGTTTTCACGCAAACCTCTTCGGTGGGCAAATTACGGGTAGCCTCGTAGCACATCAGTCCTGCGATTTCGCTAACTAACTCCCGAAATTCCTTAACACCGGTTTTTTCGTTCCGCAAAATTGCCAGCTTGTGCTGGATCAGGGGGTGGTCTAAAATATGAACAGATGCCATGATTATTCTCCTTTGTTCTTTTGTATTTTTTCGTTCCGTTCCCGTTCGGCCTGGCTTAAGCGCAGGTAATTGGGGACAAGGGTTGCCGGATCGTCTGCATGTTCCTGCATCAAGGCCGCAAGTCCCACACCTACTGCCCGCTGGTGCATACGGTTTTCCGGCGGCAAAATCAGCTGAGGAACGGCCTCTTTCAAGGTATTATAACACAAAATACTGCCATCGCCAACCAAAAAGATGGGCTTTTCCAGCGTTTTAAGTTCCGCTTCCAAATCGGAAAGGGCAATCGCCCGGTCAGGAGACTGACGGGTCAGGGCACCTTGGTTTACATAAAACAGTGCGTTATATACCTGATTTCTTCTTGCATCCATAACAGGACATACATAGCCATCCCAAACACCCAGACCCAGAGCCATCGCCTCCAGCGTGGACACACCGTAAACAGGGATTTCATTACCCCAGGCAAGACCCTTGGCGGCGGCAACACCGATGCGCACACCGGTAAAGGAGCCGGGACCGTTGGCAACGGCAACGGCCGTTACCTCCCGGGGCTCTTTTCCGCATTGCGTCAGCAGCTCCTGCGCCATGACCAGCAGGGTCTGGCTGTGGGTCATGCCGGTATTCTGATATTGCTCACCCAACAGGGCGTTTTCTTCAAACAAGGCAACGGAAGCTGCCTTGGCGGAGGTTTCAAAGGCCAGCAAGAGCATGGTTTTCGCTCCCTTCTACGGTAATGTGGCGGGTATTTTCGTCCAATTTTGCAATGGTGACGGTGATGGGATTTTCCAGAGCATTCGTCACATTTTCGCTCCATTCCACGGCGCAAATGCCGTTTCGGTCCAGATAATCGTCCCAGCCGATGTCGAAAAGCTCCTCTGCACAACGCAGTCGGTACATGTCGAAATGAAACAGGGGGAGTCTGCCGCCAAGATATTCATTGACGATGGTATAGGTAGGGCTGGTGACCTGCTGGGTATAACCCAGACCCCGGGCAAGACCCCGGGTGAAGGCGGTTTTCCCAGCGCCCAGATCCCCGCGGTAGGCAAGGACAGTACCGGCTGTCAGTAATTTTCCCAGTTTTTCTCCCAAGGCTTCCGTTTCCTCGGGACTGCGGGTGATAAATTCCATAAGCTTCCTCCAAAGCCTTCCCCCAGGGGAAGGCTATTGCGCATTTTTTAGCTTTTCTGCCTGGTCGGCGGTGGCAAGACCGTCGATGATCTCGTCAAGCCCACCGTCCATCACTGCATCGATTTTGTACAGCGTCAGACCGATTCGGTGATCCGTCACCCGTCCCTGAGGGAAATTGTAGGTGCGGATTCGCTCGTTTCGCATGCCGCTTCCCACCTGACTGCGCCGCATGCCGGTGACCTCGGAGGAGAGCTTTTCCTGTTCGATCTCATACAATTTGGAAGCCAGCATCCGCATGCATTTTTCCCGGTTTTGCTGCTGACTCCGTTCCTCCTGACAGGCAACCACAATGCCGCTGGGCTTGTGGATGAGCCGCACCGCAGAGGAGGTCTTGTTTACGTGCTGACCGCCTGCACCGCTGGCACGGTACACCTGCATTTCAATATCCGCGGGGTTTATCTGCACATCCACCTCTTCCATTTCCGGCAAAACGGCAACGGTTGCCGTAGAGGTGTGGACCCGTCCGCCGGATTCCGTTTCCGGTACCCGCTGAACCCGATGGACACCGGATTCATACTTCATCCGGGAGTAGGCACCCTGACCGGAAATGACAAAATCCGCTTCCTTGACACCGCCCAGTTCTGTTTCGTTATAGTTCATCAGTTCAATTTTCCAGCCCTTGGCAGCGGCATACATGGAGTACATCCGAAACAGGCTGTGGGCAAACAGGGCACTTTCTTCACCGCCCACACCGCCGCGGATCTCCACAATAACATTCTTTTCATCGTTGGGGTCTTTGGGCAGGAGCAGGATCTGCAGCTGGCGATAGAGCACCTCGCTTTTTTCCTTGGCCTGCTGATAAGCCTCCTGACAAAAATCCTTCATATCCGGCTCGCTCATCAGCTCCAAAGCATCGTCCATTTCCTGCAGGGCGGCGTTGTAGGAAGAAAAAGTCGTAACGATGGGTTCCAGATCATTTTTCTCCCGCAGGAGTTTGGCGGCCTTTTTTGGGTCGGCATAAAAATCCGCCTGCTCCGATTTGTAGCAGAGCTCCTCATAGCGGTCAGCCAGACTGCGTAGTTTATCGCGCATAATCATTCCTCAATCCAATGAATTTGCTATTATTATACACCCTCTTTGCCCATGATGCAAGAAACTTTATCACAGCACAGATTTTGACAAAAAATCCCACATGCTTCATGATAGGATTTTACTATCAACGGGAAAGGAATGTGGTACGAATGATGGTGACGATCGGGGTATATGTCCGACGGGGACAGCGGTTTATGCGCCGTTGGGCGGCAAACCCCAGAATTCACGCTTTACTGCAGGGCGGTGGGTACTTACTGGCGGGATTTTTTGGCAGTGCGGCCAGTCTGGGACACTATTTACAGCCGGTTGCTTTGGGACTGATTTGCGCCCAGACCGGCTGGGCGTCAGTTTTAACAGCCTGCGGCAGCTGCCTGGGATATTTGCTGTTTTGGAGAAGCAACGGAGCTGTGGGCGTGGTATGGGCGGCCCTGGGGCTTTCCGCGGCACTTTTGCTGCAGGAAAAGAGGATCCGGCAGGAGGCGCCGCTGTTGATGCCGGCGATTGCCACCTTAATTGTATCGGTGACCGGTTTACTGTTCCAGTATTATGGCATGAACGGACCTCCCGTACCCTTTTACATATTGCAGGTCGCCATGGCGGCCGGCACCACAGGCGTATTTTGTTACGCCATGGAACGGCGGGATCCGGTGGTAAACTGGCTGGTCTACGGTCTGGCGGTGCTGTGTCTGGCACAGGTAGCACCCGTGCCGTATCTGTCCTTCGGATATATCGCGGCCGGCGCATTGGCAGTAGTGGGAGCTTTTCCTGCGGCAGCATTGGCAGGACTGGCTTTGGATTTGGCACAGGTAACGCCAACGCCAATGACCGCAGTACTTTCCCTTGCGTATATGGTGCGTCTGATTCCGGGAAGACGCTCGCTTATGAAATATATCGCACCAGCATTTCTTTATTTCGTGGTGATGGGAATTTGCGGCACCTGGGATCTTACACCGGCGCCGGGACTGCTCATTGGCTCTGTGGGAGCGTTGCTTCTGCCGAAACAGACCGCCCTTCCGAACCGACGCAGTGAAATGGGACCGGCTCAGGTGCATTTGGAATTGGCGGCTTCGGTACTGCGGCAAATGGAAAATATGATATTGGACACCCAGGAAAATCCCATTGATGAACAAGCCCTGATTGCCCGGGCGGCGGAACGCGCTTGCGGAAGTTGTCCCTGCAGAAAAAATTGCAGAGAGCAGCCGGCACAACTTTCTCCGTCCATTCTCCACAGACCGCTGGGCAACGGCAGTGATCTGTTGGGAGGCTGTCGAAAATCCGGACGGCTCTTAATGGAACTGCGCCGCAGTCAGGAGCAGCTTCGTGCCATTCGGGCGGACAGGGATCGGCAGGGGGAATACCGCACAGCCGTGGGACAGCAATATCACTTTTTATCTGATTATTTGCAGGATCTGTCCGATGAACTGGCCCAGCACAGAGCCCCACCCCGGGCAGTATTTCAGCCAGAGGTGGCATCCTGTTCTGTGGGAAAAACCCGGGATAACGGAGACCGGTGCTTGTGGTTCGCAGGAATTGCCTGCCGGTATTATATTCTGCTGTGTGACGGGATGGGCACCGGACCGGAAGCTTCTCGTTCCGCCGGTCAGGTCAGCACCATGCTTCGGCGTCTGCTTTCCTCCGGATATCCTGCGGCGTATGCGCTGCGCAGCATCAACAGCCTGTGTGCATTACAGGGTCAGGCCGGAGCAGTGACGCTGGATCTGGCAGAATTGCGTCTGGACACCGGCAAGGTGACCATCTATAAGTGGGGTGCGGCACCGTCCTATGTGATCTCCCACGGGGAAATCATAAAAATTGGGACAGCCACACCGCCTCCGGGTCTGTCCGTAACGGACGGAAGGGAAACGGTGGAACGGCTGTCCCTGCGCAGGGGGGAAACGCTGGTACTGCTCAGCGACGGTGCAGGGGGAGAGGAGTCCCTGCGCCGGGTTTGGATGGATACGGAATCCACCAGTGGGGAGCTGGCGGATGAAATTCTCCGGAGCAGTCAGGCGGTCAGTACGGATGACGCAACTGTCGCTGTGGTGCGTCTGCATGCCGGTGCCGCACCTGTATAATACAACAAAATTCCCGCGAATTTTGTCGAAACACAAGATGTAGGAGATAAAAATCACGAAAAACCACAATATTTAGAGCTTTTTCCAGGGAATTGACTTTTTTTGCCGAAAATGGTACACTGAATGCAATCTATCAGGAGGCTGTTTTATGGCAAAGGAAAAGAAACGTAATTTTTGGTTGGGCATCTTGGGTGCGCTGGTTGGTGCATTGCTGGGCAGCGGTGCGATTATTTTGCTGGGACAAGCCCGGGTTTTTTCCGCGATTGCCGGTGTGGCAATGGCCGTGCTGACCCTGCGGTTCTGCTACTTTTTCGGTGGAAAGCTGAGCAATACCAGTTTGGTGATCTGCCTGATTTTAATGGCATGCTCCATCTATCTGGCGGATCGCGTTAACTGGACCATCGCCATTATGCGCGCGTATGAGGGCGCAACCCCCTGGGCTTCTTTTTGCAGCGTGTATGCGCTCATCGAAAAGATTGACGATTATATCACCAATTTGGGCTTCCTTTACACCTTTGCAGCGCTGGGCTGCTTCTGGGTGCTGAGACGTCCGAAAACTCCCGCAGCAAAGCAAAACGCCATGGATGAAAAGCCTGAAAAAGACGTACAGGAAGAAACCTGATTTTAACACACGAAAAAACAGCACTGCAAAAGCAGTGCTGTTTTTGTATCATTATTCCTGACCTTCGATTTCCTTCAGGGCATCCTTGCGGCTGAAGTTTGCACGGCCCTTCTCGTCAAAGCCCATGAACTTCACCCAGGTCATATCGCCCAGATTCAGAACGTCCTCAACCTTTTCCACACGGCGGTTTTCCAGCTTGGAAATGTGCACCATTCCGTCATGGCCGGGGGCAATTTCCACGAATGCGCCGATGGGCAGGATGCGAACGACCTTGCCGTAGTACAGCTTGCCAACCTCGGGAACGAAGCAGATATCGTCCACCATCTTCTTTGCGGCCAGAGCAGCGGCGGAATCCACTGCGGAGATGAATACGCTGCCATCATCCTCAATGTCCACCTTGGCACCGGTATCGGCACAGATCTTCTGAATGGTCTTGCCGCCGGAGCCGATGACCTCGCGGATCTTGTCCACGGGGATGGTCATGCTGATCATCTTGGGAGCAAACTCGGAAACCTCTTCACGGGGTGCAGGAATTGCCTTGAGCATGACCTCTTCCAGGATCTGCAGACGGGCAACACGGCAGCGCTCCAGAGCGTCAGCGATAATTTCCATGGTCAGGCCCTTGTTCTTCAGGTCCATCTGAATGGCGGTAACACCCTCGGTGGTACCGGCAACCTTAAAGTCCATTTCACCGTGGAAGTCCTCAACACCCTGAATATCGGTGAAGGTTCTCCATACACCGGTTTCGTTATCGGTGATCAAGCCGCAAGAGATACCGGCAACAGGACGCTTAATGGGAACACCGGCATCCATCAAAGCCAGCGTAGAGCCACAGATAGAGCCCTGAGAAGTGGAGCCGTTGGAGGACAGCACTTCGGACACCACGCGGATCGCGTAGGGGAACTCCTCAACGGAGGGGATCACAGGCAGCAGAGCCTTTTCAGCCAAAGCGCCGTGACCGATCTCACGGCGGGAGGTGCTGCGGGCAGCACGGGCCTCACCGGTGGAGAAAGCGGGGAAGTTGTAGTGATGGATATACCGCTTGGTTTCTTCTGCATAGATGGTGTCCAGCTTTTGAGCAGCGGACAGGGTATTCAGCGTACAGATGGACAGAACCTGCGTCTGACCGCGGGCGAACAGACCGGAACCGTGAACACGGGGCAGAACGCCAACCTCGGCATCCAGAGGACGAATATCGTCCATGCCGCGGCCATCCACGCGCTTGCCGGCCAGCAGCCACTTCTTGACGACCTTCTTCTGCATCTTGTACAGGCAGACCTCAATGTGGGTCTCGAAATCCTCGTACTTCTCGCCGAACTTCTCCTGGAAGTCCAGACGGGCAGCGGTCAAGCGCTCCTCACGGATGTTCTTGTCATCGGTATCCAGCGCATTTTCGATCTGGGGCAGACCGTAGGCAATCAAATCATCCAGCAGATCGTGGTTTACGGCGGCCTTTTCAAAGGTGAACTTGGGCTTGCCGATTTCTGCTACGATGCCGTTGATGAACTTCACGATCTCCATATTGGTCTCGTGGGCCACACGGATACATTCATAAACGATGTTTTCGGGAGCTTCGTTGGCTTCGGTCTCGATCATGACCACCTTCTCAAAGGTGGAAGCGATGCACACGAAGCATTCGCAGGCGTCACGCTCAGCAGCAGAGGGGTTTACGATATACTGACCGTTCAGGTAAGCTACGTTGGTGGTAGCAACGGGTCCGTTCCAGGGAACGTCGGAAGAAGCGATGGCAATGGATGCGCCCAGGGAAGCAACCACTTCCACAGGTGCCTCGTCATCGCAGGCCATGACGGTACAGGTAACAACGGTGTCGTTACGCAGCTCCTCATCGAAGAGGGGACGCATGGGACGGTCAATGATACGGCTGTTCAGGATGCCCCGTTCGGAGGGTTTTCCTTCCCGACGGTTGAAGGAGCCGGGAATACGGCCCACAGAGTACATTCTCTCTTCAAACTCGATGGTCAGAGGGAAGTAGTCGATGCCGGACTTGGGGATGGGATTGCAGGTGCAGGTTGTAAGCACCACGGTGTCGCCGTAACGGCAGATGCATTCGGCGTTGGCCAATTCTGCAACCTTACCGGTTTCCACGGTAAAGGTACGGCCGCCGATTTCCATCTCAAAAATGCGATGGTTGGGATACTGTTTGCGAGTAATCATTTGTTTACCTCCTGTATTTTTGTATATTGTTCGGGAGGTTTAGCACTTGAAACGAATGCCGAATTTCGACAGCCCTTTCAACTGCTAAATGCGCTCCCGATGATTGACGTTTGCAAATAAGAAATAAGGGGCGATTTGCATCGCCCCTTTGATATCTTACTTACGGATACCCAGCTTAGCGATGAGTGCACGGTAACGGTTGATGTCCTTCTTTGCCAGATAGTCCAGCAAATTACGACGCTTACCAACCATCATCAGCAGACCGCGGCGGGAGTGATTGTCGTGCTTGTGAACACGCAAATGGTCAGTCAACTCGTTGATACGGGCAGTCAGAATAGCGACCTGGACTTCGGGAGAACCGGTGTCGCCTTCGTGGGTTGCGTTTTCCAGGATAACCTGGGTCTTTTTGTCTTTGAGAATCATGGTAATTTCCACCTTTCAAAATATTACCCGAAAGCGAAGTAGGGGTCGGTGAAATGCACATTGGCGTTCTCCCGCAACTGCGCGATGGGCATAGAAATATTGTCCGGCCGAAGCCAGCCCGAATATCTTATCATAAGTTTTCCCAAATGTAAAGGAAAATTTTCACAAAATACAAACTTTTTATGCAAAAAAGATTATTTCAAAAGCTGATATGCCTCTGCGGCATCCAGCTGGATCTGATTTTTCAGGGCTTCCAGAGAGTCAAATTTCTGCTCCGGACGGAGAAATTTGTGAAATTTCAGGGTCAGCTCTTTGCCGTACAGATCTCCGTCAAAATCCAAAAGCCAGGGCTCCACAGTAATGCCCTTTCCATCGACGGTAGGACGGGTGCCGATATTGGTCACGGCCACATAGCTGTGTCCGTCCACATGGGCGGTACAGGCGTAGACACCGAAGGCCGGAGTCAGCAAAGCTTCCGGCAGCTGCAGATTGGCGGTGGGGATTCCGATGGTGCGGCCAAGCTGTTGTCCGGAAACCACCGTACCTGTGAAAATATGGGGATGCCCCAGCAGACGGTTGGCAGAAGCAATATCGCCGGCTTCCAAGCATCGACGGATGCGCGTAGAAGAAATTTTCTCCTCATCCATAGACTGCTCCGACACAATCACGCAGGAAAGACCAAGGCTTGCAGAAAATTGTGCCAATTTCTCACCGTTGCCTTCGCCCTTATGTCCAAAACGGTAATCTGCACCGCAGACAAAGCCGGCAGCACCCATGTTTACAAGACGCTCCAGAAATTCCTGCCATGGAGTGGAAAACTGCTTCGCCGTTGCTTTAAAGAGCAAAATCTCTTCCATGCCGTAATGCGTCAGCAGAGCTTTCCGGTCCTGTACGGTGGTAAGCATATTCGGTTGTTGGTTTTGTAAAACGGTACCGGGGGGCAGGTCAAAGGTGACTGCCGCGGGGATGGCATTTTCCTGCTTTGCCAGCCGAACACAGGCGGAAAGTAACGCCTGATGTCCCAAATGAACCCCGTCAAAAAACCCCAGTGCATATATTTTTTTGTTCATAAGATTATCCTCGTCAGAAGGGCCAAGGCGATGCACTATACTTCAAAAAAACTCTTAATGGTTGACATAACGCCGTTATCCACCTTGGAAAGTGCCAAAAATTCTCCGTTTTGACCGTAGGTGCGGTAAGTACCTTCCTTCAGAGACACGGAAAAAGCGTTTCCGTTCCGGCAACGGGCTTCCTGTTTTGCCGTCAGCGTAACCGATGGGAAATTCCGGAACATGCTGTCCACTGGATGCAAAAATGCTTCCGGCGTATCGGTTTCCAGCAAAGTCTCCAGAGGAACGGCTTCCGAAATGGTGTATTCACCGGCAGTAATGCGGCGCAGACTTTCCATACAGCCACCACAGCCCAAGGACTCACCGATATCCTTACACAGGGTACGGATATAAGTTCCCTTGGAGCAGTGAATCCGCAGGCGGGCACATTCACCGGAAAATTCCAGGCAAGTCAGTTCAAAAATCTCAATTTCTCTTGGTTGACGTTCCACCTCTTTGCCTTTGCGCGCCAGGTCACACAGCTTTTGTCCGTTGATTTTCAGTGCGGAATACATGGGAGGGATTTGCAGTATTTTTCCGCGGAAATCCGGCAGGACAGCCAAAAACTCCCCTTCAGAAACGGCAATCTCCCGTTTCTCAAGAACCGTGCCGGTGATATCCTCGGTATCCGTCGTGACCCCGAGACGGAGCACAGCCTCATAAATCTTCTGGGCGTGCTCGAAAAATTCCACAGCACGGGTGCCGCGACCCACAAATACCGGCAACACACCGGTAGCCATGGGGTCCAACGTTCCGCCGTGACCGATGCGGCGGGTTTGAAATACCCGGCGCAGTCTGGCGGTCACATCCTGGCTTGTCCAGCCCTGGGGTTTATCTACAATTACAATTCCATTCATAGGATTTACCTCAAAGGCTCTCCCGGGGGAGGGTGTTTTTAATCTTCTTTTTCTTCTCCCTTATCCAGAGAGTTGATGAGCTTCAGCATTTTGGCACCGTAGGTGATGGAATCGTCCAACGCCCAGTTCAGCTGGGGCGTGTGCCGCAGCTGCAGGGCAGAACCCAGCTCCCGACGCAGATAGCCGCCGGCGGATTCCAGACCCTTCAACGCGTCCTTGACCTTGTTTTCCTCCAAAAAGCTCACATATACCTTTGCAAAACGCAGATCCGGAGTGGTTTCCACCCGGGTGATGGAGATCATGGTACCGCTGACACGAGGGTCCTTTACCTCACGCAGAAGATCTGCCAGCGCTTTTTGTATCTCCTCGTTGATGCGGTTGATTCGATTGGATGCCATAAGATAGCCTCCTTTTGTAGTAGTTAAGCCTCCCTCTGGGGGAAGGTGTCACCGCCGACAGGTGGTGACGGATGAGGGAGAAACCCGCACGCAGTGCGGCAAAACAGTTTTAAGATTCAGGCGGCAGTGCCGCCGTAACTACCCTCATCCGACCTCGCTTTGCTTGGCCACCTTCCCCCCAGGGGAAGGCTTTGGAAAATTACTGTTTAATTTCCTGCATGGCGAAGCATTCGAAAACGTCGCCTTCCTTGAGGTCGTTAAACTTTTCGATGCTCATACCGCACTCATAGCCGGCGGTGACTTCCTTGACAGCATCCTTAAACCGCTGCAAGGAGCCCACAGTGCCTTCATGAATGACGATGCTGTCACGCAGCACACGCACCTGAGCATCCCGTGTGATCTTGCCGTCCTTGACCATACAGCCGCAGACCGTACCCACGGAGGATACCTTATACGTCATACGCACCTCAGCGTGACCGATGACCACTTCCTCGAACTTAGGTGCCAGCATACCCTTCATGGCTGCTTCGATTTCGTCGATGGCGTCATAAATGACACGGTAGAACCGCATATCCACTTCTGTTCTCTGGGCGTTTGCCTGGGTGCTGGCGTCGGGACGGACGTTAAAGCCCACGATGATCGCACCGGCAGTGGAAGCCAGCAAAAGATCGCTCTCATTGATCGCACCCACACCGGTGTGGATGACCTTGACCCGAACCTCTTCGTTGGAAATCTTTTCCAGAGAGGCCTTCAAGGCCTCTGCGGAGCCCTGTACGTCTGCCTTGACGATCAGGGGCAGCTCCTTCATTTGACCCTCCTGCATTCTTGCAAAGAGGTTGTCCAAGGTGACCTTGCTCATTGCGTTTGCAGCGGCATCCTTCTGTGCCTGCTTCCGCTGTTCCACCAGCTCTCTTGCCATGCGCTCATCCGCAACGGCGTTGAATTCGTCACCGGGTGCGGGAACCTCAGCCAAACCGGTAATCTCCACAGGAACGGAGGGACCGGCAGTCTTAACGGTGCGACCCTTATCGTTGGTCATCACACGTACACGGCCTACGGCAGTACCGGCAATCACGATATCGCCCTGATTCAGTGTGCCGTTTTGCACCAGCAATGTGGCAATAGGACCGCGGGTCTTATCCAGACGGGCTTCAATAACCGTACCCTTGGCACGGCGGTTGGGATTGGCCTTCAGCTCCTGCACTTCGGCAGTCAGAATGACCATTTCCAACAAATCGTCCAGACCCATGCCGGTCTTGGCGGAGATGGGAACGATGACGGTCTCGCCGCCCCATTCCTCGGGAATCAGATCGTAATGAGTCAGCTGTTCCTTGATCCTGTCAGGATTTGCTGTGGGCTTATCCATCTTGTTGATAGCAACGATGATAGGCACTTCTGCGGCCTTGGCGTGGTTAATGGATTCCACAGTCTGGGGCATGATGCCGTCGTCCGCGGCAACCACCAAAATGGCGATATCGGTGCTCTTTGCACCACGGGCACGCATGGAAGTAAAGGCGGCGTGACCGGGGGTATCCAGGAAGGTCACCATGTTGCCGTTGACGTCCACGGTATATGCACCGATGTGCTGGGTGATGCCGCCGGCCTCACCGGCAGTGACGGAGGTCTTCCGAATGGCATCCAGGGTAGAGGTTTTGCCGTGGTCGACGTGACCCATGACCACTACCACAGGAGCACGAGTGACCAATTCCTCTGCGGTGTCTTCGTGATCCTCAATGAGGCGTTCCTCAATGGTGACGGTGATTTCCTTTTCCACCTTACAGCCCATTTCGGTGGCCACATATTCTGCGGTATCGAAATCAATGGTCTGGTTAATACCGGCCATGATGCCGTTTTTCATCAAAAGCTTAATGACATCACCGGCAGTCTTTTTCATCCGGCTGGCCAGCTCACCGACAGTGATCTCGTCAGGGATCTTGACGGTAACAGGGGCTTTGCGCGCCACTTCCATCTGGAGTCTGCGCAGCTTTTCCTGCTCTTCGTTGCGGGACTTGTTGCCCTTAAACTTATTTTCCTTCTTGCCTTGTTCCTTGCCCTTTTTGCCGCCGAACTTCTGCTTACCGCCCTGATAATTCTGCACCTTTTCGGAAACCAGATTATCCACGTCAGCAAAGCGGTTGGTGTTCACCTGCACAGCGGAGGTATCCACCACGCGGCGTTCCCGCTTCCGTTCCGGCTCTGCCGGTTTTACGGGCTTTGTATTCTGTTGGGAAGCCGGCTGCGCGGGAGTGGCGGCAGGCTTGGTCTTCTGTGCCGGCTTTCCCTCCGGCTTCGGCTCAGCCTTGGGTTCCTCCTTGACAGGAGCCGGCTTGGGCTGTACGGCAAATACCACCTCCAAAGAGGAGATCTGATTGTGCTGGGTCAAGTGATCGAACAGCACATTTAATTCCTCTCCGGTCAATGCCTGGGTGGGAGATTTGGGCTTATCGCCATATATGGCGATAATCTCTGTTATTTCCTTGGAAGCCATGCCGAAATCCGCGGCCACTTCCTTTATACGATACTTCACTTCAATACTCATATATTCAACTGCACCTCCAAAATCAATGTTCCTTCTTTACGGGCTTGCCTTTTCCCAGACGTCTGTTTCGCGCATGGGCTTTGGCTTCCTTTTGCCGCTGCTTTGCCTGTGCGGCCATATCCTCCAGCACAGAAAGAATAGCTTTGTGCTGAGGGTTGTCAAGGGCCTCCACCAGTGCCTTTGCAATACCTGCATCGGTAATGGCGGCAACTGCCAGACTGGTGCGACCAATGGCAAAACCCATCTCGTCCTTGGAATAAGGGAGCCGAAGCAGCTGCTGACGGGTTCCGGAGACAAAGCTCACGGCACGGCGCCAGGTGTGCTCGGATGCATCCGCGGCTACCAGCAGCAAACGGGCATGACCCAATCTGGCGGCTGCACCCACCGGTTCTTCTCCCAATTCCGCAAACCCTGCTTTTCTGGCCAATGCCAGATAGGTAAGCGCTTTATCCAAGAGAGCCTCCCTCCATTTCCTTTTCCAGACGGTTATAAACCTCCTCGGGAATGGGGGTTTCCAGGCATCGCTCCAGGGATCGGCTTTTTTTTGCCTTTGCAAGGCAATTCAAGTCCGGACAAACATAGGCGCCCCGTCCATTCAGCTTGCCGGAAAAATCCAAACGGATATCTCCGTCGGTGCAACGCACCACACGGATCATGGCTCTTTTTTCTTTTCGTTCCCGGCAGCCCATACATTGCCGCTGGGGAATTTTCTTTTGCATTATGCTGCCTCCTTCTAATTATCATTGCAAGCAACACCTTGGCCCCCTCTGAGGAGGGGACCGTCAGCCGAACGGGCCGACTGGGGGAGAGAAAAGACTGAAAAATCTCTCCTTCCGTCAAAAATCAAAGATTTTTGCCACCTCCCTCGTCAGAGGGAGGCAAGGCGGCTGCGCCGCAATTTGCAACGAAATAATGATTACTCTGCCTGAGAAACAGGCTTAATATCGATCTTAAAGCCGGTCAGACGCGCCGCCAGACGGGCGTTTTGACCTTCCTTGCCGATGGCCAGACTCAGCTGATCATCCGGAACCAGCACACGGCAGGCGTTCTTTTGACCGGGAATCAGCTCCACGGAAATCACATCCGCAGGGCTCAAAGCGGCCCGTACGTATTCGCAGGGGTCCTCGGACCACACCACGATATCGATCTTTTCACCGCGCAGCTCTTCCACCACAGCACTTACACGGCCGCCACGGGGACCGACGCAGGCGCCAACGGGATCCACGCCCTCCATGGTGGCACGGACGGCCATCTTGGAACGGGAACCGGCTTCCCGGGCAATGTTGCGGATCTCTACCTGACCCTCTGCAATTTCGGGAGTTTCCAACTCAAACAGACGGCGCACCACGTTAGGATGGGTACGGGAAACGTACACATTGGTAGAACGGGCACCCTGCCGTGCCTCCAGCACATACACACGAATCAGATCGCCGGGCAAATAAACCTCACCGGGAATCTGCTCAGTGGCGCGGAGCACTGCATTGTGCTGTTCTGTGCCCTGACCCACAGTGACGATCATGTCGCCGCCATCGGGATCCACCCGAAGAACGGTGCCGGTAAGAAGCTCCTGAGTTTTGGAGGAGTAGTTTTCATAAACGACTCCGCGTTCCGCCTCACGAATGCCCTGAATGACCACCTGCTTGGCAGTCTGTGCGGCGATGCGGCCGAATTTCTGAATGTCAACGGGGATACTCACATTGTCACCCACCCGAAGGTCAGGGTTGATGTTCTTTGCGGCATCGATATGGATCTCCAGGGCGGAATCCTCCACCTCTTCAACAACGGTCTTGACCTGATACATAAACAGACCGTCCTCACTCAGATCCACCACCACATTTTCGGCGGGGATATCCCGATGATCTTCCCGATCCTTACGATAGGCGTTGGCCATAGCCTGTTTCAAGCGCTCCACCATGTAATCCACGCTGATGCCCTTGAGCTTTTCCAGATCCCGCAGACTTGCAAAGATCTCTGCGCCGATGTCAATTTTTGGAGCATCGTTTTTCTTTGTTCTTCTCTGTGCCATTGTCGTTAAATTCCTCCTATATCTATGAAATAATATGTTTCTTAAAATTCTACACGAAGACGCACCATGGCGACCTCGGATTTTTCAAAGGTAACGGTTTCTTTGCCGGCTTCCACGGTGACGCGTCCCTCGTCGTAACCCCGGAGCACACCGGGAATCTCCTTCAGACCGTTGCGGGGACGGTACAGCTTCACCATGACGGGACTACCCAGGAATCGGGCAAAATCAGCAGGACGGGTCAGCTTCCGTTCCAAACCGGCGGAACACACCTCAAAATGATAGGATTCCGCAATGGGGTCCTTCTCATCCAAAATGGGATCCACCGCCCGGGAAATCGCTTCACAGTCAGAGATGTCGATGCCGCCTTCTTTTTCAATATACAGCCGCAAAAAACGTTCCGAGCCTTCCCGGACATATTCCACGTCCCATAAAGAGCACCCGTGGGCCTCCACGATGGGCTTGGAAAACTCTGCAACCAAATCGGTTACTTTCATAGCATACCTCCTTTTTTCATAAGGAAAGAGAGAGGGGCTAGCCCCTCTCTCCTAACAGTCAAACATCTTTACAGTGGGATTATATCACCTTTTTTTAAGAAATGCAACCCCTTTTTTCCGAAAAAAACTGCGTTTTTCCGATTTTATCCGCCAATAGACAAGTATTTTCGGTCCCAATCCATATCAAACAGGCTTCTGCCCACCATGTTGGAAAAGCCCAAAGTCATATCATCTGCCAACTCCGTCAGGGTTCCTGTGGGTTCCAGACTTTCCAAATAGAAGTCCGGCAGGGCGTCATTTTCCAAAATCGCCCCCAGCAGACTGCCGGTCAAAGCGCCCACGGCGGCACTGCGTCCGGAGTGGTTCACGGCGGTAATCATAGCTGCATCAAAATCCCGTCCGCAGGTAGCGACGGCATAAACGGCACCGGCCAGAGCCTCTGCCGCGGTGCGGCAGCCCAAAGTCTCCATGGCTTCCATAGGACCGACGTCCGGTGTGACGGAAAGGATAAGCGCCTGCTGCAAAAGGGAATAGAGTTTTCCGGATTCTCCGCCGAATTGGAGAGCAATCGCATCCATGGTCTGCTGTACCTGCTCTGCAAAAAGAGCAGACGGCTCTGCCAGCAGGGCACAAAGCAGATGGGTAAGTGCGGCACCGGCAAGGATGGTGTCTGTCTCTCCGTGGGTAAGGGCAACTGCCTCTGCACCCAGTTGATTCAGCTCCCGTTGGTTCAGACCGGAATCCTCTCCCATCAGGGAAATGGGAACTACCATGGTCAAAGCACCGGGATGGTCGGATTTATATTGGGGTGCGGCAACACAGCCCAGGGGTTCCTTGCTCAGCGCATCCAAAATACGGGTATCCATGCAGAATTTCCGCTTCATTTCCGGCACGCCGGACAGCCAGCAGTAATTCTTTTCCGGCAGAGAAAAGGTCTGACTGCGACCCCATTCTTTTAGGGAAAGGGTAATACAGCGCAGTAAGGTGGAGAAGCGATCCTTAAGCTGTCCGCGGGTCAAGCCAAGGAGCAGACCGTTGGCAGTAAAGGCAGCCAGCTGGGTATAGGAGGTGACGTCGGCATAGCCGTTGACCAGATCATAGCCCAAAAGACCGTTGGGACCGTAATCGTTGCAGATTTCAGCCAGGGTGCGGTTGTCCACGGTGTGCCCCATGGCATCTCCCACGGCCAAGCCCAGCATAACACTCCGGTATTGGTTCTTTTTTTCTCTCATGACGGTCCTCCTTTAAGCTTTTTACCATATTATATCGGTTTTTTCCGCAAAAGGCAAGAAAAATGTAGCAAAAAGGGTCTGTTACGGGAGGTAACAGACCCAAAATCTATGGATTACTTTTTTAAGTAGGCATCGATTGCGGCGGCACCCTTCTTACCGGCACCCATGGCCAGAATAACGGTAGCCGCACCGGTGACAGCATCACCGCCGGCAAACACGCCTTCCCGGGTGGTCATCTCGTCCTCGTTGACGATCAGACAGCCCTTCCTGTTGGTGTCCAGACCGGGAGTGGTGGAACGGATCAGAGGATTGGGGCTGGTACCCAGACTCATGATGACGGTATCCACGTCCAGGATAAATTCACTGCCTTCCACCTCAATGGGGCGGCGGCGACCGGAAGCATCCGGCTCTCCCAGCTCCATGCGGATACACTTCATACCGCAAACCCGACCGTTTTCGTCACCCAGAATCTCCACGGGATTGCACAGTGTCCGGAATATAATTCCCTCTTCCTTGGCGTGATGCTGTTCTTCCAGACGGGCAGGCATTTCTGCTTCACCCCGGCGGTATACCACATACACGTTTTCCGCACCCAAACGCATGGCACAGCGGGCGGCATCCATGGCCACATTGCCACCGCCAACCACAGCCACATTTTTGGACTTGATGATGGGCGTGTCGTAAGCTTCGTCATAGGCCTTCATGAGATTGGTACGGGTCAGGTATTCATTGGCGGACATGACACCCTTCAGGCTTTCGCCGGGGATGTTCATAAACATGGGCAGACCTGCACCGGAGCCCACAAATACAGCCTTGAAGCCCATTTCAAACAGCTCATCAATGGTAAGCACCCGTCCGATGACCATGTTGGTCATCACCTTGACACCCTGCGCTTCCAGCTTGGTGATTTCGTTGGCTACGATAGCCTTGGGCAGACGGAATTCGGGAATGCCGTATACCAGAACGCCGCCGGCAGTGTGCAGGGCTTCAAACATGGTGACCTGATAGCCCATTTTCGCCAGATCGGAAGCGGCAGTCATACCGGCAGGACCGGAACCCACAACAGCCACCTCGATGCCGTTGGAAGCGGTTTTTTCCGGCATGGCATTCACATTTTCCCGATACCAGTCGGCAACAAAGCGTTCCAGCCGACCAATGGCAACAGGCTCGCCCTTGATACCCCGCACGCATTTGCTTTCACATTGGGTCTCCTGAGGACAAACTCTGCCGGACAGGGCAGGAAGGGCATTGGTAGAGGTAACGATCTCATAAGCAGCCTTGAAATCACCCTCCTGCACCTTCTTGATAAACTCGGGGATCCGCACATTGACAGGACAGCCTTCCACGCACTTGGGATTCTTACAGCCCAGACAGCGGTTTGCTTCCTCTATTGCCATTTCTGCGGTATAGCCTAAGGTAACTTCCTTAAAGTTTCTTGCACGCACCTTGGGGTCCTGCTCAGGCATGGGAATTTTGGTTAAAGACATATTTGCCATTGCTTGACCCTCCTTATTTAATCAGCTGCTTGCCCATGGCTTCCATGCGGCAGGTATGTTTCTCGCTTACTTCGGCTTCCCGGTCACGGTACAGACTGTTGCGGCTCATCAGCTCGGCAAAGTCCACTTTATGACCGTCAAATTCCGGACCGTCCACACAGGCGAACTTGGTTTCTCCGCCCACAGTTACCCGACAGCCGCCGCACATTCCGGTACCATCGACCATGATGGGGTTCAGGGACACGGAGGTGTGGACACCGAAGGGCTCGGTGGTCTTACATACGAATTTCATCATGGGTACGGGACCGATTGCCAGCACCTCATCAAAGGTTTCACCCTTTTCCAGCATTTCCTGCAAAGGCTGGGTCACCAGACCGTGACGGCCGTAGGTGCCGTCATCCGTCATCATGATCAGATTGTCAGCCACAGCCCGGAACTCCTCTTCCAGAATGACGATATCCTTGCTGCGGAAGCCAACGATGACAGTGACCTCTGCACCGGCTTCCTTAAAAGCAGCGGCAGAGGGGAGTGCAATGGCACAGCCAACACCGCCGCCAACCACGCAGACCTTCTTTTTGCCTTCCACAGGGGTGGGTTTGCCCAGAGGACCGACGAAATCCCGGATATAATCTCCCTCGTTCAGACTGCCCAATGCCTTGGTGGCGAAGCCCACCTTCTGGAAAATAATGGTGACAGTACCCTTTTCCCGGTCATAGCCGGCAATGGTCAGCGGCACCCGTTCACCCTGCTCGTCAATACGGAAAATGATGAACTGACCGGCCCGGGCCTTTTTGGAGATAAAGGGCGCCTGAATATCCATCAGGGTGACGGCAGAATTCAGTTCCTTTTTGCGAACGATTTGAAACATAAGTAAAACCTTCTTTCCGGTAGCATTTCATAAAAAGGCCAAAGCCCAACTGCTTTATTATAATGGGAAAGGTGTTATTTGTCAAATATTTATCGATATCTTTTTGTCGAGAAAAGCTCCCTGTGTACGGAGTGTACACAGGGAGAAAATTCGTTATTCGCCGCCCAGGATCATGCGGCCGAAATAGGCGGGACAGTGGAAATCCAGCACACCCGGCTGCACCTCGTTCCAGGCGAAATGGTGTGGATGTGCGGTGGCGTCACCGCATTTGTAGCAGTTGCCGTAAAACTGCCAGCCCTCTCTGGGGGTGAAGTCCGGGAAGAACCGCCGGATAAAGGTGAAGGGAATGTGGTAGAAAATCTCCCAGCCATCCTCCGTCCGGTTTGCGTGGGGCTGCAGCAGCTCCATGTGGTCCTTGGGGATCAGCCGTACGATATCGTGTCGGCTGGTTGCAAAGCCCAGATAGACATTACAGCCGGGGTTAAATTCGATGTTGAAATAGGACATTGCCTCGGTAGGACGGATAAAGAACTCCAGACAGCTGTCCTCACAGATGCCGCCCAGCAGATCCCGCACCTCGTCCCGGATATTTGCTTCGCGGGCCTGCAGATGGACGTAAATTCCGGTGTCGTCCCAGCAAAGCTGTCCCCAGGCACTCACGTCCGCAGGATTATAAACCACATCCATTTGCAGAGTGGGAATTTCTGCCCAATTCGGCGCGCCGTTAACTTTTTTCAGGGTATAACTTTTCATAAATTTACCTCTTTTCGAAGAAATAGAAATGCAATGGAAATACTGTGGTGCCACCTGCTTGGCCCCCTCTGACGAGGGGGCTGTCACGCTTACAAAGCGTGACTGGGGGAGAGACGACTACCCCTCAGTCAGCCTGATCCGCTGACAGCTCCCCTGACAAGGGGAGCCAAGATGCTTCGGAAGAAAACGGGCTGTCCACTTGCGGGGACAGCCCATAGGGAAGGAATTAGTAGCCAACCTTCTCCCAGCAAGCAAAGGGAGCAGCCAGCTCTTCGCTGATGTAAACCTGAGTCTTCTTGGTCTGCAGCATGGTGCTGGGCAGGTAGGGAGTGATGGGTCCGTGGGTACACAGACGGGAGATCATTCTCTGCCAGGAAGAGAAGGTGCCGCAGGTAGCCAGTGCGTGTACTTCGATACGCTCCTTGGCGCGCATTACGTCCAGAGGTCCGATGGTTGCGGCCATGGGAGGAACGTTAGCGATATCACCGGACTGACCGAAGGTACCGTTCAGGGAGTTCTGCATAATGGTCATGGGGTGCAGCTTAACGATCTGTGCGGGCTGATTCAGCCATTCCTCAATGTCACCGGAGCCGATGAATTCGGGGATAGGATCAACGAATGCCATGTGACCTGCCCAACCGGGAGAGGTGGAAGCAATGTCAGCACCGCCTTCGGAAATGTCGTTAATGATCTTGGAGTAGTCCTTGATGTTGGCGTTGGTGGGGAAGTGGACATTTTCCATGGGCATACGCAGCTTGGGGTCGATCTGCTGCTGCAGATACTTGATCATGGAGTGAGCAAAGCCGGCCTCGTAGGTGATGGGAGCGATGTTGCCGTCCTGGTCAGCCCACTCGTCCTCGGCAAACAGATGCACCTTGGAGCAGTCGATCTGGAAGTAGTTGATCAGCTGTGCCAAAGGAATGTAGGTGTCAGGCTCGGGGTTGCCCAGAATCATGGTGAAGGTCTTGCCGGCTTCGGAAGCGGCTCTCAGACGCTCAAACAGGGTAGCGATCAGAACGGGATGGGGGTTCATCATGACCTTGACCTGGAACTCAGGATGCCACCATTCCTCGCGCTGCTCCAGCTCCTTGCCACTCATGTTGCGCACGCGCTCCAGAACGGCCTTGTCCTTGAAGGGGACAAATTCAGCGGGTTGGAAGTCAAACTTGGTTGCGGGATCTACGATAAAGTCTTTCATATTACATTTACTCCTTTTAAGAATACTTTTTGAATGTTCATTTTGTGGTCCACCACCACAAGGTCGGCACGCTTACCCACGGCGATTTCACCACGGTCGGTCATGCCATAGCACTTGGCAGGATTGTAGGATGCGAATTTGAACACATCCACCAGAGAAGCACCGGTATGCTTCATCATGTTCCGGCAGGCCACGTCCAGAGTCAGCTTGGAGCCGGCAATTTCCTCCTCAAAGTCGAAGCACAGATCTGTTACGCCGTCATAGCCGGCAGGAACAGGACCGTCAAAGACACAGGAGTCGGAGATCAGCATGATCCGGTCGTCTCCCTTGATGCGCCGCACCAGGCGAAGCATGTAGGGATCTACGTGAATACCCCGGCTGTCGCAGATCAGCTCGGCAAAAATCTCCCGATTGTAGTTGACAGCCTCATCCACACAAACACCCCGCACCTCGGGATAAAAGATCCGGTCGCCGGTAGCGTTGGTATGGTGGGTGCCGATCTTCAGACCGTAGGGCATCAGGGCTTCAATTTGCTGGGGAGAGGCCTCAGAGTGTGCCACGGTGAAAAGCACCTTGGGATTTACAGCCTTGGCATCCTTTACGAATTCCTCAATGCCTTCCCGTTCCGGAGCAACACACCAGGCATAGGCGGCATCTCCGGCAGCCTCCAGCAGGGGCTGGTAGTCCTCCTTGCGGATGGGTCCCTTCCAGGGATTGCTTTCCCGGTCAGCACCGAACTTGGGATTCATATAGGGAGCTTCCATGTAAAGCCCCACAAAGTTTGCGCATTCCGGGGTCTTCATGGCTTCCTTCATCAGGACGATCTGCGCCAAAAGATTTTCTTTATTCTGATTAAAATAGAGGGTGGGCAGCATAGTGGTGGTGCCGTGAGCCAAATTGAACTGGGCCGCATGGGCAGGGTCCTCAAAGACCCATTTGCCGCCGCCGGCATGGTTGTGGGTATCGATCAGACCGGGTCCTACATAAGCACCCTGAACATCGATAATCTCACAGTTTTCCGGAATGGGCGTGTTGCGCATTTCTCCGTAGCCGCAGATGATGCCGTCCTCAAGAAACAGAACTGCTTCGGGGATGAAATGGTCCCGCATAATGAGTTCTGCATTGATAATTGCTTTCAAAGAGAGGACCCCTTTCTTTCAAACGGAAGGATTATCTCTTCTTCCACTCGTCGTACTGCTCCATGTAAGCCTTTTCCTCAGCGGGGAACTTACGCAGAGTGTTGACGACCTCACCGTTGTTGTACTTGCGGTCACCGATATCCTCGGCAGTGCCGAACAGGGTCAGGTTGACCTGACGGGGACGTGCACGGACGTGATCCCAGTCGATGAAGTAGATGTGAGCAAATTCGCCCAGATCCAGCTTGCCGTCCTTGATGGTCAGGGTCTCGCTGCGGCCGAAGAATACGCTGCGCAGGTGACCATCAGTGTTCATGGAAGTGAAGTTGCCGGGCTCGTCCACATAGCGGCCGAACTGTGCATGCACGGGGCCGGGATGACGGTAGTCGCCTTCGTTGGCGAAATCGGGGATCATCTTACGCATGATGTCCAGCAGGTCATGCTGCAGGAACTCCAGATCGAAGGTGTCGAAATCGTGAGAGCACTCCTGAATCATGACGGAGCAGGTGGTGTGGTGGGAAACCACGGAGACAGTACCGTTCTTAATGCCGGATTCTTCCACGATCTTATGTACATCAATAGAGATGTCGTGGAAGGTGGGGATCCAACCCCGGGACTGAAGCTGAATTTCCTTTTGAATCATTTTAAATTCCATTTTTGTTACCTCCAAAAAATTATTGATAAATGAGCATTGCCTTTGCGAACCGGTGACCTATGTCACCGATGTGCGCACCGGCTCGGAATGACACAATAGATTTCCTTTAAGCGTTGCGCTCGTCCCAGGCCTTGCGAACGGCGGCAATCATTTCGTCCACCATGGCGGCACGGTCAGCGGCTTTGGCAACGCCGGAAGAAGAGCCGGTGGCGTCAGCGCCTGCGATGATGGTGTTGTATACGTCCTGACCGTTGGAAATACCGGCGGCAGTCAGCACCAAAATGTCGGGATTGACATCCTTGACGCATCTGGTGGCGGCCTCTACGTACTCCGGTCCGACACTGACGCCGGTGCCGATGAGCTCAGAGGGCTCTGCGACGATAATGTCGGGATTCAAAGTGGCAATTTTGCCGGCGTCTGCCATGGAATCCGCACAGACGATGGTGGTAAGACCCACTTCCTCAGCCCGCTGAATGGTAGCGGCCAGCACCTCAAAGGTGACGGGCTTTTCCACGTGATTGAGCATAACACCCTCAGCACCGGCGGCCACCAGTGATTCCGGCAGGATATCTGCCAGACCGCGACCGGGTACGATGGGATCCATGTGGGGGGCGAAAACGTGAATGTGCTTGGTAGCGGCCTTGACCCGGGCAATTTCCACGATGGGAGTGGTGAAGATGATGTCCACACCGTATTTTTCGGAAGCCTTGTCCGCGGCGATGGCCAGATCGATTACATCCTGTCCGTACAGATAGGACTTGGGCCCAATTTCAAAAAACGGTGCCTTGATGGTACATTTTGAAGCCATTGTATTTACCTCTTTTCTTATTACTTATCAGCGCAGCTCGTCGAGAAGCTTTGTACCCTCGGCAATGATTCGCTCAGCCACGCCGGCCTTAAAGCGGGAAGAACGTGCCTCGTAGCCGCCTTCGGTGTAGGCATCCTGCATGGGGAAATAACCCTGAGAACCGTTGGTCAGGCAGCAGGGCAGGACCATATCCCAGCCTTCTGCCTGTTTCAGACCGAGACCGACACCGTTAAAGGGCTCACCGGGGATGCCCAGCAATGCCACGCTGCCGATCGCAACACCGGTAAGCTTCATATCGAAGGCTTCCGGTCCGTTCTCCAGGAGGACCATACGACCGGCTTCTGCCACCACGGTGGTCAGCTCCATTGCCTCGAAGGGGATCTCATCATCCCGACCTGCCAGATGCAGCTCATTATACTTACGCGCCAGAGGCATATCCTCGGGCTTGGGCATATTGGAGGGGATGGAGACGGTGTACAGCTTGCTGCGGATGGAATCTACATCCACGTAATTGACCTTGTCATAAACCTGCAAAACTGCACCGGCAACCACGTTGCCCATGTGACGGGCGTGACCGTAACCGCGGGCAACATCGTCAAAGTCGTGGAACATGTCGTTCAGGTCACCGTGCTTGGCGTTCACGTTCACGTGGTTCACATCGCCCTGTGCACCGTTAAAGAACAGGGTCTTGACGTTGTCCAGACATTTTTCCAGTCTGTGACGGTACAACGTGGGCCAGTCGCCGGAAATCAGGTCACCGCCAACCACGTCGGGGTGGTCGCCGAAGTTTGCCAGCACGATGGTCTCCGCACCCTCACGGTCAAAGCGAAGCACATTTACCCGTTCATCCACATCGCCGATGGGATGCAGAATGTCGGGGTTGCCAACGCCGGGGTTGGTGCGAACCTTGCCGTCCTTCATGCGGAAGCGGCGAACGAAGGCAATATTGGGAGCCTTGCTCACAGCCCAGCCCATTTTGGCGGGCTTCAGGTCAGCCAAAGCCATTACTGCGGCATCTGCAAACTTGCTGCAAAGCTGCTTGGAATACAGGGCGACCTCCTCGCTGGGTGCCTCACCGTCCACCAGACCGGCAACGCCCTCCAGACTGACGGAAGGACCGGTATGGGTATGGGTGGAATGGATAAAAATCTGATCCGGAGTCAGACCGGTGGCGGCACAGATCGCTTCACAGGCGGCATCCTGCTCAGCTTTTTTTATCTGGCACAGATCTGCGCTCATCAAAAGGACCTTATCCTTTTCCGTTGCCAGAGCCAGTGCATTAATCTCCAGCTCGTCCAGTACGCCGGAAGCATAACGGGGTTGAAAATATCCCACTACGGGAATCCCCAGGGAAGGGGTAATGTTTACTCTGCTGAATCCTGCCTTTAATGTATTCAAGACAATCTCCTCCTTTTCATTTGGGACATACTTGTCGACCCTACTCCATTATAAAAAAACTAACCCCGGAAGTCAATTCAAAATCACAATTTTTTGCGTTTTACACAAATTTTAATGCCCAATATGGCCATTTTGACAGGGGCGGTTCGTAAAAATTTTCTTGAAAGAAAATAATATTTGTGTTATGATAAATAAAAATTTTTTAGGAGGAAAATTTATGAAAAAGGAAAGCATGGAAGCCATCCGTCAGGCCTACGAAATTGAAGAGGCCTGCATCCGGGAAATGAAGGATTTTATCTGTGAGGAAGCCTTCTCCAAGGCGGTGGATTTACTTGCCAAGGCACCCCGTATCGGCACAGCCGGCTGTGGCCACAGCGGTATTATCTGCCAGCACATGGCCCATTTGATGTGCTGTATTGAACGGCCT
Source organism: Oscillospiraceae bacterium (assembly GCA_015067635.1). Classification (GTDB taxonomy): domain Bacteria; phylum Bacillota; class Clostridia; order Oscillospirales; family Oscillospiraceae; genus Faecousia. The sequence goes on along the minus strand of SVMA01000004.1, from coordinate 13,867 downwards.
GCCCGTTTTATCAGTCCGGCGGAGGCCGTTCACGGTGCCACCGGCTTTTTGCAGGCCGGAGATGTGATGATTTTTGCATCCCGTGGCGGTAAGACCAGAGAATTGCTGCCCATTGTGGATATTTGCAAATCCAAGGGTGTATCCATCATTACCGTGACAGAGAATTTGGAATCTCCTTTGGCACAGGCCGCGGATGTGGTGCTGAAGCAGCATGTGAATCGGGAGACCGATAAGTGGAATGCCCAAGGAACCACCTCTACCACTTCTCTTTGTATGATCTTCCATGCTTTGCAGGCGGCTGTGATTGAGGAGACCGGCTATCAGGCAGAGCAATTTGCCCTCATCCATCCCGGCGGAGCCGTGGGAGAGAGGCTGAACAATAAGGCACTGTGATATGGCAACGGGGAAATTAAAAATTGATATTCGCCGCCGGGCCATTCTGGAACAGCTGAATCGGGACGGGAGAGTTTCCGTTTTGCAGCTCAGCGAAAAAATGGGAATAACACCGGCAACCATCCGCAACGACCTGGACACCCTGGCCATGGAGGGTCAGCTGGACCGTATTCAGGGCGGTGCGGTGCGGAAGCTGCAGCCTGCAGAGGGCTGGGCGGTCACACCGTCCCCGGTGGGTCCGGGAAAGCGGGCCATTGCTGAGGCGGTGCTGTCCTATATCCGGGACGGAGATACGCTTTTTATCAATTCCGGTATGACGACCATGGCCGTGGCAGAGGTGCTGTGTCTGCGAAAGAAACTGAATATCGTCACCAATTCGCTGTCGGTTGCCAATTATCTGGCACACCAGGCGGATATCCGACTGATTCTGCTGGGCGGTGAGCTGAATGCCAATTACGGCTTTACCTATGGCGGTGATGCCTTGGAGCAGCTGAGCCGATACCAGCCCCAATGGAGCATTCTGTCCGTGGACGGCGTGCATCCGGAGCATGGTATCACCACCTACCACTCGGATGAGGCAATGATCGACCGGACGATGATCGCCCAGGCGCAAAAAACCATCATTGTGGCGGAGCACCGGAAGATCGGACGGGTGGGCTTTTCTCACATCTGCGGTTTGGATCAAAATCAAACGCTGGTAACGGATGGCGGCTGTGAGGAGTCGGTATTGGAAAAGGTTCGCAGTGCCGGTGCCACCGTTCATGTGGCCCGGTTGTAACAGATAGGGTGCAGGGCTTGCAATGACAGTTTTTTCTTATAAAGGAAACTTTCCTCTTGTAAAATCTGCGGGATTGGCGTATACTTATCTATATTTTAGCAAGAGAGGGATATTTTATGGAACTGATCTCTGTTCGTGAACTGTATAAGAACACAGAAAAGTACGCCGGTCGGGAAATCGAAGTGGGCGGCTGGGTGCGCAATCGTCGCCCCAGTAAGCAGTTTGGCTTCATTATGCTGTCCGACGGCACTTACTTTAACCCCATCCAGGTGGTTTATAATGATACGATTGAGAATTTTCAGGAGATTTCCAAGATCAATATTGGCGCAGCGCTGATCATCAAGGGCACCGTGGTGCTGACTCCTGAGAGTAAGCAGCCCTTTGAGCTGCAGGCATCCGCTGTGACGGTTGAGGGTGCATCCACCGGCGATTTTCCCCTGCAGCCCAAGCGCCACTCTATGGAATTTTTGCGTACCATCACCCATCTGCGTCCCCGCACCAACACATTTCAGGCGGTGTTCCGTGTTCGCTCTTTGGCGGCCATGGCAATTCACCAGTTCTTCCAGGATCGGGATTTTGTGTATGTTCACACACCCCTGATCACCGGCTCTGACTGTGAGGGTGCCGGAGAAATGTTCCAGGTCACCACTTTGGATCTGAACAACGTTCCCAAAAACGAGGACGGCACCATTGATTTTACCCAGGACTTTTACGGCAAGCCCACCAATCTGACCGTTTCCGGTCAGCTTAATGGCGAGACCTTCGCCATGGCTTTCCGTAATATCTACACCTTCGGACCCACCTTCCGTGCGGAAAATTCCAACACCACCCGTCATGCGGCGGAGTTCTGGATGATTGAGCCGGAGATCGCCTTTGCAGATTTGCAGGACGATATGCAGCTTGCCGAGGATATGATCAAGTACATCATTTCCTACGTGCTGGAGCATGCTCCCGAGGAAATGGAATTCTTCAACAGCTTTGTGGATAAGGGTCTGCTGGAACGGCTGAACCATGTGGTCAACTCCGACTTTGGCCGTGTGACCTATACCGAGGCAATCGAGATTCTGGAAAAGCACAATGAGGAATTTGACTATCCTGTGCATTGGGGCAGTGACCTGCAGACCGAGCATGAGCGATATCTGACTGAGCAGGTGTTCAAGCGCCCTGTGTTCGTTACCGATTATCCCAAGGAGATCAAAGCTTTTTACATGAAGCTGAATCCCGACGGCAAGACGGTGGCGGCTATGGACTGCCTGGTACCCGGTATCGGCGAGATCATCGGTGGCTCTCAGCGTGAGGACAACTACGAGCTGCTGGCAAACCGCATTACCGAGCTGGGTATGAAGGTAGAGGACTACGGCTTCTATATGGACCTGCGCAAGTACGGTTCTGCCCGTCATGCAGGCTTCGGACTGGGCTTTGAGCGCTGTGTCATGTATTTGACCGGCATGAGCAACATCCGGGATGTTCTGCCCTTCCCCAGAACCGTTGGTAACTGCGAACTGTAATCAAAAAGCAACCCCCTGCGGCAAAACGCCGCAGGGGGATTTTTTATTACAGGCAAGGCAGCTTCTGAAAGCGGGAAAGCTCCTTTTCGTTCAGACCGGAGTAGTTGATGACCAGCTTGCCCCGAACGGTGGCAGGCACACTGCCGTGATAAAAACCGGACAGAGGCTGTACGCGGATACCCTGCTGCGCCCAAAGCTCTGCCAGCTGTTCATCCGGAAGCGCCGTATCCACTTGTACCAAAAAATGCAGTCCGGCATCCTGCTCCAGAATGGTTAGCTTTTCCCGCCAGGGACAGCTTTGCAAAGCGGCAACCACCTGATTCCGACGGGCTTTGTAGAATCTGCGCATCCGGTTAATGTGCTTGTCAAAATACCCCAGATTCAAAAACCGGGCAAGGGTGTACTGCTCAAAGCTGGGCACGGTACCACTGTAAAAGCTGAGCTTTTTTTGATAGATTTCCAACAGTCCGTCGGGCAAAACCATGTAGCTGATCCGAATGGCGGGGGTGAGACTCTTGGAAAAGCTGTTCATGTAGATCACACGTCCCCGTCGGTCCAGCGTGTGCAGTGCGGCCATGGGATGGGCGTGAAAGCGAAATTCCGAGTCGTAATCGTCCTCAATGATATACCCGTCCGCCCCTTCTGCCCAGTCTAGCAGCTCCTGACGCCGACGCATGGGCGTGACAATGCCGGTGGGGAAGTGGTGAGAGGGGGAAATATGCAAAATGTTGGCCTCTTCCAGCGCGTTCGGCAGAACGCCCTGCCCGTCCATGGCAGCACCGATGCACCGAACACCGCCGGCGGCATATATTTTGCGGATTTTTTCATATCCCGGCTCTTCCACCGCATAGATTTTATCCTGTCCCAATAGCTGCATGAGCAGATTGTAGAGAAAATCCGTTCCCGCACCGATGATGATATTTTGCGGATTGACCTGCATGCCCCGAAAGGCGGAAAGATGCTGTGCAATGGCATGGCGCAAAGCGGAACAGCCTTGATTTTCCAGAGGCTGCAGCAGCTTTTCTCCCAGATCCAGCATGACCTGCCGGTGAAGCCGGCTCCATACGGAAAATGGGAAATGGGCAGGACTGTTTGCAGTCAGATCCAGAATATCCTGCGCGGGCGGAGTCTCCGGAATTTCCGGCAGAGCCGGCTGAGGAAGGGAATGGGCTTCTGCGGATACAAAATAGCCCACCTTTTCCCGGGTGTAGAGAAAGCCCTGGTCCACAAGCTGTCCGTAGGCGGCCTCCACGGTGATCTTGCTGATCTTCAAATGCTCGGAAAGTGCCCGTTTGGAGGGCAGTTTACTGCCTGCGGGCAGTTTTCCGGTCTGAATATCCTGACGCAAACAGCGATACAGCGCTTCATACAAAGGAACACCGGGGGCTTTTTTCAGTTCATAGGTTAACATGGTATCCCTCCCGGGTAAACAGATATCAGCGTTTTTGAATGACGCGTTCCAGTAAGTTCAGCGCCTGGTCAACAAGGAAGAATATTACCGGCGCACCGACCAGCATGATGAGCATGACCTTTGTGGTTTCCCACGTTCCATGGGTCAGGTCGAAAAACGGTGCCAGCACGGTAAAGCAGAATACCAGCCCCAGCGCCATAGTCCCCCACAGTAAGTAGCGGAACAGATGGAAGGGCTTGCAGGTTTTTCCAAGCACCGCCAGTCCCACCACACCGATGAGTGCCGCACAGGTTGTGGAGATATGCTCCGGAGGAATGTTCCAATATCCCATCAGGTGCTGAGCAGTAACCACAGCGATCAAGCCACTCAGACCGCCGGACAGAGCGCGGCGCAGTACGGTGGGCAAAAATTTGCCGGATACCCGTTCATAATTTGGCTCCATGGCAAGGAAAAAAGAAGGCACGCCGATGGTCAGGGCAGAGATCAGGGTCAGGTGCAGCGGAATAAAGGGATAGGGCTTTCCGGTGGCAAGGCAGGTCAATGCCAACCCCATAGACAAAATATTTTTCACCAAAAACAGGGAAGCCGCCCGTTGAATATTATTGATCACCCGACGGCCTTCTCCCACAATGGCCGGCATGGCAGAGAAATCCGAATTCAAAAGCACCAGCTGTGACACCTGACTGGTGGCCTGGGCACCGCTGGCCATGGCAACGGAGCAGTCCGCTTCCTTTAATGCCAGCACATCGTTCACACCGTCACCGGTCATGGCAACGGTATGTCCGGCGGCTTTCAGAGCCATCAGCAGCTTCTTTTTCTGCCCCGGTGTTACCCGTCCGAATACAGTGCAGTGTTCCGCGGCTTCAGCCAGAGCCTCGTCAGTATGTAAGGTGGAAGCATCCACATAATTCTCTGCTCCGGGGATACCGGAACGCAGGGCAACCTGAGAAACCGTCAAGGGATTGTCTCCGGAAATGACCTTAACGGTCACACCCTGCTGCCGGAAATAGCGGAAGGTATCCGGTGCGGAAGCGCGGATGCGGTTGGAAAGGATCACAAGACCGAAAGGTTGCAGCTGTCCGGCATCCAGACCGCCTTCAAAAGTGCCGCTGTAAGCGGCAACCAGCAGCACACGGCTGCCTTTTTTCGACCATTCCTCCACAGAAGAACGGACCTCGCAGTAGCGGTCTCCCAAAATAAATTCCGGAGCACCGATGACATAGGCACCCTTTCCTTCAAAAACGGCGGCACTCCATTTGGTTTGGGAAGTAAAAGGAACCCGCTGGGTGCATACCCAGGAAGAGGAACCGGAAAACCGTTGGGTCATAGCCCTGGCGGTATCGTTTTCCGCTTCGGCACCGGAATAATAAGCGGTAAGAAGCTCCTCCAAATCTTTTTCATCGGACAGGGCAATGAGCTGTTCCACTTCCATGCCGGGCTCTGTGATTGTGCCGGTTTTGTCCACACACAGCACATCCACCTGCGCCAGAGCCTCAATGCAGTTCAGATCCTTCACCAGGACCCGATCCCGGGTGAGTTTCAGGCTGGAGGCGGCCATGGCGATGCTGGTCAGCAGATACAGTCCCTCGGGAATCATGCCCACTAATGCGGCAACGGTTGACTGCGTGCTGGCAGTCAAATTGTCCTTCAATACAAAAAACGCTTGAGAAAACAGGAGAATTCCCACGGGCATCAGGGCAATACCCACCCAGCGGATCAGCTTATCCAATGCGGCCATCATTTCGGATTTTGCCGCATGGGGGTCCGCCTTTGCGGCGGCAGCCAGCTTGGCGGCGAAGGAATCCTCTCCCACTGCGGTGAGCCGGACACGACCCTTTCCGGACAGGACGATACTGCCGGAGAGCAGGTGGTCGCCGGGCATTTTCGTAACCGCATCCTCTTCACCGGTGAGAAGCGCCTCGTTGACCTGCAGGGAGCCGGTGAGCAAAACACCGTCGGCACAGATCTGATCACCGGACACAAATTCCACAATATCATCCCGCACCAGCAGGTCGGAGGGAAGCAGGAGTATTTCCCCGTCCCGTACGGTATGTATTCTTTGGGCGGCCACCAATGTCAGCTTATCCACAGCCCGTTTGGCGCGAATTTCCTGATAACAGCCGATGGCAATGTTACACAGCACCACGATCAGGAAGGTCATATTCTTTACAGAAGAGCCGGTAAGGAGCAGGGCAACCGCCAGCACAGCAAACACCAGGTTGAAAAAGGTCATCACATTTTTGGCGATGATTTCCCCTTCGGTTCTGCCGGCACCGGCAGTAAAATCGTTCATCCAACCGTTTTTGACACGCAGGGAAACCTGCTGTCCGGTCAGTCCCTGTTCCGGAGCTGCTTCTGCCACCGGAATCGGCAGCCGATGTCCTTTTTTCTGTCTTTTCATCTTTTCTCCTCACCCAATACGGGGCAGCCCGTTTTTTCGGTCCCACAAAAGCAGTAACGTTCCTGCAGACGCAGTGATTTTTCCTTCTGTGCCGATGAAATGATTGCTTACACCCAGAGGAAAATCTGCACAGATTTTCTGCTGACCGGCATTGTATTTCATTCCGGAAATTGTGACGGTTGCATCCGCGCCCATGCAAAATACGGAAAGGATACCGTCCGCATCGGCGGGAAAGACTGCCGTTTCTCCGGAAATGGCGGTGACCAGATAGTCCCTGCCCACCAAATAGCCCCGGGCACTGTGGCTGCGCAAAAAGGCAAGCGCCTGAAAATTGGCAAGGGTATGATCCAGCCGTTTTCCGTCCAGTCCGCCGTAAATAAAAAAATCCCGATAGCCCAGGGAAAGACCGTGGCGCAGAGCCAGTAAAATATCCGTATCATCCTTCTCCGCAGGAAATACCTGTGCACCCTCCGGCACATACCCCAGAGAGTCGAAATCTCCCAGGATACAGTCCGGCAGAAGCCCTGTTTTTTCCATATGTCTTACCCCACCGTCCGCGGCGATGAGATAGTCCTCTTTTTCCACAGAAACCAGCAGGGAATCAAATTCGGCTGCTCCGAAAATTACACATCTACCCATGGAAAGTGCCTCCACATATATTCTTTTATTATTTTAACACATTCTGGCAAAAAGGGAAGCAGAAATATTTCACTTCCTGCATTGCGAAAAGGATACAGCTGTGATATAATGACCTAAATTTGAGAGAATTGAGGCGAAAACAATGATTTTCGGCAAGCATATCAATCGCTACTATCTGCGATTTGCACCGCTGCTGATTGGTGGATTGATCGCATTGATTGTGGTGGATTATTTCCAGCTACTGATTCCCAATCTGTATCAGCTGGTCATCAACGGTATCAATGACGGATATGTGCTGATGGACGGCGTTCAGAGGAGCTTCGACCTTTCCTTTGTGATTGAGGAGCTTTGCATTCCCATGCTGAGCTTTATTCTGATCATTGTACTGGGTCGTTTTCTGTGGCGGATCTGCTTCTTTGCTTCCGGTATCCGTGCGGAAGAGGATTTGCGGAACCGGATGTTTAACCGCTGCAAGGATCTGTCCCAGGAATTCTATCACAAAAATAACGTGGGCAACCTGATGAGCCTGTTTACCAATGATCTGGACACCTTTCAGGAGTGCTATTCCTGGGGTATCCTGGAATTTTTCGATGCCACCTTCCTGGGCGGTCTGGCCATCTTCAAAATGTGGCAGATGGACCCCATGCTGACGGGTCTGGCGTTGATTCCCATGGGATTTTTGATGGGCTCCAGTATTTTGGTGGGCAATTACATGACGAAAAAGTGGGATGCCCGTCAGGAAGCATTTTCCAAGCTGTCCGACTTTGCACAGGAGAGCTTTTCCGGTATTGCGGTAATCAAGGCCTTCGTTAAGGAAGGAAAAGAATTGTGGGCCTTTAAGAAGCTGAGCAAGGAAAACGAGGATACCAACGTTTCCTTCACAAAGACCTCCGTTTTGTTCCGCATTCTGGTCATGAGCTTTGTGGAAAGCGTCGTCTGTATCATTCTGGGCTACGGCGGCTATCTGGTGCATGCCGGTCAATTCAATGCCGGTCAGCTGATGGAGTTCAGCGGTTACTTTACTGCCATCATCTGGCCCATTATGGCTGTAGCGGATCTGATCGATATGACCTCCCGGGGCAGAGCATCTGTCAAGCGTATCAGCGAGCTTCTGGATGCCAAACAGGATATGGTAGACCGGGCGGATGTGAAGCCTTTGACGAATATCAAAGGCGATATTGAGTTCCGGAATCTGAATTTCTGCTATCCTGACGGAGAATTCGATGCTCTGCATAATGTTTCCTTCACCATTCGGGCAGGAGAAAATATCGGCCTGGTGGGACGTACCGGCTCCGGTAAGACCACCCTGGTGGATTTGATTCTGCGTACATACAATGTGCCGGACGGCACGCTGTTTATTGACGGGCAGGACGTGAATACCGTACCCATCAAGGATGTCCGTGCCGGTTGCGCCTATGTGCCACAGGATAATTTCCTGTTTTCGGATACCATTGCCAACAATATCGGCTTTGCTGTGGATAATAAAAAGGGAGAAGCCATCAGCAATGCGGCCAAAATGGCGGATGTGGACGGCAACATCCGGGAATTTACCCAGGGCTACGATACGGTTTTGGGAGAACGGGGCGTAACCGTTTCCGGCGGTCAAAAGCAGAGAATTTCCATTGCCCGGGCGCTTCTGAAGGATGCTCCGGTGCTGATTCTGGACGATTCTGTTTCCGCAGTGGATACCAAGACGGAGCGTACCATTTTGGAAAATCTGCGGCAGACAAGAGCCGGCCGCACGACGATTTTGATCGCCCACCGGATTTCCACCATTGAGCAAATGGATAAGGTTTTGTTCATTGATGACGGTACGGTGGCGGCCTTCGGTCCCCATGAGACCCTGTATGAAACCTGCCCCGAGTACCGCAAGATGGTAGACCTGCAGCGGCTGGAGGAGGAAGGAGGCGAGCACAATGGGTGAGTATTTGCCTGTTTTGATTCTGGGCGCCATCATCGGCATGCTGACACTTGCGTTCGGCTTTGCGTACCTGATGATGAAGTATAAGTCCGGCAAAAAGGAATTTGAGCGCAACATGGCCGATGGCATCATTGTCCGCCGACTGTTGGATTATGCCAAGCCCTACGCTGGAAAATTTGTGCTGGTATTGGTAATCATGCTGATATCCATTGCCTATGACCTGCTCTCTCCGGTGCTGGTAGGTCAGATCGAAGAGCTGGTCAAGACAAAATTTGAACTGCCAGAACTGTTTTACCGTGTGGCGCTGTATGCAGGCATTCTGGTGGTTTCCCTGGTTAGCACCTATCTGCAGACGGTTATTTTGCAGAAGGTGGGACAGAAGATCCTGTCCGACCTGCGTGAGGATGTATTTACCCACATTGAAAGCCTGTCCCACGAACAGCTGAACAACATTCCCGTGGGCAAGCTGGTGACCCGTGTTACCAACGATACCAATGGCATTTGCATGCTCTTTACCAACGTGCTGGTGACCATGGTCAAAAACTGCATGGTGATTATCGGCGTGTTTGCGGCCATGCTCACCGTCAATTTTGCCATGACCCTGGTGGTGGCCTGCTTTATTCCCTTTGTGGTGCTCTTTACCGTGCTTTTCCAAAAGTTCTCCCGTCGTGCACACCGGGCAGTGACCGATTCCCGTACGGAGTTGAACACCTTCCTGTCCGAGAATCTTTCCGGCATTAAAATCACCCAGATTTTCAATCGGGAACGGGAAAAAATGCAGGACTTTTTGGACAGAAGCACTCATCTGCGGAAAGCAAAAAGTCAGCGAATGCTGGTGTACGGCTTCTTCCGTCCCATTGTTTACCTGCTTCATATCGGCTGCGTCATGTGCCTATTCTATTTCGGCAGCCGTGGGTATCTGGCAGAGACGGAATTTTTGGGACAGACCATCAGCAGTGGCACCATCGTCACCTTTTATCTGTTCTCTTCCAAGTTCTTCGATCCTATCCAAACCCTTTCGGAGCATTTCGACGTTCTGCAATCTGCCTTTGCGTCCGCGGAAAAGATATTCACCGTCATGGACATGGTGCCCGAGGTGGTGGATGAGCCGGATGCGGTGGAAATGGACGAGATCCGGGGAGAAATCGAATTCAAGGACGTTTGGTTCTCCTATGTACCGGATGAATGGGTTTTACAGGGCGTGTCCTTCCACATTATGCCCAAACAAACTGTGGCCTTTGTCGGCTCAACGGGCTCCGGAAAGACCACTATTTTGAGTCTCATCTGCCGGAATTATGATATTCAGAAGGGGCAGATTCTCATTGACGGCATCGATATCAAAAAAATCAAGATATCCTCTCTGCGCCATCATTTTGGACAAATGCTTCAGGATGTGTTCCTGTTCTCCGGAGATATCCGGGGCAACATCCTTCTGCGCAAGGAGGGCGTTTCCGATGAGGAGGTCATGGAGGCCTGCCGCTATGTGAATGCGGATTCCTTTATAAACCGTCTGGAAAAGGGTCTGGACGAGCCGGTGCGGGAACGGGGCAACAACTTCTCTGCCGGTCAGCGGCAGCTGCTCAGCTTCGCAAGAACCATCGTGCATAAGCCCAGCGTAATGATTTTGGATGAAGCCACAGCCAATATCGATACCGAGACGGAATTGCTGATTCAGGATTCCCTGGAGAAGATGAAGAATATCGGCACCATGCTGATCGTAGCCCACCGGCTGTCCACGATTCAGCATGCAGACAATATCATTCTGCTGTCCAAGGGCAAGATTGTGGAGCAAGGAAATCATCAGGAGCTGCTGCGCCTGAAGGGGAAATATTATAATCTGTATACCCTGCAATATCATAAGCAGCAGCTGCAAAACAGCTGATTTGATTAGCCCTGAAAACCAAGCAAGGAGAACACTATGTATAATACGACGCTGTGTTATGTAACCCGCGGAAATGAAGTGCTTATGCTCCACCGGATCAAAAAGAAAAACGACATGAATCAGGACAAATGGATCGGCATAGGCGGAAAATTTGAGGGAGAGGAGTCGCCGGACGAATGTCTGCTTCGGGAAGCCAAAGAGGAGACCGGTTTGACCCTGACCTCGTGGAAATGCCGGGGCGTCATCACCTTTCTCACGGAAGGAAAGTGGGAAGGGGAACACATGTATCTGTTCACCGCTGACGGCTTTGAGGGAGAACTTACCGATTGCAATGAGGGAGAACTGAAATGGGTCAGCCGGGAATTTCTCAATGACCTGCCCAAATGGGAAGGGGATCAGATTTTCCTAGATCTGCTGTGGCAGGATGCGCCGTTTTTTCTCCTGAAGCTGCGCTATGACGGAGAAAAACTGGTGGAAGCGGTCCTCAACGGAGAGAAGCTCCGATAACTGTGAAAAACGCAGGAAAGCCCCTCATCCGAGGGGGCTTTCTGATTGGACGAGCTTGCAGAGGGGGTAATCCGGTACATGGCGGACGCCTTGTGCGTATGATGGAAGGGAACTGCTGGAAATTCTGTTTAATTTGGAATAAGGATTGCTTTTTAGTGGGATTTGTGATAAAATCCCTTGGGGAATGGCCCTATTTTCAAAAATGACAAAAATCCCATTGAGGTGATATTCATTGCATATCCAACAAATAACCAAAGCCTTTCGCCTGAACGGCGTGCCCACAAACTGGGTGGAATTCGGTCACGGGCATATCAACAGTACCTTTAAGGTTACCACCGATACCGGTGCAGAATATATTTTGCAGAAAATCAACAAATATGTGTTCCGAAATCCCATTCGGCTGATGTCCAATGTCAGCGCGGTGACGGACTATCTGCGTACCAAGGTGGACGACTGCCGTATGGCCATGCACTTTATTCCTACGGTAAGGGGTCTTTATTATTATCGGGACAGTGAAGGCGAATTCTGGCGGATGTACGATTTCATGCGCGGCTTCTGCCTGGATGCACCGGAAAGTGACGAGGATTTTTATCAAAGTGGTCTGGCTTTCGGACGGTTCCAGGAGCTGCTGTCGGAATTTCCTGCGGACACGCTTTACGAGACCATTCCGGAATTTCACAATACCATCGACCGGTATAAGCAGTTCAAGAACTCCGTGTCCATTGACCCCTGCGGACGGGCGGCCGGTGTGCAGGAGGAGATTAATTTCGTGCTTTCCCATGAGGAAGTGGGAAGCACTTTACAAAAGATGCGTGTTTCCGGGCAGCTGCCTCTGCGGGTGACCCATAACGATACCAAGCTGAACAACGTGCTGTTGGATCGGGATACCCGCAAATCCCTGTGTGTACTGGATCTGGATACGGTCATGCCCGGACTGAGTGTGTATGACTTTGGTGATTCCATCCGCTTTGGCGCGGCAACTGCCGCAGAGGATGAGCAGGATCTGAGCAAGATGTCCATGGATCTACATATGTTTGAAGTGTACACCAAAGGCTTTTTGGAAGCGGCCACCGCACTGACGGAAAAGGAAGTGGAAATGCTTCCCATGGGTGCGCTGGTGATGACCCTGGAGGTTGGTCTGCGCTTTTTGAAGGATTATCTGGATGGAGATTTGTACTTCAAAACTGCCTATCCTGAGCATAATCTGGTAAGAGCCCGAACACAGCTGAAGCTTGTGGCGGATATGGAAGCAAAAATGGACGAAATGAATCGGATCGTAGCAGAGGTAAAGGCTGCGGTTCGCGGAAACTAAAGGAGGAAAATATGGAATATCTTGGCGTAAAATTTGAACTGAAAAATGCTCCTGTTTTGGACCCTGATTTTATTCCCTTTGGCGTGTGGATGGAAGAATATCTCAAGGGCGCAGAAAAGCCCATCGCCATTGCAGTAGAACGGCAGGCGGGTCAGATTTCTGTCCGCCGTACCTTTATCCACGGCACAAAGGAAATGGAAAAGGCTGACTATCGCTTTGTGGAGCGATACATGAAGTTTTTGTTGTGGTCCATCGGCGGCTTCAAGGTCTATGTCTGTGGCTGCAGCGAGCTTACAAAGCAGCTGCAAAGCGCGTACAGTATCCTGGGCGAACGGGCCTTTGACTATGACTTCTTCCAGAAGCTCTATGAGAAGGAGCTGACCATTGTGGACCTTCCCTTGGAGGAATGTCCTGCCGCCAATGAAGCGCCCCAGCCCATGGGCGGACATCTGGACGGCTGCCGTATCGGCTTTGATGCCGGCGGGTCTGACCGAAAGGTCTCCGCGGTAATCGACGGAGAATGTGTTTACTCAGAGGAAGTGGTCTGGCATCCCAAGACCAATCCCGACCCCAGCTATCAGTATGAAGGCATTTTGGATTCCTTCCGTACTGCCGCTTCGAAAATGCCCCGGGTAGACGGCATCGGGGTATCCTCTGCCGGTGTGTTCGTGGGCAATGCGCCTATGATTTCCAGTATTTTCTACTGTGTTCCCCGGGAACGCTGGGACGAGGTCAAAACCGTATTTGACCGGGCTGCGGCAGAAATCGGGGATGTGCCTATTGTGGTAGCCAATGACGGCGACGTTTCCGCACTGGCCGGTGCCATGGGCATGAACTGCGGCAATATCATGGGTCTTGCCATGGGCACCAGTGAGGCTGTGGGCTATGTGGATAAGGATAAGAACGTGCTGGGCTGGATCTCCGAGCTGGCCTTTGCGCCCGTGGATTTGAACGAGAATGCCATGCAGGACGAATGGTCCACGGACTTCGGCGTAGGCTGTAAGTATTTCTCCCAGGATGCGGTTATCAAGCTGGCACCCCGGGCAGGGATCGAACTGGATGCCACGCTGACTCCGGCGGAAAAGCTGAAGGTAGTTCAAAAGCTGATGGAAGCA
>SVMA01000021.1 GCA_015067635.1 Oscillospiraceae bacterium | reverse complement strand
TCACTCTGATCAACGCAATGATGAACTATGGTGATGCTGTTGCTGCAGCATTCCCCGGATAATTCATCCAAAAGCATAAAAACCCAATAAGCAAGAAGTACCGGAGCCTCGGCTCCGGTACTTTTTTGTAATAAAAGGCAGCAGAAAGTTTCTGCTGCCTTGTTTTATAGACTGAAATCCTCAGAATCGTATTTTTCAAAATCTAATGCCTTTGGCTTTGCCGGGATTCTTTTGGTGGGGTCATAATCAAATTTACGGCATTTTCCGTTTTGAGAAACCACACCTTTTTTTGTACACAGGGCAAGACCGTCCTCCAACATTGTTCCGTACCGGCAATAGGCGCAAGATTTTTCTATCTTTTTTCTGAACAGCATGGTGTTGCCTCCGTTTCCTTACTTCTATACGGATTATACACCAATTTGGGCGAAATTGCTACTATTATTTTGCTTTTTGCGCAATACAAACCAAAATAATACGGATATTCCAACCGGAATGGCGTAAAAAAGAGGATGTAAAGATACGGAATATTGGGAATGGAAACAAATCTGCTGGGCCATTGCACTGAACCAAAGGCTAAATACAGTCTGCAGAATTTTTCCCAGGTAGTAATTTTTGATGTTGAGATTTCCGATTACGGATGCTGTTTGGAGTCCGACACAGAGACCGCCAAAGGCAAGCATGCCACTGCAAAGTATAAAACGAAGCCCCACGGAATCAATCGTTGAAAGACTGAGGCAACCGTTTGCCAGTTCTACCAATCCGTGAATTGCAACCCTTCCTTCCGCAGGAACAATCCACAATATCCATCTGTCCAGGAATGTCAGTATGATTCGGAACAGCACGATCCAACCGCAGATATAGCCCATTGTTTTTACGGCCTGCAGCATAGATTCCCGCCATGTAAGTTCGCTTTGTTTTTGCAGAATATGAGATTTGCTATCAGAAGAGGGAATGATGAAGGCAACCAGGATTGCAGAGAGAATATGGATACCCCAAAGCTGCCAAAGCATCCATCTGTTTGGAAAGCTGTTTATTAAAATTCCGAACAGAAAGGCAGGGCCAGCGTTGCTGGAAAATGCAAGCATTCTCTCCGCTTCGGCCTTGGATATGTGTCCGTTTTCCCATTCGTCAGATACTGCTTTTGCACCTACTGGATATCCGCTCAGAATGCCCGTGAGGAAAATACCTACGGAACCCGGTGAAATACCCATGACCCTTCCAATTGGTCTCCATATTGGCAAAGCCGATACACGAATGGCAGTGGTCAGCATGCTCGACAGCACTAAAAACGGAAAAATAGATGGAATAATGCTTTGTAAGCATAGATCAGCAGCAGATTGTCCGGCGATAAGAGCTGTTTTGGAATCCAGAATCAGCAAAAGCAATCCAAGACCGGCGAAAATACCATTTATGTACCGTTTGCCCATACAATTCACCTCACAGGAATCTATGCGGCAAATGGCAATTTCATCCATGGAAAAACATATACTCTTGCAAAAGGAGGAGGGACAATGAATAAATCCAGCAAGCTTTTTCACCGCCTGACACTGGCCGCTGATTTACCCGATGAGCCGATTCCGGGCTGTCCGTTGGTGGAGATCATTGGTCAGGAACGGGTTTTGATTGAAAACCATTTGGGTGTGAAGGAATATGGGGATGATTTCGTGCGAGTTGGGGTGAAATTTGGCTTTGTATGTGTAGTCGGCAGACATTTGGAACTGGCGCGGATGACGAAGGAACAGCTAATCATCAGCGGATATATCGAAAGCGTTCAACTGAACAAGGGGGGATAAGATGCGGATTTGGCAAGTTCTGGAGGGCGGTGCGACTGTAAAACTGCATTCGGCGGATGTTGTTGGTTTTCTACAAATATTACAAAGGAAAGGTATTGCTGTCGAGGAAGTAAAATTCCGGGATGAACTAACTGTTGAATTCCGAATAGAACAGAGAAATGTAGCTTGGTTGCAGCAGCTCGTCCGGCAACGCGGAGAAGAAATGGTGATTCTGAAAAGACAGGGTTTGTTCTGGGGAATTCAATCCCTGTATAAGCGACCGTTGCTCGTTGGGGGAATTGCACTTTACTTGCTGCTGACCGTTTTTCTTCCTACCCGTATCTTTTTCTTCCGTGTAGAAGGAAATGAAAAAATTCCTGCAAACAGAATTCTGGAAATCGCGTCCCAGTGCGGGCTTGAATTTGGAGCACAGCGCCGTCAGCTGCGCAGTGAGAAGGTTAAAAACTCCATACTGGAAGCGCTGCCGCAATTAGAATGGGCAGGCATCAATACTGCAGGATGTGTGGCGACGATATCCGTCAGAGAGCGTCAAATTATCTCGGCACCATCGGAAGCCGGTGGTGTCAGCAGTATTATTGCAGTGCGGGATGGGGTTGTGGATGAAGTTACAGTTACCAATGGCAGTCCGGTTTGTAAAGTTGGTCAAGTAGTAAAGGAAGGGCAGATTCTAATTTCCGGCTATACGGATTGCGGAATTTCCATCCGTGCTACCCGAGCGAAAGGGGAAGTTTATGCTACGACCAACCATAAATTTTCTGCTGTTTTACCCACAAATTGGCAATTAAGAGGGGAACAAACCGTAAAAAAGAAGAAAATCAGCATAATTATCGGAAAAAAACGTATAAATTTCTATCAAGGTAGTGGAATTTTGGATGCGAATTGTGTTAGAATGTACGCAGAGCATGCGATTACTCTGCCGGGTGGTTTTGTATTACCCATTACCGTGGTTACGGAAACATGGATTTCCAACGAGCAAAAGGCGGATGCGGATTCCATAGGTGACCAATCCGGCAGGCTTTCACAACTGGCAGAGCATTACCTCTGCAACCAAATGGTTGCCGGTACGGTACTGTCGCGCCGTGAGGAATTCGAGCAAACGGATGACACATTGATTCTCAACGGAGAATATGCCTGCCATGAAATGATTGGACGAGAACAAAGTGAGGAGATTTTGAAGCCATGAGCCATGTTACAGAACGTATCGTCAGCGTTGAACGAGTAGAGGACCTTATTGCGGTTTTTGGCTCATTTGATGAAAACATCCGACGAATTGAAGAATGTCTGGATGTAACGATTGTCAATCGGGGAAATGAATTGAAAATCTCCGGAGACACCGAATCGGTGGATAAAGCGGCGAGAACGCTGGCCGGCTTGCTGTCCTTGGCAGCAAGGGGTGAGACCATTGATGAACAGCGTGTCCGCTATCTCATTACACTGGTTCAAGAGGGAAATGATGCCTTGGTTTCCCAAATGGCCAAGGATGTTGTTTGCATTACCGCAAAGGGCAAGCCAATCAAGGCGAAGACCGTTGGTCAGCA
This sequence comes from Oscillospiraceae bacterium, assembly GCA_015067635.1. Lineage (GTDB taxonomy): Bacteria > Bacillota > Clostridia > Oscillospirales > Oscillospiraceae > Faecousia. The sequence continues at coordinate 20,871 of SVMA01000021.1, read as the reverse complement.
ACAGTACATGAAGGCAATTCAAAATAACACCGTAACCATTGGTGTGGGTCCTGCAGGTACCGGAAAAACCTATCTGGCAGTCGCTGCAGCCGTTGCCGCGTTTCGGGAACGGACGATCAACCGTATTATTTTGACACGTCCTGCTGTGGAAGCAGGGGAACGGTTGGGCTTTCTTCCCGGTGATCTGCAGAATAAGGTTGACCCCTATCTTCGTCCCCTTTATGATGCTCTTTACGACATGCTGGGACCGGAGACCTTCCAAAAGTATCAGGAACGCGGCTCCATTGAGGTGGCGCCGCTGGCATATATGCGTGGACGTACTTTGGATGACAGCTTTATTATTCTTGATGAGGCGCAAAACACCACCCGCGAGCAGATGAAAATGTTTTTGACGCGTCTGGGCTTTGGCTCTAAGATTGTCATTACAGGTGACGTGACGCAGATTGACCTGCCTGAGGACAAGATTTCCGGACTAAAGGACGCTGTGCGGGTACTGGAGGATGTGAAGGATATCGCAATCTGCAGGCTGACCAGTGCGGATGTGGTTCGCCATGCGTTGGTACAGCAGATTATCAACGCCTATGAAAAGGCGGAGAAAAAGCAGGAAACCAAAAAGTCAGCAAATGACAGTAAGAATTATCAGAGGAAAAAGTAAAATGCATAAGTTAAACATTACTTTTCAGTGCTTTTCATTGAGAAAACACTGGATAAAAGGAATTATCCGTGAAGCTATCCGTGCCACATTGGCTGCCGAAGGAATTTCGGCTGAATGTGAAATCAACGTGCTGCTCACAAATGACAGCGGAATCCGGGAAATTAACCGAAGCAGCAGGAATATCGACAAAGCTACCGATGTTTTAAGCTTTCCCATGTTTCATTTTGTGCCAGGACAGCCGCCGACGGATTGGGAAGAATATCTGGATGTTGAGACGAATCTGTGTCCTCTTGGGGATATGTGCATTTCCCTGGAACGTGCTGCAGCACAGGCAAAGGAATTCGGACACAGCATCAAAAGGGAAGTGGGCTACTTAACCATCCATTCCATGCTCCATTTACTTGGCTATGACCATTTGGATGAGGGGACGGAAAAACGCCAAATGCGCACACGAGAAGAACGGATTGCTGCCATGATTTCCGGTATGCAGAGAAAGTGAGAGATTCCTATGAAAACAAAAACTGCCATGATTACCATTGCAGGACGACCCAATGTGGGCAAGTCTACGTTGACGAATTATCTTGTCGGTGAGAAAATTGCCATCGTCTCCAACAAGCCCCAAACGACCCGCAACCGCATTTGCGGCATCGTCACAAAGGACGACACACAATTTGTGTTCGTGGATACACCCGGCTTTCATAAGGCAAAAACCAAGCTGGGTGATTATATGGTCAATACTGTTCGGGAGTCCATTGCAGATGTGGATGCTACCGTTTTGGTGGTGGAGCCCATTGCATCCGTAGGCACACAGGAGCAAATGCTGTTGGAACAGCTATCCGCCCAAAAGTGTCCCGTAATATTGGCCATCAATAAAATTGATACGGTGGAAAAGGATATCCTGTTGGAGGTCATTGCGGCATATTCTGCGGTCTTTGAATTTGCGTCCATTATTCCTATTTCCGCCTGCACAGGTGACGGCGTGGAAGAACTGTTGCACGAGTGCAGAAAATACGCTCAGGAAGGACCGTTTCTGTTTCCTGAGGATCTGACCACGGATCAGCCGGAACGTCAGGTCATGGCAGAAATCATTCGGGAAAAGCTGCTGTGGTGCCTGGATCGGGAGATCCCCCACGGAACAGCCGTGGAAATTACGAAATTCTCCGAGAGAGACAGCGGCATCATTGATATGGATGCGACCATTTATTGTGAAAAGGCAAGCCATAAGGGAATCATTATCGGTAAACATGGGGATATGCTGAAGAAAATTTCTTCCATGGCCCGGATCGATTGTGAAAAATTTATGGGCACAAAGGTGTTTCTAACAACCTGGGTCAAGGTCAAGGAAAGCTGGCGTGACAGCGATTTTCTGATTCGCAACTTTGGTTACAGTGAGTAATTTCCAAGACTAATTTCCCAACTCCTGCAAATCCTAGATACAGGAGGGATGGAAATGAATGCTTCAAATTATTGGCAGCTTTTTTTAGAAACCGGTGCACCGGAAATGTATTTGCTTTATCATAGCGCACTGAAAACGGAGGAAAACCATGTACCTGACCATCCAAGCCATTGTCCTTCGGGTTACGGATTATAATGACCGGGATGCATTGCTCACGGTTTTAACCCGAAATCATGGCAAGCTGACACTAAAAGCAAGGGGCTTGCGACATAAGAACAGTCCATTGATCGCTCCCTGCCAGCTTCTGGCATTTGGGGAGTTTACATTGTTTGAATATCGCGGGCAATATACCATCAATGAAGCCCATTCCATTGAGCTGTTTTCCAAATTACGCAGAGATTTGACAAAGCTTTCCCTGGGCACCTATTTCGCCCAGGTTGCAGAAGTGATTTCCCAGGAAGATCTGCCCAATCCGGAATTGCAGGCACTGTTGCTGAACAGTCTGTATGCCCTGTCTGCTCTGGATTTACCGGAACAGCAGGTAAAAGCAGGATTTGAGCTGCGTGCGGCATGTCTGGCGGGATATACACCGGATCTCTATGGATGCCGTGTTTGCGGAAACGAAACTCCGGATCGCTTTGATCTGTCTGCCGGTCAGCTGGAATGCAGTGCATGTAATAGGGGTGAGGGCGGTATTCGCTTACCGGTGAATGCTGGAATACTGCAGGCAATGCAATATCTTTGCACCTGTGAGCCGAAAAAGCTGTTTGCTTTTTCCCTGGGCGAGGAGAATATAGACATCCTTTCCCATTTAACGGAAGCCTATTTAGCCACGCAACTGGAACGGGGCTTTACGACATTGGATTTTTACAAGTCCTTACTTATTTAGGAGAACAGAATGTCAGAATTATACGAAAAATCCTTAATAAAACTGGAACTGCCCGTGGTGTTGGATCAGCTTGCTTCTTGTGCGGGCAGTCACGGGGGCAAGGAGGCGTGTTTGCGCCTTTGTCCATCCTCCGACCTGGAGGAAGTAAAATTGCTCCTGGAGCAGACCACAGCCGCCTCTGCGCTGTGTACACGCAAGGGGAATCCTGTGTTTGGCGATGTATCAGATGTTGAATCGTCACTGGAGCGTGCGGACCGGGGTGGATGCTTGCAGCCTGTTGAGCTGTTGCGGATCGGCGGCGTTTTGCGCAGCACACGCACAATAAAGGCTTATGTTTCTGAGGACGAGCCCCCTACGGTACTTGACACGCTTTTTGACGCATTGACACCCAATAAGTATTTGGAGGATCGGATTTTCGGCGCAATTTTATCGGAAGAAGAAATTGCGGACAATGCATCTCCGGAGCTTTCCGATATTCGCCGCCATATGCGCATCCAGGCGGGGAAGATAAGGGACAGTCTGCAGAAAATCATTTCTTCCCCTGCGTATTCCAAATATTTGCGGGAGCCCATCATTACCATTCGTCAGGGAAGATATGTGGTTCCCGTGAAGGCAGAATGTAAAAATGACGTCCCCGGTCTTGTCCATGACGTCTCCGCCACAGGTTCGACTTATTTTGTCGAGCCCATGAGCGCAGTCAATGCCAATAATGCCCTTCGGGAATTGGAGCTGAAGGAGAAAAAGGAAATCGAACGGATTTTAGCTGAGCTTTCCAGCGAATCTGCGGCTCATCGTTCGGATATTAATCTGAATTACTCTATGCTGGTACAGCTTGATGTAATTTTCGCCAAGGCAAAGCTGGCATATCGCATGCAGGCATGGGCTCCGGAAATGAATGACAAGGGTGTCGTTCAGCTGCGGAAGGCGCGGCATCCGCTTATCGATTCCCATAAGGTCGTGCCCATTTCCTTGCGGTTGGGATCTGATTTTGACACCATGATCATAACCGGACCGAATACCGGCGGTAAGACAGTCACATTGAAAACCATAGGACTTTTGACGTTGATGGCAGAGTGCGGTTTACACATTCCGGCAGGGGATGGCAGCACCCTGTCGACTTTTGACGCCATTTTAGCGGATATCGGTGACGAGCAGTCCATTGCCCAAAGCCTGTCTACCTTCTCCAGTCACATGCGTACTATTGTGGATGTGGTAGATCAATGTGACAGCAGAACACTTGTGCTTTTTGATGAGCTGGGTGCCGGCACGGATCCTGCAGAGGGTGCGGCCCTTGCCATTGCGCTGATTGAGTTTGCCCGAAAGATGGGAAGCCGCGTGGTTGCGACTACGCACTACGCGGAGCTGAAGCTTTACGCCATGCGTACAGATGGTGTCATCAATGCATCCTGTGAATTTGATGTGGAAACCTTACAGCCGACCTATAAGCTGCTGATTGGCATCCCCGGCAAGTCCAATGCCTTTGCCATTTCCAGAAAACTGGGTCTTCCTGAGGATATATTGAAGGAAGCGGACAATCTGGTAGGGAAGAGTGATCGGGATTTTGAAGATGTGTTGTCACAACTGGAGCAGCAACGTCAGCAGATGGAGTCTGCACGACATGAGGCGGAACAGCTGAAACAGGAGACTGCGAAAATCAGAGAACAGAGTGAAGAAATGCGCCTGCAGCTGCAAAAGGAGAAGGAACGGGCGATGGAGACTGCACGGAAAGAAGCGCAGTATATCATCGACGAGGCCCGTACTGCAGCCAATCTTGCCTCTGAGGAGCTGAAGGCTTTGCGCAAGCAGCTTCAGGACTCTGCGGACACGTCAAATTTCAATCAGCGTCAGGCTGATGTCCGCCGTAGTTTGAATGAGGTGGAGGAAAAAATCCGCGCCGGTCAGCCGAAAATTGAGCGACCCCAGCCTACACGTGATATCTTAATTGGGGATACTGTTGAATTGCTGAAGCTCGGTACCAAGGCGAATGTAATTGCCATCAATAAGGACGGCACCTATCAGCTGCAAGCCGGCATATTGAAGATGACCGCAAAAGCGGATGAAATTTATCTGCTGGAGCAGGAAAATATTTATAAGGTAAAGTCCCGACCCGCCCATTCCGGACGGGAGATGAAAAAAGATGTAACTCCCATGGAGGTTGATCTGCGTGGTATGGATGCTGTGGAGGCAACCTGCACTTTGGGACTGTATCTGGATAATGCCATGCGCTCCGGCATGAAAACCGTTCGCATTATCCACGGAAAGGGTACGGGAGTACTGCGCAATGCAGTTCATCAGGAATTGAAAAAGAACAAATTTATCAAAAATTATCGTTTGGGCGTCTACGGTGAAGGGGAAGACGGTGTAACCATCGCAGAGTTCCGATGAGCTGGAAAAATTTAACTTTTGGGGAAATTTTACAATAATAGTTGACTTTTTGATGTTTTTTGATATGATATTCGTAGTTTCTTTTTCAATGCGAAAAGGATGAACTGAATGAGGAGTGTATAATATGGTTAGTAAGAAAATCGTTGTCCGCTGTGAATCCGGTCTGCACAACAGACAGGCTACATATTTTGTACAGAAGGCAAACGAATTTGAAGCCAGTATCTATCTGGAATCCGAGAATCGTAAGATGAATGCAAAGAGCCTGCTGGGGATCATGTCCCTGGGAATCGTGACCGGTGCAACTGTGACTCTGTCTGCCGCAGGTGCTGATGCAGACGATGCCGTCAAGGCACTGGAAGCACTGCTGGCCCGGGATGTTTATTGATACTTTTTGTGTATCTGATCCGCCTCAATGCCGCTAGTTGACCGCATTGGGGCGGTCTTTCTTGGAGGGAATATGACTTTCGAAGAGTTGAAGGAAAAAGCACTGAGCCTACCGCTGTCTCCGGGTGTATATATCATGCGAAACAAGGATGACAAGGTCATCTACGTAGGCAAAGCAAAAAAACTGAAAAACCGCGTGAGTCAGTATTTCCAGGATACCGCGTCTCATAGTGCCAAGACCCGGCTGATGGTCAGTAAGATCTATCATTTTGATGTGATCGTTGCCGCATCGGAGTTTGAGGCCCTGGTGTTGGAGTGCTCGCTGATCAAACGATATATGCCGAAATATAACATTCTTCTGAAGGATGATAAGGGCTATCCCTATCTGCGCCTGAACATGAAGGAAGATTATCCGAAAATTACCATGGTAAGCCGGATTTCTGACGACAGTGCAGACTATTACGGTCCTTACGGTAGCCGCGGTATCACTCAGGCGCTCATGGAGGCAATTCGCATCACCCTCGGACTTCCCAATTGCAACCGGGAATTCCCCCGGGATATTGACAAGGGCAGACCGTGTCTGCACTATCACATGAAACAGTGTGCAGGCTGGTGTCAGTCAACCATGACTGCTGCGGCATATCGGGAAAGAATGGAGCAGGCTAAACAGCTGCTTCAGGGCAATTACAAGTCTGCTGCCGGTAATATCCGTAAGCAAATGCTGGAAGCGGCAGAGGAATTAAACTTTGAACTGGCAGCCAGTCTGCGTGACCGACTGAATGCGGTTGAGGCACTGAGTCAGAAGCAACTGGTCACCGCAGGGAGCATTGCCGATACGGACGTTATTGGCTACGGGGAAACGGAAGCAAAGGCCTGCTTTGCGGTTCTGCACTTTTCTGGCGGCAATCTGCTGGATAAGGAATATGAGGTTTTTCCTTTGCCGGATGATAAGGCTGAGGCTGTCAGCAGTTTGCTGAAGCAGTTTTACCTCAGTCGAGGCTTTGCACCAAAGCGTGTGCTTTTGCCGTTTGAAATAGAGGATCGGGAACTGATTTCTCAGTTGGCTGAACAGCAGCTTCAGCGAAAAGTCAAGCTGCATGTCCCACAGCGTGGGGATAATGTTCAGTTGGTGGAGCTGGCAAACAAAAATGCATTGGAGGAGGCCAGAAGAGTTACGGATAAGGAAGAGAAGCTAACCGGTATTTTAACTCTCCTCGGAAAAATGCTTTCAATGGAGCCTCCAAAACGGATTGAATCCTTCGACATCTCCAATATTTCCGGTACGGATATTGTTGCCAGCATGGTGGTTTTTGAGGACGGTAAGCCCCGAAAAAGCGGCTACAAACGCTTTAAACTGGAAGGGCTATCCAATCAGGATGATTACGCATCCATGCATCAGGTACTCCAGCGTCGGTTCTCCCACTATGTTTCACAGGATAAGGGCTTTGAAAAATTTCCGGATCTTCTGCTTATCGACGGTGGAATTACACACGCAAATATGGCCGTACAGGCCTTGCAGGAGTTTCAGCTGACCCTGCCGGTATTCGGTATGGTGAAGGACAATCGTCACCGTACACGGGCACTGGTGACTCCTGAGGGCCAGGAAATCAGCATTGATACAAACCAGTCGATCTTTTCCTTTATCGGTAATATCCAGGAGGAGACACACCGGTTTGCCATTACCTATCACAGGCAGCTGCGCAGCAAGCGACTGAGATATTCTGCTCTTGACGGTATTGCGGGAATCGGTCCGAAGCGAAAGCAGGAGCTTTTGCGGCAATTTAAGTCCTTGACTGCGATCGGGCAGGCCTCACTGTCGGAATTGGAACGTATTCTGCCCAAAGACGCCGCATTGGCGGTTTATCAGCATTTTCATGTAAAAGGGGAGGAGGAAGGTACATGAGAGTTGTTTCCGGAAAAGCAAAAGGTACCGTCCTTAAGACCCCTGAAGGATTGCAAACGCGCCCTACTGCGGACCGCGTAAAGGAAGCAATGTTCAGTATTTTGCAGTTTGAGCTTCCCGGCGCAAGGGTGTTGGATCTGTTCGGCGGTACGGGACAGCTTGGTATTGAAGCCATAAGCCGCGGGGCAAAGAGCTGTGTGTTTGTAGATGCTTCAGATGCTCCGTGTCGGCTGATCAAGGAAAATCTCCGCCGCGCCAAAATGGAAAATGAGGGCTCTGTGATTCGTGCGGATTATCTCCAATACCTGAATCATTGTCACGAAACCTTTGATATCATCCTTTTAGACCCACCATATGCAGAAGTTTTTTTAGAAAATGCAATAAAAAAGATATCTGAAATTGACATTTTGCAATCTAGTGGTATAATAGTTGCGGAACATCCTGTTGAGAAGCCGTTAAATTTGGATTTTTCGGGGTTTTCTCAGCGGAAGGACTATAAATACGGCAAGACATTGCTCACAATCATTCGCAAGGATTAGGAACGTGATTTCATGAAAATTGCAATCTATCCCGGTAGCTTTGACCCTGTGACCAGCGGACACTTGAATATTATCCGACGTGCATCCCATATCTTTGACCGGCTGATCGTCTGTGTGATGGTTAATTCCGGCAAAAACCCGATGTTCACCCTGGATGAACGGGTTGAGATGATCCGGAAGGTAACGGCTGACCTGCCCAACGTTGAAGTGGACGGCTCCAATGAGCTTTTGGCAGAATACGCCAAGAGAAAGGGAAGCTGTGTCATCGTAAAGGGACTGCGTGCCGGTTCTGATTTTGAAAATGAATTTACCATGTCCATGATCAATCATAAGATCAATCCCGACCTGGATACCATGTTTCTGACCGCTGAGCATGAATATATGTATATGAGTTCCAGTACCGTTAAGGAGCTGGGTGCATATAACGTTGATCTTTCTGGTTTCCTGCCGGATGAGATCATTCCAGAATTTAAAAATCGTATAACCACTATCCACCAAGGAGGAAAATAGAAAATGAACGATCAACATATTGAAGACATTATCAGCGCCCTTTACGACATGATTCAGGACGCACGGGCTCTGCCTCTGGGAGCAGACAAGTGCATCCTGGAGCGTGACAAGGTTCTGGATATGCTGGATGAGATCATCGCGCAGCTGCCTGCAGAACTGAAGCAATCCCGTACCATTGTGGAATCCCGCAATGAGCTGATCGGCCAGGCACGCCGTGAGGCCGAGGGTATTGTCCGTCAGGCTCAGCAGAAGGCTAAGGAGCTGGTCGCTGAGGAAGCAATCTATCAGGAAGCCCGTCGTCAGTGTCAGGAGATGTTCTCCAAGACACAGGCTCGGATCGCTGAGCTGCGTAAGGTAAGCAATGAATACATGGACGATGCACTGCGTCGCACGGAAGAGGCTATCAACCTGTCTCTGACCCAGGTACGGGATACCCGTGCCAAGTTCCGCGCACTGGCAGAATCTCAGGAAAACCGCACAGCAGAAACCGCTGAGCCTGTTGACGCTGAATAAAAATAGAAAACAGCTCAAATCTTTGAGCTGTTTTTTTATGAAATGGAGGATCATCTATGACATATCTGGAGCGTTACCGTTTTTGGATGGACGCAGAATTGCCCGCACAAATGCAAAAGGAACTGGAAAGCCTTGCCGGAAATGATGAGGAACTAAGGAGCCGCTTTTCCGGTGATTTGCAGTTTGGTACTGCGGGCATGCGCGGAATTATGGGAATGGGAAGTAACCGTTTGAATGTTTACACCGTTCGCCGTGCGGCTCAGGGAATGGCGGCATGGCTGTCCGGGACCAAGCTTCCCCAAAAGGCTGCTATTGGCTATGATTCCAGACACAATTCCAAACTGTTTGCTGAGGTTTGTGCTGTCGCCTTGGCAGAAGCAGGTATCCATACCTGGTTATACGACCGATTGGCACCAACGCCGATGCTCTCCTTTGCTGTTCGCCGGTTGGGATGCGGATGCGGAATTGTTATTTCTGCCAGTCACAACGCTGGTGCGTACAATGGCATTAAATGCTACGGTCCCGATGGATGCCAGATGACGGATGAGCCTGCCGCGATTGTTACAGCGGAAATTTCCAATATACCCTATTTTATTCCAGAGACGAAGTCCTTTGAAGCGTTTATGCAGGAAGGAATGATCTCTTACATCGGTCAGGATCTTTGGGAAGAATATTACCGGACTGTTTTGAACGAAGCTGTGGACCCTGATATGATTCGCACAGCCGGACTGAATATTGTCTATACGCCCCTTTGCGGAACCGGCAATGAGCCTGTGCGTGAGATTCTTGGCCGCCTGGGTGTAAATATCACCGTTGTGGGCTGTCAGGAGCAGCCTGATGGCGATTTTAAGACATGTGAGTATCCTAACCCTGAAACAGATGCTGCGTTGAATGAAAGCTACAAGGTGGCTTCTGCCGCGCCCTGTGATGTCATTCTCGGCACAGACCCGGATGCTGACCGCGTTGCCATAGCCGTACCCTGTGAGGGTGGTTTCAAAAAGCTGACCGGCAATGAGCTGGGTTGCCTGCTGATGGACTATATTCTCAAAGCGCGGGATGCACGTAATGATCTGCCCGAGGGTGGGGAAGTGGTACGTTCCATCGTATCCTCTCCCTTGGCCGACCGTGTGGCTGATAGCTATGGCGTTAAGATGAAGGCTGTTCTGACCGGCTTTAAATATATTGGCGGTGAAATTCTGGAGCTGGAGCAAAAGGGCGAGGAAGAGAAATTCATATTTGGCTTTGAAGAGAGCTGCGGCTACCTGAAGGGAACCTACGCAAGAGATAAGGATGCTGTGGTCGCTTCTATGCTGGTTTGTGAGATGGCAGCATCGTTAAAGAAACAGGGAAAGACGGTTCTGGATGCACTGGAAAAGCTGTATGACAAATATGGATTCTATTTATCCTATGTGGAAAGCGTAGAGCTTACCGGTGCTGACGCTATGGAAAAGGCGGCTGCCATGATGGCCTCTATGCGTAAGGATGTACCTGTGACGATTGGCGGTGCAAAGGTAACTGCTGTGAACGATTATCAAATCCTTCGCAGTCTTGACATGGCTACCGGGAATGAAACGGTTATCAACTTGCCCAAGTCCAATGTTTTGGAATTGATTTTGGGAGAACACGGCAGTGTAATTGCCCGCCCGTCCGGAACAGAGCCGAAGGTGAAGTTCTACTATACGGCAGTTGGTAAGACAAAGGAAGATGCCAAGTCCCTTTTGGATGCAATGATTGCTCAGATGAGATTATAAAAACACAGAATATACCGGGGCAGTCATACTGCCCCGGTTATTTTTGCGGCTTAAAGTGAATAGCCTGTACCAAAGGGGGAGATGAAATGCGTTTTCAAAGAAAAGTATCCGGAAAAGGGATGGGAATTCCATCGAGTTTGGGACTTGCCTTGGTTGTAAGCGTCGCAATCACTCTGTTAGGCGCAATGATTATAGCCGCTTTGATTGCTTCGGGGAAAATAGGGGAGGGGGCCATGCAGTATGGCGTTATGGGAGTGTTAGCCATTTCAGCGGCGTCCGGTGCGTGGGTTGCATCAGCGATTGCAAAACGCCTTCGGCTACAGATGTGTATGATAGCGGGAGGTTGCTATTATCTTGTCCTGTTGGCCATGACAGCTCTATTCTTTGGCGGCAGGTATCAGGGCGTGATCCTTCATGCGATAATTATTTTGATTGCGTGCGGAGTGATCGCGTTTCTTCCGTCAAAAAACGGCAGTAAAATAAGACGGCGAAAAAAGGCTTATCGTTAAGTTGTACAAATTTTTGGCATAGGTAAATATAATTTACCTATGCCGTATATTTTGCAAGTTGTCCTGCAAAAACTATATTTTGTGTCCGCTATTTTAGGGGTACGCAATATCTATGATTATTGTTGTTATTTTGCGTATTTTCCAAATATCAGTTGACGTGGTTAACATAATTGTGTTTACATAAAAATGGTCATAATTGACAAAAATCGTAAAAATAGCCAAAATCGCTTGAATTTTTAATGGAATTGGAGTATAGTATCTATGCAAATGTCATACAAACCATATATCCATCCATTTTTTAATGTCTTATTGAGAAAGGGGTGTGATATGGTTTGACCTTATTCCGGACGACCTCATTTTTGCAGGATGAACATAGAATTTATGGAATTCTTGCATTATGCGCTGTAGCCGGCGCGGGGGTCGGGGTATTTTTTGCGTCTGTTGCAGGTGCCACTTATTGGCACATGATGCATGTGGCAACCGGTTGTCCGGTGTCCATTGTCGGTTCTGTTTTGACAGTATTCATACCTTATTTTGTTTCTGTTCAATTCATTTTGAAGCATAGACGATGGTTGGGTCTGGCTGCATTTACATTGCTTGTTTTTCGTTTTTCGGGAACTGCATGGTGCATCACCCAATCCTTCGGTTCAGCGGCATGGCTGATCAGGGGGCTGTATCTTTTTCCTGATATTTGCTTGTTACCGCTGATTTGCGTATTGTTTACCGCACCGAGATGGAGAATACCAAATTTTAGAATTCTCCTTTATTGTTCGGTTCACATTGTAGTCATTACACTGGTTTATTTTTGTATTGTATCACCGTTTGTGGTGTCAATAATAAATTTTTAGAAACAGTTGGTAGGTTCACGTTTCATGCTGGATTTGATTGGCGCTTATGAAAATTACCTTATAAAGGTAAAACAAGCCTCTGCCAATACAGTTGCCTCTTATATGCGTGATATTCGGCATTTTTCCGAATGGCTGCAGGAACAAGAGGATGCGGATGTGGTGGATGCATCTCAATTGAATATCAGCCAGTACCTGTCCTATTTGGAAGAGGAAGGACGCTCCGGTGCAACTGTTTCCCGTTGTCTGGCAAGCCTGAAGAACTTCTATTCTTATGTTGTGTCTTCGGGATTCCTGGAAAGTACACCTGTTTCCGACATTAAGGTTGACCGTGGGGAGAAAAAGCTGCCTCAGATTCTGACCAGTCGGGAGATCGAATTGCTTCTTTCTCAGCCTGTCCCCACGGACGCCAAAGGATGTCGCGACAAGGCAATGCTTGAAGTGATGTACGCAACCGGCATTCGCGTGACAGAGCTGATCGACCTGGATATCGACGAGGTGAATCTGGAGCTTGGTGTCATCAAATGCACCGGAGCCAAGAAATCCCGTACGATTCCGCTGTATCCTGCCGCATTGCGTGCTTTGACGGTGTATATTCACGATATCCGCGCTTCCATGCTTGCATATCCGGATGAAAAAGCTCTGTTTGTGAATGTAAACGGTATGCGTATGAGCCGTCAGGGCTTTTGGAAGATTCTGAAGCACTATCAGCAGACTGCACATATCGAGAAGGAATTAACTCCGCATACTCTGCGGCACAGCTTTGCTGTCCATCTTTTGGAGAACGGTGCAGATTTGGGTTCTTTGCAGGAGTTAATGGGACATAGTGACATTTCCTCCACGCAGTTATATACGCAAATGGTGGATCAAAAGCTGAAATCCGTATATAAAAAATGTCATCCAAAAGCATAAATGCCAACTGCGATTTTGACACAGTTGGCATTTTTTCGTCAAATTGGCAGGGTAGGGGGGGTTACAGACCGGTCATCGCATCCAAAACATCTACTTCCATCTGTTGGATACCTTTTTTCATAGCGAGGCCCTCATTGATGTCCACATCCGTAAAGGTGCCTGCATGGGTGCAGACGATGCGATTTGTCTTGCCTTCAAGCAGTAATTCTACTGCCATATAGCCCATTTTTGTTGCGTTGATTCGGTCACGTCCGGTAGGCACACCGCCGCGTTGAATATGTCCCAAAACGGTGACACGGGGATCCAAATCAATGGCTTCCTTGATTTTTGCGGCAATATCAGAGGCCGTTGCGGCTCCTTCAGCAACCACGATCATATAATGACTGAAGCCGTTAAAACGCGCCTGACGTATCTTTTCAATGATATCCCGATCAAAATCAATGGGCTTTTCGGGTACAATAACAGCAGTTGCGCCAACGGCCAGACCGACATACATGGCAAGAAAACCGGCATTCCGACCCATGACTTCCACCACTGAGCATCGCTCATGGGACTGCATGGTGTCGCGTAGCTTGTCGATGCATTCAATGGCTGTATTTGCGGCCGTATCAAAGCCGATACAGTAGTTTGTGCAGCTGATATCATTATCAATGGTAGCCGGAATGCAAACAACATTTATGCCGTACTGACTCAATGCAAGGGCACCACGGAAGGTTCCGTCACCGCCAATGGCAATGACGCTGTCCAGACCCAGGAATTTGCAAGTGGAAACAGCCTTTTGCTGACCATCCTCAGTAAAGAACTCCTTGCTGCGGGCAGTGTAGAGGATCGTGCCGCCGCGATTGATGGTATGTGACACGCTTTTTTCATCCAATTTGAAGATATCGCCGTTAATCAAGCCATTCCAGCCACGACGGATACCGTAGCATTCAATTCCGTGAAAGGAAGCTGTGCGGACAACTGCCCGAACACAGGGATTCATTCCAGGGGCATCGCCACCGCTGGTAAGTACACCAATTCGTTTTACACGCATTATAAAATCCTCCTAAGCGAGAATATGATCATCGATAATATTGTAACTGGAATGAAACAGAAAGTAAATAGATAATGTGTAAATAAATTGTTTTGGTACAAATAGAGTGAAGGATGAGACCATTTTGGGAGCAACTCTCGGAAAAACACCTGAGAGGGGCTGATTGATTCTATAAAAGGTAGTAAAATGACATTTTTGTAAAAACACCTCTAAAATATAGTCTTAACGCAACAAAATTTTTATTTTGTTGCGTTCGCTCTCTTTAAGGATGGGACAGGCCAAGTCCACGGATTACTTCGGTGGTCTCCTCACCTGTTGCAATATACGGCAGTGTGATTTATCCTTGACTATAAAATTTGTTTGTGTTTCAATTAAAGTAGCCTGTAGGCTGACTACCTTTGCTGGTGGTGTGTCTGAGAGTGTCGTGTTGTGGACGGCACTCTCTTTTTTTATGCCTTGACTATCTTGTTCCGGATGATTTCAACGTTTTCTTACGATGTCTTTGGTTTTAACTCAATAATCTCTACTATTTGCTAATATTCGTTGGGTTCTGCGTTTCTCGGTTTGATTCCCTTTCCCTGTTTTAACGGAAATTGCCTGCCGCATCCATGCAGCAGGCAATCTTTTTACTGATAAAAGGTATTTGTCACCAGGATAAGCAATGGCAATGCCAGTGAAAATACACTTACAAGCCATGGAGTTAAAGTGCGCTTGGAAATAAACACCAATAGCAAACAAATGGCCGTAATCAACAATGGTATCAAAACAGCAATAATACGCAGAATTTCAAACCCGAATTCTCCGTTTGGCTGCAGATCAAAACCAACTAAAACCGGCAGTTTTATCATATTTTGTATGGCTAAAACCACAGCTATGGTGGCAACCGGCGCTGCCAGAAACAGCTTACGGAATCTGGACACATAATTCCATGCGTAGGAAATCTTTCCTGTCACGCGTTGGAACCAGACCCTAATCCGACTCCTTGCAGGCTCTGTTTTTTTGCATAACCGATCCCATTTTACCATAAAGGAATCAACAAAGTTCATAAAACCATCTCCTATGGAAGAGCTGAATTCATTTTATCATATTTTTCATTGGGTTTCAAGGGCGTTTATTCTCCCGATAAAGCATAGCCAGTCCCTTAACCAACAGGTCCTTATCATAAACCATTTCATGCCGGCACATGGGAGTAATAAACTTTGCAATACCGCCTGTAATAACCACTTTTGTTTTGCACCCCAGCTCTTCCTCTATCCGATCGATCATTCCGTCGAGCATACAGGCCGCACCCATCATAATACCACTGCGCATACAATCGACCGTATTGCGTCCGATGGCACGCTTGGGCTGATCCAACTGAAGTCCGGGAAGCAATGCAGTGCCGCCTGTCAGCGCATCCATGGATATCTTGACACCCGGGCTAATCGCACCGCCAATCAATGCACCACTTTTATCCAGCACAGCCATGGTTGTAGCAGTGCCCATATCAATGACGATCAAGGGTGCACCATGCTCCCGCAAAGCCGCTACACAGCCCACAACAAGGTCTGCACCGGTCTGGGAAGGATTATCGATGGCAATATTTAATCCGGTTTTCAGGCCAGGGCCGACAACAAGGGACTTCTTCCCTGTCAGCTTCATTACAGCTGTCTGTATGGTGTTGAGCACCTGAGGAACAACGGATGCGATAATAGAGCCTTCAATGGCATCTGTTTTTGCGCCATAAATGTCCAAAATGTTTTTAAGGTCAATGCAATACTCATCCGATGTCTTGGTCGCTTCCGTGCGGAGTCTTGCTTCAAAGAGGATGTTTTCCCCTTCTACCCCACCGACAACCACATTGGAGTTGCCAATATCCACAACTAAAATCATTGATATGCCTCCCAATCCTCTTGATGTAAAATTCGAATATCTGTAATTTGTCCATGCTCTGTCTCAATAAGACCAACACTTCCGCCGCCGTGACCGCAGCTGCCCGGATTCAGAATCCATAAACCATCCTCCCTCCGACAGTCCGGACAATGGGTATGTCCGTAAAGGACTGCCTGAGCCTGCGCTGCTCTGGCCTCCGCCAGAAGCGCATACAAGCTGGCTTTTACATTGTGCAGGTGTCCGTGGGTCATAAAGAGCTTCACGCCGCATACAGGATAACACAGCACCTCCTGCCGAATCTCCTGCATCCTGTAGCGGTCACAGTTTCCGGGAACCTGGTGAAAGGAAATATGAGGATTTTCCTCCCGGAGCACTTCCCCATCGTCAAGATAATCTCCCAGATGTATCACAGCATCCGGACGAATATGGAAAACAGCGTGACGCATGATACGCAGCGATGAATGGGAATCGGACAAAACAAGTATCTTCATGGCTCACTCCCAAGTAGTTTTAATCAGTATATCACATTTCCGGCAAAATTTCCAAGCTATTTTTTATTCATGGGAACCGGGACGGTATCCGGAGCATATACTATCCTGAAACCAAACCGAAGGGAGGCAATCCCATGCCGGAGATTCCAAAGGAAATACCGATGGAAGAACTATTGAAATTCGCAAGCACGCCCCAAGGGCAGGCTCTGCTCAGTCAGCTCCAGCAGAAGCACGGACAGGAATTGGAAGCAGCTATGGCACAGGCACAGGCAGGAAATTACGACCAGGTCAAGCAAATGGTTTCCGATTTTCTAAAATCCCCGTCAGGAAAACTGATAATGATGCAATTTCGGGGGAGATTCAATGGATGATATGGAAACAAAACTGGGTGCAATTCTGGGAAATCCGGAAATGATGGCACAAATCATGTCCATGGCGCAACAGTTGGGCGGCTCTCCCCCATCCCCTCAGCCGCAGCAACCACAACCTCCGCCGCAGGTTATTCCGTCGATTTCCGGTTTTCCGGAAGGAATGGACGTTGGGATGATCACCAAACTGATGGGAATGGCAAATTCTGCAACCGTAGACGGCAATCAAATGGCATTACTTCGTGCCCTTCGCCCGTATCTGTCCGGAGAACGAATCGGCAAGCTGGAAAAAGCAATGCGCGCAGCTAAGCTTGCGGGTTTTGCATCTTCTTTCCTTGGCAGCGGACTGCTATCTCAAACAGGAAGGTGATGGAATTGTATAACCGATATATCCCACAGCAGGACGGAACATACCAAAAAAACAGAATACCCACACCGGCGCAGCCATCACCCGTCCCTCCTCCCTGCCCGCCGCCTCAACGAGATGAAGAAAAGACGCTCATTCACCATTCAGAGGGTGCTTTTTCGTTTCTGAAACAGCTGATACCCAACAATCTGGACACCGGAGATCTGATGATCATTATCCTTCTGCTGCTCATGTCAGGTGATTGCAAGGAGCAGAAGAATAACTGGCTGCTTACTTTAGCGTTTTACTTATTTTTATAAAAACCGCCCATGATTATCCATGGGCGGTCTCTCTTATTTTGCAACAAAGCCGAGCTTTTTATAGACCTTACGCAGAGTCTTTTCGGCAACATAGGAAGCTTTTTCAGCACCTGTTTTGTAGACGTTTTCCAGGTAGCCTTTATCCTTCATAAGACGAGTGGCTTCTTCCCGGATGGGGCGCAGTGTCTCGACCACAGCCTCGCCAACGGCAGGCTTGAAGGCACCGTAGCCCATGCCGGAGAACTCCATTTCAATATCCGCATAGGATTTTCCGGTAACTGCGGCATAAATGGTCATCAAATTCGCCACACCGGGTTTATTCTCCTTATCAAAGCGGACGCAGTTTTCTGTATCAGAATCTGTGATTGCACGCTTAAACTGCTTCATGATCACTTCCGGGGGATCCATTAACAAAACACGACCGGTATCCTCATTTTCAGATTTGGACATTTTAGCCAGAGGATTCGTCAGACTCATGACCCGTGCTCCCATTTTGGGGACAAAGGGCTCCGGAATCTTGAAAACGTCTCCATAAACGCCGTTAAAACGTCGTGCGATAGTGTGGCACAGCTCCACATGCTGCTTTTGATCCTCACCAACCGGAACCAAATCCGGCTGATACAACAAAATATCCGCAGCCATCAGGGATGGATAGGTAAACAGTCCGCCATTGATATTGTCCTCATTTTTGGCAGATTTATCCTTAAACTGTGTCATTCTGGACAGTTCGCCAAACATGGAATAGCAGTTCAATATCCAGCCAAGCTCTGCATGCTGATGAACGTGGCTCTGAATAAACAAGGTGTTCTTCTCCGGATCCAGGCCACAAGCGATATACTGTGCCAGTTGTTCCAATGTACGCCGGCGCAGATCAGCCGGATTCTGCCGCACAGTAATGGCGTGCAGGTCTGCCATAAAATAGTAACAGTCAAATTGATCCGCCCGTTCTGCCCAATTCTTCACAGCACCCAGATATGAACCCAGTGTCATATCCCCGGAGGGCTTAATGCCGGACAGCATCCGTTTTTTCGGTGCAGTTTCCGCTAAAATTTCGCTCATGATTTCCACTTCCTTTTCATTCTTTGGGATATTATAGCACCATTGGAAGGATTCTGCAAGATGTATTTCCCAATGTCAGGATGCCATCTATCTGGGAATTGATTTCTGATTTGAAATATGATATACTAAAAAAAGAAATATGTAAAAAGCGAGGTTTATTATGGATACACTTGCACTTGCAAATTTACTGTTCCCCAACGTTACCGATACACCGGAAATGCTGGAGGAACGTTTTCCCCTGCGTAAGAATCCGGAAGGTGCAGTGATCACCCGAATGGCGCCCTCCCCCACCGGTTTTGTCCATTTGGGCAATTTGGTGCAGGGCATGGTTTCGGAACGGATGGCCCATCAGTCGGAGGGTGTCCTTTTCTTCCGCGTTGAGGATACCGATGCCAAGCGTGAGGTTCCTGGTGCCGTTGAGATTCTGATCAATTCTCTGAAGCATTACGGTATTTCCTTTGACGAAGGTGTCACCCTTGATGGGGACAGCGGTTGCTATGGCCCTTACCGTCAAAGTCGTCGTGCCCATATCTACCATGTATATGCCAAGAAGCTGGTAGCTGAGGGTAAGGCATATCCCTGCTTCTGCACCGAGCAGGAGCTGACTTCCATGCGGGAAACACAGGAGACAAATAAGGAAAACACTGGCTACTACGGCAAATATGCCATGTGGCGCGATCGTTCATTGGCTGACATTCAGGCACAGCTGGATGCCGGGAATCCCTGGGTGCTCCGATTCCGCAGCACCGGCTCCATTGATAATCAATTTAAGTTTGATGATTTGGTGAAGGGAAAGCTTACCGTTACGGAAAATGATGTGGATCATGTTTTGCTCAAATCCGATGGCATCCCTACCTATCACTTTGCCCATGCGGTGGACGACCATCTGATGCGTACCACACACGTGGTCCGTGGGGATGAATGGCTGCCCAGCCTTCCCTTCCACATCCAGCTGTTTCAGGCTCTGGGCTTTAAGCTGCCCAAATACGTCCATATCGGTCCGCTTATGAAGATGGACGGCACGTCCAAGCGCAAGCTTTCCAAGCGGAAGGATCCTGAGCTGGCGCTTACCTACTATAAGGGTGAGGGCTTCCCTGTTGAGGCTGTACGGGAATATTTGATGACGGTGCTGAATTCCAATTTTGAGGACTGGCGTCGTGCAAATCCCGATGCGGATATCAACGCATTCCAGTTCAGCGCAAAAAAACTCAATCCTGCCGGCTCTTTGTTTGATTACGCCAAGCTTACGGATGTATCCAAGAATGTCATTTCCAAAATGACCGCGGAGGAAGTATATACCCTTCTTTTGGAGTGGTCGCAGGAGTTTGATTCGGACTTTGCACAAAAGCTCTCGTCTGATAAGGATTATGCCCTGACCATTCTGGCAATCGGACGTGGCGGAAAGAAGCCAAGAAAAGACATTGCGGTCTGGAAAGAGGCCAAGGCGTATATGGGTCTTTTCTATGATGAATATCTCCAAACACCGGAATTTGACGGGAAATTCCAGAAAAATACCATTCGCAGTGTTTTGGAGAAGTTCCTGAATATTTATGATCCCGCGGATGATTCCTCCGTTTGGTTTGATAAGGTTAAGGCAATTACGGAAGAAATCGGTTTTACAACTGACATGAAGGCTTATAAGGCTGATCCGGATGCCTTCCCGGGAACGGTTGCGGATGTATCCACCTTCATCCGTCAAGCAGTTACGGGGCAGACCAATTCCCCCGATCTGTATACGGTTATGCAGATTTTGGGCAAGGATCGCTGTGTTGCCAGAATCAAATCCGTGATGGCTGGTCTGTAAGTCATTTTTCCCGGTAAATGCGCGTCTGCATTTACCGGGATTTCATGGAAAAACCTCGACTTTCAGGCTTGACAAACTGCCGGCAGTATGCTAGAATACTTTGGCAATCAAAAAACATTCGGAGTGATACCCAAGAGGCCGAAGGGGCTCCCCTGCTAAGGGAGTAGGCGTCTAAAAAGCGCGCGAGGGTTCAAATCCCTCTCACTCCGCCATTTAAATCCGGTTAGAATGTTTGTTCTAGCCGGATTTTCTTCGTTTTTCGCCGCTTTTCACCTCAAAAAGTTCAGTGTGTACAAAGCGAATTTCGGTTTTTCCCTTACTTTTTCCCTTATAGATGCAAAATGTCGTTGATATAAGCCTGCATTCGGCTTGCGCTGGCTTCCTGCA
>SVMA01000020.1 GCA_015067635.1 Oscillospiraceae bacterium | reverse complement strand
AGGACGAATGGTCCACGGACTTCGGCGTAGGCTGTAAGTATTTCTCCCAGGATGCGGTTATCAAGCTGGCACCCCGGGCAGGGATCGAACTGGATGCCACGCTGACTCCGGCGGAAAAGCTGAAGGAAGTCCAAAAGCTGATGGAAGCAGACGATGTACGCGCACAGAAGGTGTTCCGGGATATCGGCACCTATCTTGCCTATACCGTCGTGCTTTACAATCGGTTCTATGATATTCAGCATCTGATGCTGCTGGGCCGTGTTATGTCCGGTAAGGGCGGCGATACCATTCTGGCTACCTGCCAGGATGTGCTGAAACAGGAATTCCCGGCGCTGTACGCAAAGGTGGAGGTTATGCTTCCGGACGAAAATACCCGTCGCGTGGGTCAGTCTGCCGCTGCCGCAAGTCTGCCGGATATCCGGAAGAATATTTGATTTTTGACGAGAGGGCAATTTGCCCTCTCTGCCCATGTGGGCACCTTTCCCGGAGAGGAAAGGAATGATCTTTTGTCAGCGGAAATCGCTGACTTCCCTTTAGGAGGAAACGTTATGTTTTATAAAAATGCCCGGATTTTTTGTTCCGATTTTCAATTCCGTATTGGTGCTTTTGAGGTAAAGGACGGTCGATTTGGTGTTATTTTGCCTAAGGAAGTGCCTGCCGATGCCATTGATTTGGAAGGCGCTACCGTGATTCCTGGCCTTATTGATGCCCACATCCACGGAAGTGTAATGGCAGATGCATCCGACGGTAATTACGAGGATCTGAAGCGGGAGGCCGCATATTTGGCAGAAAACGGAATTACCGGATTTGCCCCCACGACGATGACTCTGGGCTATGACACCCTGAATAAAGCCTTCCGCACAGCAAGACAGCTGCGAGATGATGCACCGGAGGGCTGTGCCCGGGTGTTGGGCGTCCACATGGAAGGACCGTACTTTTCCTATGCCAAGCGGGGCGCGCAGAACGCGGCTTATTTGAAGGAGCCGGATTTTGAAGGCTTCCAAAAACTGCAGCAGGATAACGATTATATCGTTCGCATCGTCGATATTGCGCCGGAGCTGCCCGGCGCGGCGGAATTTGTGGAAAAAGCCAGCAAGCTGTGCACCGTTTCCGTAGCCCATACCGATTCCGGTTATGAGGATGCAAAGGAAGCCTTTTCCAAGGGCGCGACCCATCTGACCCATCTTTTCAATGCCATGTCCGGCATTCACCACCGCAATCCCGGCGTTATTCCGGCCGCGGTAGAGAATCCCAAGGTTCGTGCGGAGCTGATTTGTGACGGACTGCACGTTCATCCGGCTACCGTCCGGTTGGCATTTTCCATGTTCGGCAGTCACCGGATGCTGTTGATTTCCGACGCTTTGCGCTGCTGCGGCATGCCGGACGGCGCTTATGAGCTGGGCGGTCAAATGGCACATCTGGCAGGTGGCGTAGCCAAATTGGCAGACGGCACCATTGCCGGTGCGGCGACCAATCTGTATCAGGGCATGATAAATGCGATCTTCTTCGGTGTTCCCGAGGCAGATGCCATCCGTGCCGCTACCTATAATCCTGCCTGCGCACTGGGCGTGCAGGACAAGGTGGGCTCCATTGCCACCGGACAGTTGGCGGATTTTGTTGTCTGCCGCAGTGATTACACCGGCAAGCGTGTTTTCATCGGAGGAAAAGAAATCTAAGGCTTACTGAGGTTACTATGTTACAAAGATGTATCGGTGATAAGGTGTTTTACCGTCATACCATGGCGGTAGCCATACCCATCGTTATCCAAAATGCCATCACGAATTTTGTTTCTCTTCTGGACAACATCATGGTTGGCAGAGTGGGAACATTGGAAATGAGTGGTGTGTCCATTGTCAACCAGCTGCTGTTCATTTTTGCTCTGTGTATTTTCGGTGCCAATGCCGGTGCCGGCATTTTCGGGGCGCAGTTCCACGGGAACCGGGATGACAAGGGTGTGCGCTATACCTTCCGTTACAAAATCATAGTCTGTATCCTTCTGACCATGCTGATCATTGGGGTACTGTTGATGACGGATACTACGCTGATCCGCTTCTATCTGGAAGGGGATGGCAGTATTGAGGACGCCAATGCCGTTCTGCACTACGGCAAAGAGTATTTGCGGCTGATGCTTTGGGGTCTTTTGCCCTTTGCACTGAGCAACGCGTACGCCACGACCCTGCGGGAAACCGGTCAGACCATGGTGCCCATGGTGGCCAGCGGAATTGCGGTCCTTGGGAATCTGGTGCTGAATTATATTTTGATTTTCGGTCATTTGGGAGCGCCCGCCATGGGCATTCGCGGTGCGGCCCTGGCAACGGTGATCTCCCGGGTGCTTGAGCTGGCCGTGGTAGCCGGCTGGACGCACCTTCACGGAAAACGCTGTTCCTTCATCCGCGGGGCGTTCCGGTCTTTGTATATTCCCGGACGACTTTTGGGCTCGATCATCACCAAGGGCTCTCCACTGCTGGTAAATGAATGTATGTTTGCCATCGGACTTGCCGTGGCAAATCAAAGCTATTCCACCTGCGGCTTGCATGTGGTGCCGGCGATCAATATCAGCACCACGATCACCAATCTGGCAAGTGTTGGCTATCTGGCAATGGGAAATTCCGTGGCCATTATCATGGGGCAAATGCTTGGGGCGGCCAGACCGGAAGAGGAGATTTGGGATACCAACCGGAAACTGACGGCCCTGGCCATCGTGGCGGGAGGAATTCTTGGGTTGATTTCCGCATCCCTTTCGTCGGTGTTCCCCATGCTTTACAACACCTCGGAAGAGGTGCGAAGCGTGGCAGGACAGCTGATTCTGATATCCGGAATGTTCATTCCCTTCTATGCCTATGTCCACGCCACGTATTTTACCTTACGCTCCGGCGGAAAGACCCTGATCACATTTTTGTTCGACTGCGGCTTTATGTGGGGCTTGCTGGTACCGACAGCGGTTATTCTCAGCCGCTATACCGACCTTCCTATCATTCCGCTTTTTGTGATTTGCCAAAGCACGGAAATTGTAAAAAGCATTGCAGGCTATTTCATGGTACGAAGCGGCGTATGGATCCAAAACCTGGCAAAACAGAATTAAAAAAGAACACCCGCTGTGCTCGCACAGCGGGTGTTTTGTATGAATTTTAGCCCAATAGCTGGCAAACACTCAGCAGGAAGCCTGCGGCGAGTGCAGAGCCGATAACGCCGGCCACGTTGGGGCCCATGGCGTGCATCAGCAGGAAGTTGGAGGGATTTGCCTTCTGTCCCTCTACGTTGGCAACCCGGGAAGCCATCGGAACGGCAGATACACCGGCAGAGCCGATCAAAGGATTGACCTTTCCCTTGGTAAGCCAGCACATGACCACACCGCCCAGCAAACCGCCAATGGTGGAAAGGGAAAAGGCGCAAACACCCAACAGGATGATGTACAGAGTCTGGTCTGTGAGGAAGTTGGAGCCGACCATGGTAGCACCCACAGCCGTGGACAGCAAAATGGTAACGATATTCATCAGCGCGTTTTGTACCGTATCGCTCAAACGGTCGGTCAGACCGGTTTCCTTGAACAGATTGCCCAGCATCAGACATCCCACCAGTGCGGCGGTGTCAGGAAGCAGCAATGCCACGATGACAGCAACCAAAATGGGGAAAATGATCTTTTCGGTTTTGGAAACGCTGCGGGATTGCACCATTTTGATTTTCCGTTGCTTGGAAGTGGTCAGCAAACGCATGAAGGGGGGCTGAATCAGAGGGATCAGCGCCATATACGAGTATGCCGCCACCGCGATGGCACCCAGCAAATGAGGGGCCAATTTCGAGGTAAGGAAAATAGCGGTCGGACCGTCCGCACCACCAATGATACCAATGGAAGCAGCTTCGTTCAGATTAAAGCCCAGGGCAATGGCGCCAATAAAGGCTGCAAAAACGCCCATCTGTGCGGCAGCGCCCAACAGCATGCTTTTGGGGTTGGAAATCAGAGGACCGAAATCCGTCATAGCACCCACGCCCATAAAGATCAGGCAAGGATAAAGACTGGTTTTTACACCGATGTAGAAAATATCCAGCAGACCACCATGGCGCAGGATTTCGCCGTAGCTGTGATACAGTGGGTTAGCAATCTTCTCGCCGAATTCGTTGAGCAGATACTCTCCCGTTTCTTTGTTCACCAGGAATTCTGACATAAAGCTGTCCCACAGCTCCTGATGATACAAGCCGGCTCTGGGCAGGTTCGTGAGCAAGCAGCCAAAGGCGATACCCACCAGCAGCAGCGGCTCAAATTTTTTCACAATGGCCAAGTACAGCAGCACGAAGGAGATGACCAGCATCACCGCGGACTGCCATCCATTGTTCGCGAAAAATCCGGAAGAAATGGCGGCAAAGCCGGAATCGTTCCAAATTTTACCGAGGATTTCACCAACATTGATATTCATGCAGCAACCTCGTTAATTGAGAATAACCAAGGCAGCGCCGGTATCCACATTGGAGCCCTTGGAGACCAGGACCTGTGCAACAGTTCCGGCCTTGGGAGCCATAATTTCGTTTTCCATCTTCATTGCTTCCAAAACCAACAGCAGTTCGCCGGATTTCACAGCCTGTCCGGGCTGGACATTCACGCGGAGAATCGTGCCGGGCATGGGCGCAGAAACCGTCTCACCGCCGGCAACAGCAGCAGGTGCGGCAGGAGTCGCAGGAGCAGCAGGAGCTGCAGGTGCAGCGACGGGAGCAGGCGCAGCGGCAGGTGCCGCAGCGGGTGCAAAGGCTTCATATTCATTCAGGCACATTGCCTTGCCGGCTTCTACCTCAACCTCGTAGGTGCGGCCGTTCAGTGTTACCTTATAAATCATAGTTACTTGACCTCCTTAATGGAAATGAACCGCAATTCGTTCAGGGGCTTGCCCAGCTTGTCAGCCACGATGGCCATGAGCATAGCGGCTGTTTTCGGCGGGGTATCATACAGCTTCAGCTCGCCGGCAGAGCCGGGTGCCGGGGTTTCGATAAATTCCACAGGTGCGGGTTCTTCTGTGGGGACCTCCACCGGTGCAGCTGCTTTTCTTTTTCGGGAGAAGAACTTGCCCACCAGCGCGATGACCAGCATCAGCACGATCAAACCGGCAAAAACAACACCATAACCCAAAATGGCCAGGGTAGTGGCATCGCCCAAGCCCACAGGCGTGGCTGCCGCTAAAGTTAAACTTGTCAGCATCGTGTTACCTCCTTAGGCTTCTACGATGGAATAGGTGGCGATGTTTTCTTCCTTTGCCTTCCGGTTTTCCATAAACTTTTCAGCCAGATTGGGGAAAGCAATGTAGCTGAGCACATCCTCGTCACTCTTGGCAATGCCGGCCAGCTTCTCCCGAGTCTCTTCCACAATGGGAGCGAGAGAATCGGCATAGCGACCCTCGATGGGCTTCTCATCGCCCAAAATCTGCTTTTGGATCTCGGGATCAATGGGGGCGGGGGTGGTGCCGTATTCGCCGCGGCAGTAAGCCTTGATTTCCTTGGAAACCGTCTTATACCGCTGACCGTCCAGCACATTTCTCACTGCCTGAACGCCCACCATCTGAGAGGTAGGTGTTACCAGGGGGGGATAACCCATGTCCTTGCGGACCTTGGGAGTTTCTGCCAAGGCCTCATCGAAACGGTCCAGAGCATTCATCTGCTTCAGCTGGCTGAGCAGATTGGAAAGCATACCGCCGGGCACCTGGTAGGTCAGACATTGGGTATCGGTTGCCATGGACTTGGGCATCATCGTGCCGTCTGCAACGAATTCGTCCCGTACGCCCTTGAAGTAATCCGCCATAGCGATCAGGCAGTTGTCATCCAGATCCACCTGATAGCCCAACTGACGCAAAGCGTAAGCCAGCGTTTCGGTGGCGGGCTGGGAAGTACCGCCGGAGAAGGGAGAAATGGCGGTGTCGATGATATCCACACCGGCTTCCACTGCTTTCAGGTAGGTCATGAAGGCCAAACCGGTGGTGGAGTGGGTGTGCAGGTCGATGGGCAGGTCCACAGCGTCCTTAATGGCGGAGACCATATCGTAAGCCTCCTGGGGACCCATAATACCGGCCATATCCTTGATACAGATGGTGGAAGCACCCATTTCCTTCAGCTCCTTGACCATCTTCACGTAGTTTTCGTGGGTATGGACAGGGGAGGTGGTGTAGGAAATCGTACCGGAGGCAATGGCGCCGGCCTTAACGGTGGCTTCCATAGCAACCTTCAGGTTTTTTACGTCGTTCAGAGCGTCAAAGATACGGATGATGTCCATGCCGTTTTCCACAGCTTTCTGTACGAAAAGCTTGACGAAATCATCCGGATAGTGGGAATAACCCAGAACATTCTGCCCCCGCAGCAGCATTTGCAGCTTGGTGTTGGGCATTTTCTCCCGGATCTTCCGCAGACGCTCCCACGGATCCTCGTTCAGATAACGCAGGCAGACATCAAATGTCGCACCGCCCCAGCATTCTGCGGCGTAGTAGCCGGCCTTGTCGATGGTTTCCAGCATGGGAGCGAACTTCTCGAAGGGCAGGCGTGTGGCGATGAGGGACTGATTGGCATCACGGAGCACAGTCTCAACAAATTGAACTTTTTGAGCCATTTGGTGTAACCTCCAAAATAATAATGTTATACAACTGTTTCATACACAGTGCACAAGATAAAGTGCTTTTATCCTCTGCACCGGGCATAAAGCCTTCCCCCAGGGGAAGGTTTCCCCCCATCCCACCGGCCGGTGGGATGGGGAAATATAATGTTGATTACTCAGCCTTGGGGCCGGCGGCGACCAGGGCCTTACCTGCGTCATTGCCGGTGTACTTAACAAAGTTCTTCTGGAACCGGGCAGCCAGATCCTGTGCCTTGGCGTTCCAGTCAGCAACATCTGCATAGGTGTCTCTGGGATCCAGAATACCGCTGTCCACGCCGGGCAGGGCGGTGGGAACTTCCAGACCGAAGTAAGGAATGGTTTTGGTCTCGGCCTTCAGAATAGAGCCGTCCAGAATGGCGTCAATGATGCCGCGGGTATCCTTAATGGAGATACGCTTGCCGGTGCCGTTCCAGCCGGTGTTGACCAGGTAAGCCTTGGCACCGGACTTTTCCATCTTCTTGACCAGCTCTTCGCCGTACTTGGTGGGATGCAGTTCCAGGAAAGCAGCGCCGAAGCAAGCGGAGAAAGTGGGGGTGGGCTCAGTAATACCGCGCTCGGTGCCGGCCAGCTTGGAGGTAAAGCCGGAGAGGAAGTAATACTTTGCCTGATCGGGAGTCAGAATAGAAACGGGGGGCAGAACGCCGAAAGCGTCAGCGGACAGGAAGATGACATTCTTGGCATCGGGACCTGCGGACACAGGGCGAACGATCTTTTCGATGTGGTCAATGGGGTAGGAGACACGGGTGTTCTCAGTAACGGAGCCGTCAGCAAAGTCGCACTTGCCGTTTTCGTCTACAGTGACGTTTTCCAGCAGAGCGTTGCGGCGGATGGCGTTGTAGATATCGGGCTCAGAATCCTTATCCAGGTTGATGACCTTGGCGTAGCAGCCGCCCTCGAAGTTAAACACGCCGTTGTCGTCCCAGCCGTGCTCGTCATCACCGATGAGCAGACGCTTGGGGTCGGTGGACAGGGTGGTCTTGCCGGTGCCGGACAGACCGAAGAACAGGGCGGTGTTCTCGCCGTTCATATCGGTGTTGGCGGAGCAGTGCATGGAAGCAATGCCGCGCAGGGGCAGGTAGTAGTTCATCATGGAGAACATACCCTTCTTCATTTCGCCGCCGTACCAGGTGTTCAAAATGACCTGCTCACGGGAGGTGATGTTGAAGATAGCGGCAGTCTCGGAGTTCAGACCCAGCTCCTTGAAGTTCTCCACCTTAGCCTTGGAAGCGTTGTAGGAGATGAAGTCGGGCTCGAAATTGGCCAGCTCCTCTGCAGTGGGAGCGATGAACATATTCTTTACAAAGTGTGCCTGCCATGCCACTTCCATAATGAAGCGGATTGCCATACGGGAGTCGGGGTTGGTGCCGCAGAAAACGTCCATAACGTACAGCTTCTTGCCGGACAGCTCCTTCAGAGCCAGCTCCTTACAGGCCTTCCATGCTTCCTGAGAAGCGGGCTTGTTGTCGTTTTTGAACTCGTCGGAGGTCCACCACACGGTGTCCTTGGAGTTTTCGTCCATAACGATGAACTTGTCTTTGGGGGAACGGCCGGTGTAGATACCGGTCATAACGTTCACAGCACCCAGTTCGGTGAGCTGACCCTTTTCATAACCCTCCAGGGTGGGGTCCATCTCTGCCTCGAACAGCTGCTCGTAAGTGGGGTTGTAGACAATCTCGGTAGTGCCGGTAATGCCATACTTCTGAAGATCCAATGCCATAGTTTGCTTCCTCCTAAATTATGTGCGGTTAACCGCTGAAATTATGTTTGCTAGATTGGAAAGTCCAATCTTCACCGCATACAGTATACCACAAAAACCTTTTATTGTCTACTGAATTTTGCAGAAATAAAGTGCATATTTCGCAGTAATTTTTACATTTTTCGCTCATGGAAATACGGAAGGCGAAACGCCCCTCTCCACGCGCCGCGGAAAGGCTCCGCAAAACCCTGAAACGCATGTCATTCCGAGCCAGTGCGCCCACTGGCGTGGGAATCCGTTTTCTTGCGGTGCAAGGCGCCGCGCCGCCTATGGCGGCAGGGGATGCGGATTGCCACACCAGTGACATCGGTCACTGGTTCGCAATGACATCTTGGGCGAGCTTTACAAAAAATGCCCCCAAGGCTTGGTGCCTTGAGGGCTGGGTTGTTCTGAAAATCAGTCAGCAACGTAGGGCAGCAGAGCGATCTGACGGGCACGCTTAATTGCGATGGTCAGGTCACGCTGATGGGCTGCGCAGGTGCCGGTGGTACGGCGGGGCAGGATCTTGCCACGCTCGGACAGGTAACGGCGGATCTTTGCAGTGTCCTTATAATCGATGCTGGTCACCTTATCTACGCAGAATGCGCAAACCTTCTTGCGCTTGCGGGGACGGGCAACACGCTGTTCGTTAGCCATGAAGATTACCTCCTTCGTGAGAATGTGAAAAAGTTCATTTGATCAGAACGGCAGCTGGGCATCATCGTCATCCAGCATCGCAAAATCGGATGCGGGAGCTGCGGCAGGGGCGGAATAACCGCTGAAGCCGGATGCGGCAGGAGCAGCGAAGCTGCCTGCACCGTCACCGTCGCGCTTGCTGTCGCCGAAGTAGACATTGTCTGCAACGACTTCTGCGCTGCGGCGCTTATTGCCGTCTTTGTCGGTCCAGGAACGAATCTGGAGCCGACCGGAAACCACTGCCATGCGACCCTTGGTGAAATACTTGGAGACGAATTCTCCAGTCTGACGCCAGGCGACGCAGTCGATAAAATCGGTTTCCTTTTCGCCGCCGTCCTTGTTGCCGAAGTCACGGTCAACAGCGACGGTAAAGCTGGCAACGGCGACACCGCTGCCGGTCCGGCGAAGCTCGGGGTCACGGGTCAGTCGACCCATGATAACAATGTGGTTGAGCATATTTTAGCCCTCCACTGCGGTGGTCAGGCAACGCATGACGCCTTCGGTGATCTTCATCACACGCTCCAGCTCTGCGGGGAACGCAGGCTTGGACTCGAAGTTCATCAGAACGTAGTAGCCCTCGGGCAGATCGTTGATGGGATAGGCCAAACGGCGCTTGCCCCACTCATCGACATTTGTGAGAGTACCCTCCGCTTCCACCATTGCCTTGAACTTTTCCACAAGTGCGGCGATGCCTTCCTCACCCAGGGCGGGATCGAGGATGTAAAGCGCCTCATACTTACCGGAAATCTTAGCCATGTTGTTTGCACCTCCTTTTGGACTTTTGGCCCCCGGTCGCGCCGGGAGCAAGGATTACCCGCATACGCAGGCTAGTGTATTATAGCCGCATCCTTTCTGTTTGTCAAGAATTATTTTGCTGCTCCGGATAAAACCGGAAAGTGAATTGACTTTATTTTCCATAGGTGGTACTCTAATAATAGATTTACTTGCTTAGGCGTTTATCGAGGAGGAGATACATATGAAAAGATGTAGCGTATTATTCGTTGTGCTGTTGCTGATTTTCGGGTTATCTGCTTGCACGCCAAAGGACGTATTCGAGCGACGGTGTATGGTACTGCGCTGATTTGCAGGCGCAATTTACAATTGAACGTAAAGGCGCCTTTCTTTCATCTGATGAGCACATTCCAATGAATGAAAATGAAAACTATGTCATTATAAACGGTGACAGGATTGCATCTATATTGAGCGGCGATCACGGAGCAACTTATGTCTGGATAATATGTCAAGAATGGGATCATCCGGATTTTGACTGTGGTGAAATAATATACGCATTTGAGTTTGTGGGGCTTTCAGACAACGAATATGTTCTCAAGGATGACGAAGGGAAACACTATACATTTGTGCGAATCGGAGAATCGACAATAACAGATCAATACGGGCTGTGAGATTCTAATTCACTTTAGGAGGGATTAACCTCCCTTCAGCTGTTATCCTCGCAAAGAATACGCCTATACCACCGGTGACTTGGGAACGCCTGTTGATACCGTTCCCTATACCTATGGTGATGCTTCTTGGGGCGATTTACTGACCGCTTACGACGGTCAAACCATTACCTACGATGACATCGGTAATCCCCTTAACGATGGTACATGGACCTACACCTGGCAAAATGGTCGGGAACTGGCATCCATATCCAACGGTACTACTACATGGAATTACATCTACGATGACAGCACCAATAATTATATCTAACAGTTAAAGGAGACCTGAAAATGTTTAAGCAGAAAAAGTTGAGTCTGGGTGCCCGCTTTGGCTTGGCGTGTGCATCCGTAGCCCTGGCGGTACTGCTGTTCTTTGCAACAGTTGCCGCAATTCTTGTGGTGGACGTGCGCACGGCAGTGTCTGAGGACAGCCTGCGTGTGGTCGCGCGTCAACTGTTTATGGACCCCGTCCGCATTCAGGGACGTCCGGCTCTGAAGCCCGGCAATGGCGGTGTGTCCGCTGCGCCGGTCAGCAAGCCTGTTTTGAATATGCCCCGTTTGGATAATCCTGACAGTCTGGCATCCAGCCTGAGCGAACAGCTGGTGGATATGCTCTATGAGGAGCTGGACGGAGCAGTGGAAGGCGGTCTTACCGTCAGTCAGAAGGAACTGGAAAACCTGATTGAGGAATCCACTGTAAAGGACTACATGGCGGATAAAACTGCCGCTTTGATCTCCGATTATCTGATGGGAGAAGTAAATACGACCTTTGAGGCCGAGGAAATTATCCAGCTGATCGACGAAAACAAGGAGCTTATTGAGGAAATTACGGGAGAGCCTCTGCCGGAGGATATCAAGGAGACCGTAACCCAGGTCTTTAAGGAAAATGAGATCATTCAGAAGGTGGAGGCAGAGGGCTTGGCCGGCTTTATGGAGCTGGCATCAGGCAGTCCCGATTCCCCCGACGGAGAGCTTCCGGGAGCAAAGGAATTGGATATACTGAACCAGATGGTGGGTATCGTGCGCACCCTTTCTTCCACCGGTACGCTGCTGACCGTTATGGCAGGAATGCTGGTGCTTATAGTGGCAATTCTCTTTACCAATCTCCGCCAGCTTGCTGCCGGATTGCGCCGCTGCGGTTATCCGGTGATACTGGCAGGCTTGCTGTTCCTGCTGATTCCGATCCTGTTCGCGATTATGCCGCAGGAGGAGCCTTGGGTGATGGTCGCCCAGTCGTTGTACGGTACGCTGACCACGGTGCACATTCTGTTCCTGGTGGGTGGCTTTGCGTTGCTTGCCGGCGGCATTGTACTGGGAATTCTTGTGAGCATTAAGAGAAAGGCAGCTCTGGTAGCCGCTGTGGTGACGGCTCCTGTGAAGGTAGTCTGCGCGGCAGTTGCCGCATCCGCAGAGGAAACTCCCGAACCGGAAGAGGAAGTACAGGAAGCTGTGGAGGAGCCTTCCTCTGAGGAAGAATCCGAACCCGTAACCGAATAAATCATAGGCGAAGCTGTTGTGCAGGTAACAGCTTCGCCTTTATGCTGATTCACCTAGAATAGGCCCGGATTTCAGCAGAAATTTGTAGGTATATTTTGCAAAACCGCCCTTGACCCTCTAGGGGGAATTGTGGTATATTGTGTAAAAACAGAAAACAGGAGGTAATCCCCATGGCCCACTATATGCAAGAGCCCAGCCGCACCTTCAGCGAGTACCTGCTGATTCCCGGATATACATCCGAGGAATGCATTCCGGACAATGTTTCCCTGCGGACCCCTCTGACCAAGTATCGCAAGGGAAAAGAAGAACCGGCGATCTCCATGAACATCCCCCTGACCTCCGCGATTATGCAGTCGGTTTCCAACGACACGCTGGCCATTGCCCTTGCCAAGGAAGGCGGCATCAGCTTTATTTTCGGCTCTCAGTCTATTGAATCTCAGGCCGCAATGGTGGCCAGAGTGAAGGGACACAAGGCAGGCTTTGTGGCCTCTGCCTCCAATTTGATGCCGGAGGATACCCTTGCCGATGTGCTGGCTCTGAAGGAAGCCAATGGCTTTTCCACCGTAGCCATCACCCATGACGGCACACCCAACGGAAAGCTCCTGGGTATTGTCACCGGTCGGGATTACCGCGTTTCCCGAATGGATCCGTCCCAGAAGGTGGCAAGCTTCATGACCCCTATTGAAAAAATGGTGGTAGCGCCTGCAGAAACCACCTTGAAGGAAGCCAATGACATCATTTGGGAGCACAAGCTCAACTCTCTGCCCATTGTGGATAAGGACGGAAACATGATGTACTTCGTATTCCGTAAGGACTATTCCTCCCACAAGGCCAATCCCCGGGAACTGCTGGACAGCAAAAAGCGTTATTTGGTAGGTGCCGGCATCAATACCCGGGATTATGCCACCCGGATTCCCGCACTGCTGGAAGCCGGTGCAGA
The DNA here is from genome assembly GCA_015067635.1 of Oscillospiraceae bacterium. Taxonomy (GTDB): domain Bacteria; phylum Bacillota; class Clostridia; order Oscillospirales; family Oscillospiraceae; genus Faecousia. The sequence continues at coordinate 11,848 of SVMA01000020.1, read as the reverse complement.
CGTTCTGTGCATTGATTCCTCCGAGGGATATACCTGCTGGCAGGAAAAGACGATTGCATGGGTTCGGGAAAACTATGGGGATACCGTTAAAATCGGCGCCGGCAATGTGGTGGATCGGGATGGATTCCTGTTCCTGGCAAAGGCGGGTGCAGATTTTGTAAAGGTAGGCATCGGCGGCGGCTCCATCTGCATCACCCGGGAAACCAAGGGTATCGGCCGCGGACAGGCCTCTGCTTTGATTGAGGTTGCCGCAGCCCGGGACGAATACTTTAAGGAAACGGGCATCTATGTGCCCATTTGCTCCGACGGCGGTATCGTTCACGATTATCACATGACGCTGGCGCTGGCCATGGGTGCAGATTTTCTGATGCTGGGCCGGTATTTTGCCCGGTTTGACGAATCTCCCACGCCCAAGGTACTGGTAAACGGCTCTTATATGAAGGAATATTGGGGCGAAGGCAGTAACCGTGCCCGGAATTGGCAGCGCTATGATCTGGGCGGCAGCACCAAGCTGAGCTTTGAAGAAGGCGTGGATTCTTACGTAACCTATGCCGGTGCGCTGCGGGACAATGTGGAAGCCAGTCTGTATAAGGTGAAATCCACCATGTGCAACTGCGGCGTGATCAACATTCCCGACCTTCAGCGGGAAGCCAAGCTGACCTTGGTTTCTTCCACTTCTATCGTAGAGGGCGGCTACCATGATGTTCAGCTCCGATCCGGTCCTTCCGCAAAATAAGAAAAACTTTCAGGCTCCCTGCGGGGAGCCTTTTTCTTGTCCGAAAAAACAGCAAAATCCCCCTGTGGGGGATGAGAAAAAACAAATATTTCGGCGAAAACAACGATTGACATTTGACCTGTTTACATATAAAATAATAATGATACACTATGCGCCGGTGCGTTACCTGCGTATCGGTCAAAAATATTTAGGAGGAAACTAGATTGAAGGATTGGGCATCTTTAACCACCGTTGAGGAAATGGAAGAAGCCACCAACGCCTTGCTGGAAAACGGCAAGAAGGTTGGCGCAGACACCTGGCAGCAGCGTGTCAAAAACCAAACTCCCCACTGTGGCTTCGGCGAAGCAGGTACCTGCTGCCGAATCTGCTCCATGGGTCCCTGCCGGATCACTCCCAAGGCACCCCGGGGCATCTGCGGCTGTGATGTGCACGGCATCGTGGCACGTAACTATCTGCGCTTCACCGTAGGCGGCACAGCAGCACACTCCGACCACGGTCGTGAGATCATGCACACCCTGCACCAGACCAAAGAGGGCGGCAATTATCAGGTCAAGGATCCTGAAAAGCTGATCCGTATTGCCAAGGAGTGGGGCGTGGAAACCGAGGGCAAGGACATTTATGACCTGGCTCACGAAATCGCTGAGATCGGACTGCTGGAATACGGCTTCCCCTTCGGTGAACAAAAATTTGCACAACGCGCTCCTGAGCACACCAAGCAGCTGTGGAGAGAAGCAGAGATCATGCCCCGGGCAATCGACCGGGAGGTCGCCACGGCAATGCACATGACCCACATGGGTTGTTCTTCTCTGCCGGAGGCACTGATCCGTCAGTCCCTGCGTGCCGGCTTGAGTGACGGTTGGGGTGGCTCTATGATGGGTACGGAATTCTCTGACGTTATGTTCGGTACACCCAAGCCCGTGGACACCGAAGCCAATATCGGTGTTATGGAGAAGGAAAACGTGAATATCGTTGTTCACGGTCACGATCCTTCCCTGTCTGAAATGATCGTTTACTACGCCAATGATCCCGAGATGATCGCTTATGCCAAGAGCATGGGCGCAAAGGGCATCACCGTTTCCGGTGTCTGCTGTACCTCCAATGAGGTCACCATGCGTCACGGAATTCCCATGGCGGGTAACTTCCTGAACCAGGAAAATGTGGTACTTACCGGCGCTTGTGAAGCCATCGTGGTGGACGTGCAGTGCATCTTCCCCGCACTGGGTCCCTTGAGCAAGTGCTTCCATACCAAGTTTATTACCACCTCTCCCATCGCCCGGATGCCTGACTCTGAGTTCATCCAGTTCCACGCCGAAACTGCCGGCGAGAACGCCAAGGCGATCGTGAAGATGGCGATTGAGAATTTCGTCAACCGGACTCCTGACCTGGTGAACATTCCCAACCAGAAGCAGAAGGCCAGAGTCGGCTACTCCGTGGAAGCCATTAAGACGGTTCTGGACGGTGTTGCCAACTCTCAGGTGGACGAGTTCGGCACAACCAAGCCGCTGATCGAGTGTGTGCACTCCGGCGTGCTTCGCGGTGCTGTGGCAATGGTCGGCTGTAACAACCCCAAGGTTCGTCCCGACTCTGCCCACATCAGTTTGATGAAAAAACTGCTGGAGAACGATATCATTCTCATCGTTTCCGGTTGTAGCGCACAGGCCGCCGCCAAGGCCGGTCTGATGGATCCCGAAAAGGCAAAGGAATACTGCGGCGCAGGCTTGAAGAGAGTTTGTGAACTGGCCGGCATTCCTCCTGTATTGCACATGGGCTCCTGTGTTGACATTTCCCGTATGATGATCCTGGCCTCTGACATTGCCAAGGACTGGGGCATTAACATTTCTCAGGTTCCCGTTGTGGGCTGTGCACCGGAATGGATGTCTGAAAAGGCTGTTTCCATCGGCAACTATGTTGTAGCCACCGGTATTGAGACCTTCCTGGGTGTGGATCCCTACTCCAAGGGCTCCGAGGAAGTTACCGCACTGCTCCAGGGTGACCACGGCATCAACGAATGGGTGGAAGCCAAGTTTGTGGTGGATACCGATATCGATGCTTTGGGTGACAAGATGATCGCCTGCATCGAAGCCAAGCGTGCCGCACTGGGCATCTGATAAAAACTTACATTATTGCGGGGTGCGGCGAAGCCGCCTTGCCTCCCTCTGTCGAGGGAGGTGGCAAAAATCTCTGATTTTTGTCGGAGGGAGAGAAATCTCTCCCCCAGTCAGCCTGTTCGGCTGACAGCCTCCTCAGAGGGGGCCAAGGGATGCCCCACAATGACAGCATAAATGAGGATTTTCCAATGAAAGTAGCGATTACCGGTAAGGGCGGTGTGGGCAAAACCACATTATCTTCCACCCTGGCAAGGCTTTATGCCGCAGAGGGCAGAACTGTTTTGGCTGCCGATGTGGACCCGGATGCCAACCTGGGTTTGGCATTGGGTATGAGCCAAGAGGAAGTGGACTCCATTACCCCTATTTCCAAAATGCACGCACTGGCAAAGGAACGAACCGGCGCCAGTGACGACAATAAGTTCTACAAGCTCAACCCCTACGTGGCGGACATCCCGGATACCTATGCCAAGGATATCAACGGGGTCAAGCTGCTGGTGATGGGAACGGTTGATTTGGGCGGCAGCGGCTGTGTTTGTCCTGAGCATGTGATGCTCAAGCAAATATTAGCCAGCCTGACCTACCGGAAGAACGACGTGGTGATCATGGATATGGAGGCTGGTTTGGAGCACCTTGGACGGGGAACCGCCGCAAATATGGATCAGTTTATCGTAGTGATTGAACCCGGCTCCCGATCCGTACAGACTTACCGCAACGTCAAGCGTTTAGCGGCGGATCTGGGTGTAAAAAAGGTGCGGGTGGTAGCCAATAAAATTCGGGATGCCCAGGATGAGGAATTCATCCGAAAGGCTATTCCTGCTGAGGATTTTTTGGGATTTATCCACTACAACACGGAAATCATGGATGCTGACCGGAACGGAAAATCACCTTACGATTTCAGCCCCGCGGCAATCGAAGAAATTCAGCGAATCAAGGAAATCCTTGATCAAGATGAATAAAACACAACAGTATGTCATTCTGAGGGAGCGAAGCGACCGTGGGAATCCCCATCTTAAGAAGGAGATTACCACACCGGTGTGCGCACTGGTTCGCAATGACAATAGGAAAAAATCAACATAGGAGGAAATATCGTGACACTTTTTGATAGAGTTTTTGGCGGTAACGATTACAATTACAGCCGTACCGTTGCTGCTATCGACGAGGCTATCGCCAAGTTTGGCGAGGCTGAGCCTGTTGCTTTCCCTGCAACTGCGTATAACCTGCCCTGCTACTACTCCATCACCGGCAAGAAGATAAACAACCTGGGCGAACTGAAGGTCGCTCTGGAAAATGACATCAAGCCTATGATGACCCGTTCTCCCCGCCTGCAGGACGCTTTTGACAGCGGTGTTGCTTCTGCGCTGTGTGCAGAATTTCTGGAAGTTCTGAAATACATTGGCGGTGCCGAACCCTATACAGAGCCCGAAATGGGCTTCCTGACCGACGCCTTTGTGCGTAACTTGGGTCTGCCCCTGGTTACCGGCGATATCCCCGGCGTGGCCGTTATCATCGGCGGTGCTGAGACACCCGAGGAGACTGTCGCTCTGGCAAAGTCCTACCAGGCACAGGGTCTGCTGGTCACCGTGACCGGCGAAGGCATCCGTCACCTGGCCGACGCCGGCATGAAGACCGGTGAGGGCGTCCGTGTCTGCCCCCTGGGTTATGAGATGCAGTCTGTTATCCATGTTGTTTCCGTCGCTCTGCGTGCCGCTTTGATTTTCGGCAACATCACCCCCGGTGATACCAAGAGCCTGTACAAATACACCATGGACCGCGTCCGTGCATTCGTCAACGCCTACAAGCCCCTGTCTGATGAGATCGTTTCTTACGGTGCAGGTGCCATCTGCCTGGGCTTCCCCGTTGTTTCCAACGAGACGGAAAACATGTTCCGCGTTCCCAAGTCCCTGATCCAGCAGTTGGATACCGGGAAGTGGAATGCCACCTCTCTGGAAGCCCGTGACATCAAGCTGAAGATCACCAAGATCGACATCCCCGTCTCCTATGCTACTGCCTTCGAGGGCGAGATCATCCGTAAGGGTGATATGCAGGTGGAAGTGGACGGCTCCCGTGTGGACTGCTTCGAGCTGGTACAGACCAAGACCATGCAGGAAGTGGAGGATCACAAGATCACCGTCATCGGACCTGAGATTGATGAGATTCCCGTTGGCAGCAAGATCAGCCTGTCCTACACCATCGATGTGGCCGGCAAGTCTATGCAGGCTGACTTTGAAGCCGTTATGGAGCGTAAGATCCACGCATGGCTCAACTGTATCGAGGGCGTTATGCACACCGGTCAGCGTGATATGATCCGCGTCCGTATCAGCAAGGCTGATTTTGAGGCCGGCTTCAAGTTCCGTCATCTGGGCGAGGTCCTCTACGCCAAAGTTATGAGCGAGTTTGAGGCAGTTGCCGACAAGTGCCAGGTCACCATCGTGGTGGATGCTGAGCAGAACAAGGAACTGCGCGCCAAGGCCAATGAGATTTTCAATACCCGTGATGCAAGACTGGCTTCCATGACCGACGAGTCTGTGGACACCTTCTACACCTGTATCATGTGTCAGGCCTTCTCTCCCAGCCATGTTTGTATCGTCACTCCCGAGCGTCTGGGTCTGTGCGGTGCGGTTTCCTGGCTGGATGCCAAGGCTACCAAGGAGCTGGATCCCCACGGTCCCTGCCAGCCCATCCTCAAGGCCGGCTGCCAGGACGAGCGTCTGGGTCGTTACGACTCCATGGACGAGGCGGTCAACACCTACTCCCACGGTGCAGTTGAAAGGATCACACTGTACTCCCTGTTTGAGGATCCCATGACCTCCTGCGGATGCTTCGAATGTATCTGCGGTGTCGAGCCCTGCTCCATGGGCGTGGTTATTACCTGCCGTGAGCATGCAGGCATGACACCTCTGGGTATGAGCTTCTCCGATATGGCTTCCATGACCGGCGGCGGTGTTCAGACCCCCGGCTTTATGGGTCACGGCAAGCACTTCATCAGTTCCAAGAAGTTCATCGCCGCGGAAGGCGGTCCCGGCCGTATCGTCTGGATGCCCAAGATGCTGAAGGATCAGATGCGCGAGCGCCTGGATGCCACCGTTCTGGAAATGTACGGTGTTGAGAACTTCACCGACATGGTGGCTGACGAAACCGTCTGCACCGAAGATCCGGAGCAGTTGCTGGAATACCTGGGCGAGGTGGGTCACCCCGTTCTGGGTATGGAGCCCTTCGATATGTAAGATATGTAAAAAGCGCCGTTTTCTTCGGAAAACGGTGCTTTTTTGTGATTAGGTCGGTTGTGCAAACAATTCGGAAATCGGGGCGAAAGAGTAACCCTGCGCTTTCCACTTGGTCAGCAGTTCATCCAAAATTTCTCCATTGGTCTGGCTGGTGGAATGGAGCAGGATCACCGCCCCGTTGTGGGTGCGGGGCAACAGCTTGGAGAAGGCATAATCGGCGGTGGGCTGGGAATTGTTGTTCCAGTCCACATAGGCAAGGCTCCAAAATACCGTACGGTATCCCAGCTTTTGCGCCATTTCCAGGTTTTTCTGACTGTAAACGCCCTGAGGCGGACGGTAGTATTTTGGCAAAGCCTGACCGGTGATCTGTGTATACAGTGCTTCCAGATCCTCCAGCTCTTTGCGGAAGGCGGCCTCGTCGGCAATCTTGCTCATATCCGGATGGTGCATGGTATGATTGCCTACAATGTGTCCCTCAGAAACCATCCGTCGCACCAGATCCGGATTGGTTTCCATATAATTGCCTACCAGGAAAAAGGCGGCAGGCACCTTGTGCTTCTGCAAAATATCCAAAATCTTGCCGGTACAGCCATTTTCGTAGCCGGCATCAAAGGTCAGATACAGTACCTTTTTTGTGGTGTCGCCCAAATAAGCCCCGTCAAAGCGCGCCAGCTCCCGGGCAGAGGCCGGTCCGATGGGTGCAGTACCTTCCTGCCGGAAGCTCAGCCCCCACGCGCCGGTGGCGATGGCGTTTTTCAAAAACAGATGACCGGCCAGAGCCAAAGCCAGAAAAAGCGCTGCACTGATCAATAACAAATCCCGTTTCCGCATAAAAGATCCCCTCCTGTGGCAAATCTATGCCCGGGAGGGGAAGGGTATGTCCTTAAATATAGCGGTGCAGTCGGCGGGACAGGCGGTAAGCAAGGAAAAATTTAATGGCATCCGGAAGGATAAAAGGCAATACACATTTTCCGATAACCATCCACCAGGCAAGACCGTCAGCATAGACAAAAAGAAACCAAAGAGAGCCCAGTAAATAGCAAAGCAGCATGCCTGCGCAAGCAGCGGGGATTGCGGCCTTCTCACCCTGAAGGTACGTCAAAAGCCAATAAACAGGTCCTGCCAGCGCAAAACCCCAAAGATAGCCGCCGGAGGGACCCAGTAAAATCCCAAAGCCGCCCTGAAAACCGGAAAAAACCGGCAGACCGGCTGCACCCATGAGCAGATACACCGCAAAGATGATGCTTCCGTCTTTGCCGCCTAAGGAAAACAGCGAAAGAAACAGGGCGAAGGATTGCAATGTAAAGGAAATATCTCCCAAAGGGACGGAAATCCATGCGCAGATTGCCATGCCTGCAGCAAAAAGTCCCCGCAGAACCAGTTTATGTATGGAAAAAGGGTTTTTCACAGGCGTACCTCCGTTTGGATTTTCAAACTTATAAAAAAGGAAACGGTCAAACCGCTTCCTTTCTTTTATACAAGCACATTTCATAGCGAATGCCGTTTTCTTCGCCGCTTTGAAGCGTTTCCGCTAAGAACCAATCCTCTGCCTGATCCAGGTTGGGGAAGAAGGTGTCGGATTTCGGCTTCGTATGGACCTTTGTGACATAAGCAGTGTGGCACAGAGGAAGCATTTGCCGGTAAATACTTCCGCCGCCAATCACCATGGTCCGCTGAGCAGTTTGGGACAGGGAGAAGGCTTCCTCCGGAGAAGAAACCACAGTAAAGCCGGGACGGTCCGCTTTATTTCTGGTTAACATAACATTTACCCGGTTGGGAAGGGGCTGTCCGTTGGGGAAGTCCTCAGCCGTACGGCGTCCTACGACCACCACCGCGCCTTTCGTGGTTTCCCGGAAAAATTTGCGGTCCGCGGACAGGGCGATGGGCTGAGTACCGTCTTTGCCGATGCCCCAATCGTCATATACTGCTACAATGAGTTCCATACAACCACCTCCATTACATACTTGTCTCCCAAAGGGAAGGCTTATATTGCCATAGGAATTTCAAAATCAAAGGGATGGTACTGGTAATTCTCTACCTTGAAGCTGTCCTTGGTGAAGGCATAAAAATCTGTAATGCTCTCATCCATAGAGAATTTCGGAGCAGGGAAGCCTTTGTTTTTCAGCATTTCCTTAACCATGGGGATATGCCGGTCATAAATGTGGCAGTCTGCAATCACGTGCACCAGCTCGCCCACCTTCAAGCCGGACACCTGTGCCATCATGTGCATCAGTACGGCGTACTGGCATACGTTCCAGTTGTTGGCTGTGAGCATATCCTGAGAGCGCTGATTCAAAATGCCGTTCAGGGTATCACCGGATACATTAAAGGTCATGGAATAGGCACAGGGATAGAGATTCATCTCATGTAGATCTGCAAAGTTGTAGATGCTGGTGAGGATTCGGCGGGAAGCGGGATTGTGCTTCAAATCATACAAAACCCGATCCACCTGATCAAACTGACCTTCTGCAAATTGGTATTTCACCCCAAGCTGATAGCCGTAGGCCTTGCCAATGGTGCCATCCTCGCCGGCCCATTCATCCCAGACATGACTGCCCAGTTGGTCGATGCGGTTGGATTTTTTCTGCCAGATCCACAGAAGCTCGTCCACAGCGCTTTTCCAGTAAGTACGCCGCAGGGTCATCAGAGGGAATTCCTCTGCCAGATTGTAGCGGTTGACCACACCGAACTTTTTGATGGTGTGAGCAGGGGTACCATCCGCCCAATGGGGGCGTACTGCCAAGTTTTCGTCAGAGAAACCGTTTTCCAAAATATCCAGACAGGTTGCGCGGTAAATTGCATCTGCTTTACTCATAAAAGCTCCTCCTACAATCTTACAGGGATTGACAATGTTGCGTGATTTTGGTAGAATAGTTGCGCAGATATTGCGCACGTATTACAACCAGTATAACATAGAATTTCAGAAATGGAAAGAGAAAAATATGGCGAAACATAACATTACCATTGACGACATTGCCCGGGATCTGGGGATTTCCAAAACCACCGTTTCCCGTGCCATTTCCGGCAAGGGCCGTATCAGCGGCGCAACAAGGGACAGGGTGCGGGAATACATAAAGGCCTGCAATTACCGTCCCAGTGCATCCGCCAAGGGCTTGGCAGAAAGCCGTACCTATAATTTGGCACTGGTGCTTCCCAAATCCTTTATTCAGCTGGACCTTCCCTATATCCGTCAGATCATGAATGCCATCTGCGAAGAGGCCTTCAACTGGGATTACAATATTTTAATGTGTCTTTCCACGGATCTGTATCCGGAATCCCTGCTTCGCACACTGGATAACCGGAAGGTGGACGGAGTGATCCTTTCCCGTACGGTGGAAAACGATGCGCTGGTGGACATGCTGATCGAACGGGACATTCCGTTTGCCACCATCGGCTCCCTGCCGCCGGCCATGCGGGGAAAAGCAACGGTGGAAGCAGATCACGACCAGGTGGGCGGCTGCCGTGCATTCTGCAAAACAGTCTTGCAGGGGAATCAGGAAAAAATTGCGGTATTGGGCAACGATATGCGGTATATCGTCAATCAAAGCCGTCTGTCAGGCTTCCGTCAGGCGGTGGCAGATACACGCTATCCGGAAGGAAATGTGCAAATGCACACTGATATTAAGAATTATCGTGCCTGTGCATCGGTGGTGGAGGAACTGCTACGGCAGGGCGTACGGCGGTTCCTGGCTATGGATGATGATATTTGCGTAGACATTCTGCGCACCATGGAGCAATCCGCATGGGTCACGCCGGGAGATGTGCAGATCTATTCTCTGGCGGACAACGAAAGCTTCAACACCTATCGTTATCCAGTTTCGGCATTGCGGTTTGATGCTGCGGAGTTGGGACAAATTGCCTGTCGGGAGCTGCTTCGCTGCCTGCGGGAGGAAACTTACGAGCCGCAGCCGATTCTGGGCTACCGCATTATTCACAGATAAAAAATAAGGCACAACCCTTGTCGCTGCAGAAAAATCATGTTATAGTAATAATACACCGAAGGATCGGTGATACGAAAGGAGCTGCCGTATATGAAATTTCAGTACAGTGAGAAGAAAGTGAAATTACCCGGAAATGTCCATGCCTATGCTGAGAAGAAAGTAATGAAGCTGGGCCGGTACTTTGAAGAGGAGGCAGAAGCACTTATCGTATTTTCTGTAGAAAAGAACCGGAATAACGTGGAACTCACCGTTCGCGGTGCAGGAACATGGTTCCGGGCGCATGAAAGCACCTCGGATATGTTTGCTTCCGTGGATGCCGCAGTGGGTACCATCGAGGGACAGATCCGTAAGAACAAAACGCGTTTGGCACGCCGCCTGCGGCAGGATGCCTTTGTCAGAACTGCTGAAGAGACATCTTTTGTTGCAGATGAGAAGGAAGAGGATCTGAGCATTGTCCGCATTAAGAAGTTCAGCTTCCAGCCCATGAACCGGGAGGAGGCAGTCTTGCAGATGAATCTGCTGGAGCATAACTTCTTCGCCTTCCGGGATGAGGATAATAACGGCGCATTTGCTGTGGTCTACCGCAGAAATGACGGTGGCTACGGTCTTTTGGAAGATGTGACCTGAGAAACAGCGTCCGGGGGCGGCTTCGACCGCCCCCGTTTTTTTGTTTCAGAGAGAGGATAAGTATGAGAAAGAGAAATGCATTCGCAGTATTCCTTATGATACTGTACCTGTCAGGCTGCGCAGCACAGACTGCTGCCGCGGCACCTGCAGCACCAACTACGATGCCGGCTCCCACCACACAGCCTGCGACGGAGTCTGCAGTCTATGTTTCTCCTGTGGCACAGGAGGATTTTCTGGACCTTGAAAGCGCTTCGGAAGAACGAAAAGTGTCGCCGGAGCTGGTGATGCTGCATTTTACCAGTGCTGTGATGCTGGACAGAGAGAATCCTTTTGACTACGGTCTGGTGCGGGGGATCTTTGAAGACAATCGGTTGGGTATACATTATATAATAGACAGATCCGGCAAGGTCTATTGCTTCGTGCCGGAGGACCGTGCGGCATGGCATGCCGGGAACGGGAGCTTCGGCGAGGAAAAATACACGGACAATATGAATCAGTACGCCATCGGCATAGAGCTTTTGGCCATCGGTTCCCAAAAGGATATGTCCATCTATTTGCATCCGCAGGAGTATGATGCACTTCCGGAGGAATATAAGGGCTTCACCACAGCCCAGTACACAGCCCTGACCCAACTGGTGCGGGATATCTGCACGCGAAACGGCATCCTGATGGACAGGGAGCATATCCTGGGTCATCAGGAATATAAACCGGAAAAAAACGATCCCGGGGAGTTGTTTGACTGGCAAAAGCTTATGGGTCTTTTGCAGGATGAATAATTTTTCCAAAACAGGGCAAAATGGCCATTGATACCAGGCTTTTTTTAAGAAAAAAGTGCTTTAGAAAAAAAGTTAAAAATAAGCGAAAAAAGTTCTTGACAGAGGGTTTAAGATGTGCTAGAATAAGCAAGCTAACCGCCTGTCGGGGCGCGTGTATCTTGTAAATTGAATAATGTGAGACGAACGAAAAACACCTTGGACAATAAATGGATTGTTTGAGCGATGTAAAATCGAAATTAACAGCCAACGAAATTCTTGAGTAAAATTTGCTAGAACAAATTTATTCAAAAGATTGATTTGAACTCCGATAGGAGTTTAGATACAACATTTTGAGAGTTTGATCCTGGCTCAGGACGAACGCTGGCGGCGTGCCTAACACATGCAAGTCGAACGGGGCTATAATGGAAGGACCTTCGGGGACGGAAGATATAGCTTA